>CBINOW010000124.1:0-14075 GCA_966252395.1 uncultured Oleiharenicola sp. | reverse complement strand
CGCGTTCGCGCGCGTCGTCTGGCAGTCGGGCACGGACGCCAACGCCCTCATGGTCCCGGCCCTCGCGGTCATTTCTGGCTCCGGCGAGAAATCCATTTTCGTCGCCAAGCAGGGCAAGGCCGAGCAGCGCGCGGTGACCACCGGCCTGCGCACCGCCGACAAGGTGCAGATTCTCCGGGGCCTCCAACCCGGCGAAAGCGTCGTCGTCTCGGGCCTGCAAAACCTGCGGGCCGGCGCCACCCTCCGCTCCGTGGAATCCGCCCGCTGAGTCCCCGGCATGGATCTCGCCACCCTCAGCATCAAGCGCCCGGTCCTCACGGTCGTGGCCTCGCTCGCCATCGTGTTCTTCGGCCTGCTCGCGCTGGTGCGTCTCGGCGTTCGCGAGTATCCGGCCATCGATCCGCCGACCATTTCCATCACCACCTCCTACTCCGGCGCCTCGGCGCAGGTCGTCGAGGCCCAGATCACCGAGCCGATCGAGGAGGCCATCAACTCCGTGGCTGGCATCCGCACGCTGACCTCGACCAGCCGCGAGGGCAGCAGCCAGATCACGGCGGAGTTCGACCTCGACGTGGACCTCGACACCGCCGCCAGCGACGTGCGCGACCAACTGGCACGCGCCACGCGCAACCTGCCGCCCGACGTCAACCCGCCCATCCTCAACAAGGCCGACGCCGACGCGCAGCCGATCTTCGGACTCACGTTTCGCAGCGAAACTCGCTCGCAGCTCGAACTCGGCGCCTTTGCCGACATGATCAAGGAGCGGTTGCAGACCGTGCCCGGCATCGCCTCGGTCTCGCAGCCGGCCGAGAAACGCTACGCCATCCGCCTCTGGCTGGAGCCCGACAAGCTCGCCGCCTACGGCCTGACGCCGCTCGACGTGCGCACCGCCCTGCAGCGCGAGAACGCCGACCTGCCCTCCGGCCGCATCGAGGGCGGCCAGATCGAGCTGCCGGTCAAAACCCTCAGCCGGCTCTACACCGTGGAGGAATTCAACCGCCTCACCGTCAAGCGCGACGGCGACCGCATCGTGCGCCTGCAGGACGTCGGTTTCGCAGAACTCGGCGCGCAAAACGAGCGCTCGGCCCTCAAGCTGGGCACCATGCCGGTGGCCGGCCTGTATTTCCGGGCCCAGCCGGGCGCCAACCAGATCGAGATCGTGGACGAGCTCATGCGGCGCGTGCGGCGGCTGGAACGTGAAGTGCCGGACGACATCAAGATGACGGTCGCCTACGACAACACAACCTTCGTGCGGCGCTCGGTGGCCGAGGTCGAGGAGACCATCCTCATCGCCTTCGTCCTCGTTGTCGCGGTGGTGTTCGCATTTTTCCGGGAGTGGCGGACCACGCTCATTCCCATCCTGGCCATCCCGGTGTCCATCATCGGGACTTTCTTCATCATGCAGCTGGCCGGGTTCTCGATCAACGTGCTCACGCTGCTCGGCATCGTGCTCGCCATCGGCCTCGTGGTGGATGACGCCATCGTGGTCCTCGAAAACATCTACACCAAGATCGAGGCCGGCATGCCGCCGGAGGAGGCCGGCATCCAGGGCACGCGGGAAATCTTCTTCGCGGTGGTCGCCACCACGATCACGCTGGCGGTCGTTTTCCTGCCCCTGCTCTTCCTCGGCGGACTCTCGGGCCGGCTCTTCCGCGAGTTCGGCGTGACCATCGCGGGCGCGGTGCTGCTCTCGGCTTTCGTGGCCCTCACCCTGACGCCCATGCTGAGCGCGCGGTTGCTGCGGCGGCGCACCGGGCACGGCTGGCTGTTCCGGAAGACGGAACCCTTCTTCGAGGCCATCACGCAGGGCTATGGTCGTTCGCTGGGCGGTTTCTTGCGCCGCCGCTGGCTGGCCCCGGTGGTGCTCGTCGTGACGGCCGGGCTGATCTTTCTCTCGCTCCAGATGCTGCCGCGGGAACTGGTGCCGCTGGAGGACCGCGGTCGGCTCACGGTGCGCGCCACCGGCCCCGAGGGCGCCGGCTTCGACTACATGCACGGTTATATGGATCGCCTGACCGAGTTGCTGGCGCGTCAGGTGCCGGAGACGGAACTGCTCATGATGCAGGTGCCGGGCGGCGGGGGTGGCGGCGGCGCGCAGGGTGTCGTCAACAGCGGCTTCGTGCGTGTCTTCCTCCCCGACAAGGGCGAGCGAGCGCGCTCCCAGCAGGACATCGTGGATGAGCTGCAGAAAACGCTCCGCCAGGTCCCCGGCGCACGGGTGAACATTTCCCAGGAATCCACCATCGGCGAACGCCGCGCCAGCGGCGGTGGCGGCGGCGTGCAGTTCGTGATCCAGGCGCCCAACCTGGCCGCGCTGGAGGAGGTGCTGCCCCGCTTCCTCGACGAGGCCCGGCAGCAATCGGTGTTCGCCACCGTGGACACCGATCTGCGCTTCAACAAACCCGAGCTACAGATCGAGATTGATCGCGACCGCGCGCAGGCGCTGGGCGTGGCCTCGGCCGACATCGCCTCCACCCTGCAGGCCGCGCTCAGCGGGCAGCGTTTCGGCTACTTCATCATGAACGGCAAGCAATACGACGTCGTGGGCCAGCTCACCCGCGACTTTCGCCGCCGCCCCGAGGACCTCGCCCAGATCACGGTCCGTTCCGCCTCGGGCCGCCCGGTGCGGTTGGACAACCTCGTCACGATGACCGAGCGCAGCGGCCCGCCCGAGCTCTACCGCTACAACCGCTACATCGCCGCCACCGTTAGTGGCACCCTCGCGCGCGGCCGCACCTTGGACGACGGCATCGCCGGCATGCGCGCCACGGCGGACCGCGTGCTCGATGACCGCTTCACCACCAAGCTGACCGGCGCGGCCCGCGACTACGCGGAAAGCTCGTCGAGCCTGCTGCAGGTCTTCCTGCTGGCCCTGGCCCTGATCTACCTCGTGCTCGCCGCCCAGTTTGAGAGCTTCCGCGACCCGTTGATCATCCTGATCACGGTGCCGCTCGCCCTGGCCGGAGCGCTGCTCACGCTCTGGGGCTTCGGCCAGTCCATGAATCTGTTTTCGCAGATCGGCCTGATCATGCTCATCGGCTTGGTCACCAAGAACGGCATCCTGATCGTGGAATTCGCCAACCAGCGGCGCCACGCCGATCCCACGCTGACGCCCCTGGAAGCGGTGCATGGCGCCGCCGTGCTGCGGTTGCGTCCGATCCTGATGACCACCCTCGCCACCATCCTCGGCATTTTGCCCATCGCCCTCGCCCTCGGCGCCGGCGCCGAGAGCCGCATGTCCATGGGCATAGGCGTCATCGGCGGCCTGACCCTCGGCAGCGCCCTCACCCTGTTCGTGATCCCGATGATCTACGCCCTCTTCGCCGCCCGCGCAGCCGTCGCCGCGCGCCCAGAGCCAGTGCGCGCAGCCGCCTGACATACCGCTTTGCGCCGGTCCGGTCGGTATGACCTTAGGGCCTCCGAGCAAATTAGATCTTAGCCGAACGCTGGCACGTCCTCTGAGTCCGTATGTTCAAGGGTTTAAGATGGTGGTTAGGTGTGATGGAGATTGAAGCATGGTTCCTCGCGGAGTTTTCGCATTTTGAGCGCGTGCATGCAGATCTTACGCCGGGGCGGATCCTGAAGGACACGGGCATTGACGTCGTAAAAGGCGATATACAGCTACGATATCATCCTGCCGACGATCTTCATAAAATCTACTCCAGTGTAGGCCTCGGGTATCGCAAAACGGCAGCGCAGATTAAGCGCACAGTCGACGCGCTCAGTATGGATGCGCTTTATCTCGACGTTCGCAGTCGATTCCCCGACCTGAATAGACTGCTTTCGGAACTCGATTTCTTCTTCACCAAGATCTCACCGTAGCGAATTAAGCGGACGCAGCGGATCGGACCGGATTGTAGGCCGTTCCGTCTACGGGGAAGAGTTCACGTTTCATATCGGATCACACGTTAATGAACGATGGCTCGATTTAAATCCCGCTCGCCATTTTCCCGGAAGCGTCCTTCGACTTGAATGGGACGAGACCATCAGCCTTGCATCGCTCGATGTGCGTAAGCCATGTTCCCCGGGACTGATAGTCCTGCCTCCAGATCGGAGATGCCCGATGACTAACTGGAGATCGTGATTTGCTAAATGGTGAACCCTCGCCGCGCGGCTAGGCGGCTTGCGCAAAAACAAGACGGCGTTCGCCCGGGGGCGAACGCCGTCAAACCCAGTAACCAAGGTGCAAACTCAATACTCGAAGGTCTCGCCGGGGAGCGCCGGGGTCGTGGCGGGGCTCTTGCGGCGCTTGCTGACCTGCTCGTAGGCGTAGGCCAGCTCGATCACCGTTTTGTCGGTGAAGGGCTTGCCGAAAAACTGGATCGCGATCGGGAAGTTGTTCGAGGGCACGTAGCCGCCGGGGACGACCACCGCGGGCAATCCGAGCGTGGAGGTGAGGTTGTTCACCGCCATCGGGTCGCGCGAGCGCGGGGCGGCCTCCGGATTGCGACCGGTTTCGGTGCTCGGGGCCGGGGCGATCGTGAACGGGAGGACAAAGCCATCCAGGTCGAACCGGGCCTGCAGCTCCGCGATCAGGGCAATGTAAGCCGTGCGGGAACGGTAGCGCGCCAGATACTCCGGGCTCTCGTCGGGCGGCGGGAGCTTGGCGGCCTCGATCATCGAGTTGCCGAACTTGTCCGCACCGACTTTCGCCATCATCTCCTCCACTGTCTTGTATTTGGCGGCGGAACCGAGGCGGGCCAGGTAGGCGTTGGTGAAGGCGAACTTTTCATACTCGGCCGTCCGGCCCCGGGTTTGCGCGGTGTCCTGGACCATGTTCGGGCTGCCCGACAGGATCGGGTCCACGATGTAGGCGCCGGCCTTGCGCATGTCGGCCAGGGCCTGCTCGAAGATCGCGCGGCCCTCGGCATATTGCGATCCCTCGGGAATCATCTCACGCAGCACGCCGATGCGCTTGCCGCGGAGATCGGCGCCCTTCAGCTCCTTCGACCAGTCGCCGTTCGGGAAATGCCCGATGGGATTGAAGGTCGTGAAATCCTCCGCATCCCAGCCGGCGATCACGGAGTAAAGCGCGGCCACGTCGTAAACGCTGCGACCCATCGGGCCGGGCCGGTCCTGCGTGGCGCCGCGGGGCACGATGCCGGCGCGGCTGACCATGCCGTAGGTGCCGACGAGGCCGACCACGCTGCAGTTTGACGACGGACTCTGCACGGAGACGCTGGTGTCGGTGCCGACCGCCAGCGTGGCGAACCACGCCGCCATGGCCACGCCCGAGCCGTTGCTCGAGCCGCCGGGCGACAGCGAGAGGTTGTAGGGATTGAGGCTCTCGCCGATGGGATGAGTATCCTCGAAGCCCTTGCCGAACCAGTTCGTCGTGGAAACCTTCGCGAGGATGATCGCGCCGGCGGCGCGCATGCGGGCAACGATGGTCGAATCCCGCTCCGGCACCGGTGCGCCGAAGGGCGTGAACCCGGCCGTCGTGGGCAGGCCGGCCACGTCAATCAGGTCCTTCAGCACGACCGGCACGCCGTGGAGCGGCGACCGCGGGCCCTTGGCCTTGCGCTCGGCGTCGAGCGCGCGCGCCTCGACGAGGGCGTTGGGATTGAGCATGATGACGGCGTTCACCTTCGGCCCCTGCTTGTCGTAGGCCGCGATGCGGGCCAGATACAGCTGCAGGAGTTTTTCCGAGGTCAGCGCGCCGGCGTCGAAGGCCTCGTTGATGTCGGCCACGGTGGCGGTCGAGAGATCGAAGACCTTGGCCGAGGCCGGGGCGGCGACCAGGGTCGCGGCGCAGAGGAGAAGCAGGAGCTTTTTCATCGTGGTGGGGACGGAGGGTTTACTTGGCCGCGAGCGCGGGGGTGGTCTCGGGCGGACGGCGGTGCTTGGTCGCCTGCTCGTAGGCGTAGCCGAGCTTGAAGAGCGTGGGCTCGGAATACGGCAGGCCCATGAAGGTGATACCGGCCGGGATCTTGCCGTCGCTGTAGCCCATCGGGACCGTGATGATCGGCGTGTAGATGAGGAACGTATTGAGCGACACGACGCCGCCGTTGCTCTTGTAGGGCGGATTGGTGGCCTCGGCGATGATCGAGGGCTCGTGCTCCACCGTCTTGAAGGCGATCGCGTCGAGTTTGTTGTCGGCCATCACCTTCGCGATGTTCATGAGCAGTTGCTCGCGGGCGCGGATGCCCTCGAGGGTGCGGGCGGGATTGGCGGGGGCTCCACCGGTGCCGCCGCGACCTTCGCCGCCGCCGCCGGTCGCGCGGGCGACGATGCGCTTGAAGCCGTTTTCGTATTCCGGGTGCTTGTTGATGTCCTCGCGGGTCTTGATCGGGTGATTCGGGTTGCGCGCGAGATAAACGCGCAGCGCCTCGTCGGTCAGCGCCGGGTCGCCGCCGCGCTTGGCCATGAGTTCCTTCAAATTGGGAATCTCAACGTCCATCACCGTGGCGCCGGCGGCGGTGAGCTCACCGAGCGCCGTGTTGAACACCGCATCCACGCGCTTGAAGTCGTCGGCGGCCGGATTGGAATTGCCGCCGATCGGCACGCGGATCACGCCGATGCGCGCGCCCTTCAGGCCGTTCTTGTCGAGGAAGGCCGTGTAGGTCTTCGGCGTGTGCATGATGCCGTTGGCCGTGATCGGGTCCTCGGGATCGTAGCCGACCATGCCGTCCATCAGTTTCGCGAGGTCGGTGACGGTGCGCGCCATCGGCCCCATCTGGGCGGTGGGCACCGGGTGGCCGTCCCACATGCCCGTGCGGCTGATAAGCCCGGGCGTGGCGCGCATGCCGGTGGAGGCCGCCCAGGCCGCGGGGCGCTTGAGCGAGGAACTGGTCTCCTCGCCGAGCGTGACGGTGGAGAAATTGGCCGCGAGCGCGCCGCCGGAGCCGCCGGAGGAGCCGCCGACCGTGCGGTCGAGAGCGTAAGGGTTGCGCGAGTGGCCGAAGAGCGTGCTGTAGGTGTCGCCGCCCGCGTATTCGCTGAGCGTGGTCTTGCCGAGGATGACGGCGCCCTCTTGGCGGAGCTTGGCCACAACGAAGGCGTCGAGCGGCGGGAAGTAGTCGGCGAAGACCTTCACGCCCTGCGTGGTCGCCATGCCGGCGGCGTCGATCTCGTCCTTCACCAGCACCACCACGCCATGCATCGGGCCGACCAGCTTGCCGGTCTTGGCAAAGGCGGCGTCGAGCTTGTCCGCCTCGGCGAGCGCGGCGGGGTTGAGCGAGATGACGCAGTTCAGCGCCGGGCCCTTCTGGTCGTAGGCCTCGATGCGGGCGAGGTAGGCCTCGACCAGCGCGCGCACTGTCACCTTCTTGGCGGTGATCGCCGTCTGGATGTCGGCGATGGTGGCCTCGACGACCTCGAACTTTTTCTGCGCGTGGGCGGAGGGAGCGGTCAGGGAGAGCACGGCGGAGCAAAGCAATCCGGCGAGGCCGGTGCGGAGGACGGGCAGCTTGAGTTGGGTAAACATGGCGTTGAAAGAGGAGTTCAGTAGTCGAACCGCTCTCCGGGGAGCGCGGCGGTGGTGGGCGGGGTCTTGCGGTTGTGCGAAAGCTGCTCGTAGGCGTAGGCCAGGCGGAACAGCACGGGCTCGGCGTAGGGCCGGCCGAGGAACTCGATGGCGATCGGGCCGTTTTCCTTGGCGGTGTAGCCGGCGGGCACGAGCACGGCAGGCAGACCGGTAACGGAGCTGACGGGATTGTCCTTCTCCGCGCCGCGGTCGAGGTGCCCTTCCGGCGGGACGGACTTGAAGGGGTGGACCAGCGCGTCGAGCTTGTAGCGGTCCATCACCTCGATGATGGCGGCGCGCAGGGAGTCCTGCATTTCGCGGCGGGCGATAAAGTCCGCGTGGTGGTTCAGCGAGCGGAACTCCGCGTAGGCCTTGCGGATGTTCGGCTTCACGAGGTCGCCGAGCGCGACGAGCTCATCCATGTTCTTGATGACCGCGTTCGGCCCGAGCCGACGGAAATAGAGGTCGTAGGAGAACTGCGCCTCGTGGTAGTTGGTGCGCATGCCGCCATGCGTGTCGAGCAGGTCGAAGACATCGATGCCGAGGGTCACGCCCTCGACGATGATCGCGCCCTCGGCCTTCATCTGCGCGATGGCCTTCTCCACCAGCGCCGTGCCTTCCTCGTGGGCCGGGCCCTTGCGGAACAGGTCGCGGAAGACGCCGATGCGCGCGCCCTTGAGTCCGTCCTTCTTCAGGAACTGCGTGTAGGACCCCGCCGGCATCCGGCCCGGGGTCGAGATCGTGAGCAGGTCCTCGGCGTCGAAGCCGGCGACGACATCGGTCAGGGCGGCGACGTCATAGACGGAGCGCGCCATCGGCCCGCAGCGTTCCTGCGTGAACGAGGTCATCACCTGACCTGTCCGCGGAATCAGGCCGCGCGTCGGGGCGAGGCCGACGACGCTGTTGTTCGACGTGGGATTGCGGATGGAAACGCCCGTCTCGCTGCCGAGGCCGAGCTGGGCGAAGGCCGCGGCCAGCGCCGCGCCCGTGCCGCCGCTCGATCCGCCGGGCGTGAGGTCGAGGTTGTAGGGATTGGAGGTGCGGCCGAGCACCGTGCTCTGGTCGCCGCGCTTCGGCACGCCGAACCAGTCGCTCATGTTCACTTTCGCGAAGATGATCGCGCCGGCGTCCCGCAGGCGTTTCACCACGGTGGCGTCGTAGAGCGGCACGGAGTCCTTGAGCGGGAGGAAGCCCGCGCTGGTCGGCAGATCCTTGGTGTCGAAGAGATCCTTCAGCACCACCGGAACGCCGTGCAGCGGGCTGCGGGGGCCCTTGGCCTTGCGCTCGGCATCGAGGGCCCGCGCGATCTCCAGCGCCTGCGGTTGCAGGGAGATGATCGCGTTGATGTTGGGGCCCTGCTTGTCGTAGGCCGCGATGCGGGCGAGGTAGAGACCGACGAGTTTCTCGGAGGTCAGCGCGCCGGCATCGAAGGCGCGGTTGTTTTCCTCGACGGTCGCGGTCTGCAGGTCGAAGGTCGCGGCGCGGAGCGGCGCCACGGCGAGGGTCAAGGCGGTGGCCAGACCGGCCAGCCCAAGCCGGCGGAACAGGGAGGTTTTCATGACAGGCGGGGTGAGCGCGGATTAGTAGGCGTAGCGGAGGGTCATCTGCCAGCGGAGGCCCGGCATAGCCTGGGCCAGCGCGTCACCCAGCGTGTCGCCGGTGCGCGGCTTGAAGTAGCGCTCGTCAGTGAGGTTGAAGACATCGGCCTTGACCGACCACTTCTTGAAGTTCCAGAAGACGCCGGCGTTGTAGATGTAGGCCTCCGGGAGGCGCACGATGCCGAGGCGGCCCGTGTCCACTTCCGAGAAGAAGTTGCCGCTGACCGTGAAGCCGAGTCCGCTCGGGAGCGTGTAGCCGGCGGTGATCGCGGCCTGGGTCTCCGGGTTGCCGGACTTGAACTTATAGGCCTCGATGCCGTCGGGCAGCGTGATGCGGCTGCGGCCGCCGTAGAGGAAGGCCTCGGCCGGGTAGATGACGTTGCCGGTGGCGGGATCGATGACGTCCTTGAAGCCGAGCGTGCGCGCATCCACGAGGATGGTGCCGCCGCTGTTGGGCGTGAACTCGGTCTGCTGCTTCACGAGATAAGCGGTCATGAAGAAGGACTTCGTGGGCACCCACTTCACTTCAAACTCGGCGCCCTTCGTCGTCGTGGCGCTGGCGAAGGCACCCAGCTCGGCGGGGCTCGCCCCCGAGTCCTCGTCGAGGCTGCGCAGGATGATGCGGGTCTGCTCGAAGAAGGCCGAGGTCACGAAGATCTTGTTGTCGAAGAGACTGCCCTTGATGCCGGCCTCCTTGAGCTCGGCGCTGCCGATGTGGCCCTGCGCGATGATGTCGTTGCCGATTCGGTTGTCGCTGCCATCGAGCGCGATGCTGGCGCGGGCCACCGTCACGTAGGGCCGGATGCCATACGGGAAGAGGTGCGAGAGGCTGATGCTCCAGGACGGACCGTCATCGTGGCCGGCGGCGTAGGTGGCGGTCGTGATCTGGCGGAGCGGATTGGCGTTGGAGGTGCCGGTGCCGCCGAGCGCCCAGACGCCCGCGCGGTTGATGTTCTCGGCGCGGGAGACGTCCCAGCGGCCGCCGATCATGAGGTTGGTCTTCTGCTTCACATCGATGTCGAAGAGCACACCGACGCCGGCCTCGTTGAAGGAGGTGCGGCCGTCCGAGGTCCACGGGAAGCTGTCGTCGCTGAGCGGGTCGGCGTTCTCGAAGGGGTTGGCGAAGGTGGTATTGGGCGTCATGCCGCCGCGCTCATCCACCCAGGTCGAAGCCATGGCGTCGGAGCGGTGTGTGCCGTAGTCGCCGCCGCTGCTGCGCGAGTTCGAGGTGGTGAAACGATAGTTGGCGGACGCGAGGCTGTTGATCTCGATCCAGTCCGGCAGGTTGTTGAGCCGCTTCACGACCGTGAGCTTGTTCTCCCAGAGCTTCACGTCGTTCTTCGGGCTGAAGGGCTGGTTGGAGATTTTATACTGATCCATGCTGTCGTAGAACATCTGGTTCTTGATCGTGAAGTCGGGGTCCACGTCGTGGATCAGGTCGAGGTAGCCGGTGAGCAACTCGGCGCGGAGGTTGCGCTCGAAGGCCGCGGAGCGACGCATGTCGAAGGTGTCGTAGCCGACGGTGGTCGGGTCCAGCACCATGCCGATCGGCACCTGACCGGTGCCGGTCGTGCCGGGACGCGGGCCGCCGATGCCTTGCGCGCGCAGCAGGCCGGTTGGGTCCTTCGAGGGGTTGGCGACGAGGTAGTCATACATGTTCTTCGGGATGCCGGCGATTTTCGGGAACTGGTCCAGCGGGAGCGGGTTGCCGTTGGCGTCCTTCGGCCAGGCCCAGGTCTGAATCAGGGGCAGGTTGTTGCCGCTGATGGAACCCGTGACCGGCGAGGCGCGGAACATTTCGCGGATGCCGATCACGCCGCTGCCGTTGAGGTCGAGGTTGACCAGCGCCGAGCCGCGGATGTAGCGGCCGGTGTCCACGAGGTCCTGCGTGAAGCGTCCGACCAGCGCGCCAGCCGTGCGGGAGACCTGGTAGGAGAAGCCGGTCTCGAGGCGGAAGCGGCCGATCACGTCATCCATGCTGATGGCGGCCTGCAGGATCTCCTGCTCGATCGGCACGCCCTTGGCGAATGCCTCGGAATCCTCCAGCAGGCCGTAAACATAGTAGCCGCCCTTGCGGCCGGCGAAACTCGTCGGGCCGCCGACGCCGAACGAGGCTTCGCGGCGGTTGTAGGAACCCATGATCGCCTGCACGAAACCCTCGGGCGACTCGAGATACTTGCCCGACTTGGCGCGGCCGGACTTCGGCGTGGCGTTGGTGTAGCCGCCGATCTTGCCCATGCCGAAGATCGGCGAAGGCGGACCCTTCACGACTTCGATCGTGTCCATCGCGGCGAGCACGCTGCGGGCGTTGCCCTGCAGGGAGAGGCGGCGCATGCCGCGGAAATAGGTGTCGGCCGGCACATTTCGCACATCAATGCCGCCTTGGATGCCGAAGCGCGTCGTGGTGAAGACGCCGGGCACGACGCGCACGAGGTCCTCGACCGCGGAGAGCGAGAAGCGGTCAATCGTCTCCGCGCTGATCAGCGAGGAGGAGCGCGGCGTGTCCACGAGGGTCTTGCTGAAGCCGAAGGAGCCTTCGACCGCCTGGGTCGGCAGGACGTAGTTCGGATCGCCGCCCTTGTCCTCGGTGACAAATTTTTCGAGGACCAGAATCGGTTCGCTGGGTTTGCCTTGGTCAGGATTGGCGGTGGTCTGGGCGAGAAGTGCCGCGGCCGGGGTGAGCAACGCTGCAACGAACAGGGCGGTGGTGGGTCGGGTCATGGGCAGTGGAGGTTCGCTGGTGGTTAGGTGTGCAGGAGCGAAACCCACTTGAGCACGGCAGGTGCCACGGGGCGGAAGCGTATCCCGCTATGAATTCTTTTCTTAATGGCCGGCGGAAACGGTCCGGCGCAGCGACTTGGGTCGGGCCCGAATCGCGCTCCCCTCGCCCGCCGCCCGCGCCACGCGCCGGCTGTTCCGGTCGGTTGACTAATGCCACGCCAACCTGTCATGTTGGGCACTGATGACCGTCACGCCCCAGGAAGATTTCGCCGCCCGGCTCGTTGCGAGTGTCCACGATGGCACGTTCGCGCGACTGACGCTCGGCAAGCCCCGCGGTGGCGATCCTACGCTCCAGAAGATCATCATCCGCCCCGTCACGTTGAAGGCCGGGCCGCACCTGTCGTTTGTCTATCGCCACGACACGCGCGATATCACCAAGAACCTGCCGCCCGCCGAGGCCGTGCGCGAAATCACGCGGTTGGTCGGCACCGATTTTCACAGCGCGCACCTCGACACCACGCAGCAGGGCGTGCAGCTCGAGTTCAACAAGAAGGGCGAGCCGCGCCTGCACCTCGGGCGCTCCGTCGCGCCCTTCCCCGCCGACACCGCGCACGACCGCGCCAAGCCCCGCCTGCTCACGGCCGACGCCCAGGCGTGGCTGCAAGCTCTCGGTGTGACCAACGCCGCCGGCGTTGTGCGCGACGGCCTCGCCGACAAACACCGGCAGATCCACAAGTTCACCGAGATTCTCAGCCACCTCGTCGCCGAGGCTCCACTCACTGAGGATCGTCCGATCGAGATCACCGACATGGGCTGCGGCAAGGGCTACCTGACCTTTGCCACCCACGACTACTTCGACCTCGTGCTGAAACGCTCCGCCCGCGTCTGCGGCGTCGAGGCCCGGCCCGAGCTCGTGACGCTGTGCAACAAAATCGCCCACGACACAGCGCGGCCGAAGCTGTCGTTCGTCAGCGGCACGATCCAAAATGCCGAGCTCCCCGATCCCGACGTGCTGATCGCGCTCCATGCCTGCGACACCGCCACGGATGACGCCCTCACCCGCGGCATCAAGGCCGGCGCCACCCTCATCGTCGTTTCGCCGTGCTGTCAGAAAGAGCTGCGTCCGCAGCTCAAGGCCGCGCCGGTCCTCGCGCCCGCCCTGCGCCACGGCATCTGGCAGGAGCGGCACGCCGAGTTCGTGACCGACGCCCTGCGCGCGCTGCTGCTCGAATGGGCCGGTTACGACACGAAGGTCTTCGAGTTTATCTCCACCGAGCACACCGCCAAGAACCTGATGATCGCCGCCACCAAGCGCCCCGGTCTCGCGCGCGACGACACAGCCGCCGCCAAGATCCGCGACCTCGCCGCCTTCTACGGCATCACGACGCAAGCGCTGGCGCGCCAGCTGGGTTTTCAGTTTTAACCACGGATGACACGGATGTGCACGGATAACGGCCGAACCCTCGTGATTTGTCATCCTGATCCCGCGCCTGCGGGAGAAGGATCCAAGGGAAAGGACGAGGCCCCGATCCTGCTTGGATTTTTCGCACGGCTCAAAATGACGGCAGCGTGGGTTTGGAGTCCTTATCCGTGTCCATCCGTGTCATCCGTGGCCAACCGGCTCGGTGTTTTTCTCGCATGACCTGGGAATCCCTCGACTGGGAGGTGCTGGACCGCCTCCGTGAAACCTTTCTGACCGGCGACAAGACCGCCGGGCCCTACTGGCACACGATCACCGACCTCGAGTGCTACGACTTCACCTACGGCGAACGCATCGGCTGGAAATGGGACGCCGTGCTGCGGGAGCTGAAGGCCAGCGGCTGGACGCCGCCGGCGGGAGCCACCCTTATCGACTGGGGCTGCGGCAGCGGCATCGCCGGCCGGCGTGTGGTCGAGGCCTTTGGCGCGGACCACTTCTCCCGCCTGATGCTGCACGACCATTCCCAACTCGCGCTGGACTACACGGAGCATCACGGGCGCAAGGCCTTCCCGGGACTGACCGTCGAACGCGCCAGCACCCGCGACCTGCGCGGCAGCGACCCGATCGGGTTGCTCGTGGTGAGCCACGTCGTAAACGAACTCAACGACATCGCCCGCGCCGAACTCGGCGAACTCTGCGCGCGCGCCGAAGCCATCCTCTGGGTCGAGCCCGGCACGCACGAAGCCAGCCGGCTGCTCGGCGGTTGGCGCGAGCAGTTGAAATCCCGTTTCCGCGTCCTCGCCCCCTGCCCGCACCAGACCGCCTGCGGCGTGCTCGCCGCCGGCAACGAGCGGCACTGGTGCCACTTCTT
>CBINOW010000123.1:0-14178 GCA_966252395.1 uncultured Oleiharenicola sp. | reverse complement strand
TTAGGAAAACCTAACCTTCTTAACTCCTCCCTCCTACTTCTTCCTTCTTCCCATGTCCTCCCTGCGCTTCGCCTTCCGCCAGCTCGTAAAGTCTCCCGGCTTCACGATCACCGCGGTTGCTTCGTTCGCGCTGGGCATCGGGCTGGTCGCGACGCAATTCAGCCTCATCGACGCGGTGCTCCTGCGCGGCATGCCGCTGCCCGACGCCGGCCATCTCTACCACGTCGCCCTTCAGGCCCCGAAGACCAGCGACGCGCAGCGCTGGGAACCGCTGCCGCACCGCGATTATCTCCTGCTGCGCGAACGCCAGACGGTGTTCGAGTCGCTCGCGGCGACGCAATGGCTCGGCCTGAACGTGAGCGGCCCGGGCCGCGTGCCCTCGCGCCACACCGGCGTGCTCGCCACCGCGAGCCTGCCCGAGGTGACGCGCCTGTCCCCGATGCTGGGCCGCTGGTTCACGGCGGAGGAAGACCGACCCGGCCAGCCGCTGGTCATCCTCCTTTCGCACGCGCTGTGGCAGGAGCAGTTCGCCGGTTCGCCGGAGGTTCTCGGCAGCCGGCTCAATATCAACGGCGAACCCGGCACCGTCATCGGTATCATGCCGCCCAAATTCCGTTTCCCCGGCATCGGCGAACTCTGGGTGAACCTCCGCGCCAATCCCGCCGACCCGCGCGAACGCCTCGTTGATCGCCTGGAGCTGTTCGGACGCCTCAAGCCCGGCATCTCGACCGAAACGGCGCAGGCGGAACTCGACGGGCTGGCCGCCGGTTTCGCGAAGCTCTGGCCCGAAACCAACGCCGGCTACGATCGTATGAACCTCCAGACCGTCGTCAACGCCTACGCCGCCGGCGAAGCGCGGCCGATGCTTTTCCTCATGCTCGCGATGACGGTCTTCATCCTGCTCCTCGCCTGCGTGAACGTCGCGACCATGCTCATGGGCCGCGCCGCGTTGCGCACCCGCGAGCTCGCGGTCCGGGCCGCGGTCGGCGCCACGCGCCGGCATCTCATCATGCAACTGCTGATGGAGTCGCTGCTGCTGGCCGGTCTTGGCTGCCTCGGTGGACTGCTCGTCGCCCGCACCGGCGTGGATTTTTTGCAGGAATACCTGGTGAACCAGAACACCGTGCCCGACTGGATGGATTTCCGGCTCGATGCGCGCGTGCTCGCTGTCACGGCGTTTTCGACGCTGCTGGCCGGCGTCCTCGCCGGCATCGTGCCCGCGTGGCAGGGCTCGCATCTCGATGTGAACACGACGCTGAAGGACGAATCCCGCGCCGCCTCGGGCGCGGGCGTGAGCCGGATGGCGCGCTCGCTCGTCGCGGCGCAGATTTGCTTTTCCACCATGCTGCTCGTGGCCGCGGGGGTGATGAGCGTCACCGTTTACGAGGCGCGCCAGGCCAACCTCCGCTACGATCCCGACCGTCTGCTCACCGGCCGCATCGAACTGCAGGAAGGCACGCAGCCCACCGCGGAGGCGCGGGCCCGATTCTACCGCCAGCTGATGACGCGGTTGCAGGCCGAGCCGGGCGTGGACGCGGTCGCCGTCACCAGCCGCAACTTCATCGGCCCCGGCGTGCCGACCCAGGTCGAGACCGAGGGCTCCACCTACGCCAACGTCAACGAGCGTCCGCTCGCCTGGCTCGAGGTCGTCTCCAGCGACTATTTTCGTCTGGTCTCCGTGGCGCCGATCGCCGGGCGCCTGTTCGACAACCGCGAGCAGAACATCGCGGTTGATCGCTCCGTCATCGTCAACGAGTCGTTCGCCCGGCGTTTCTGGCCCGGGCAGGACGCGCTCGGCCGGCGTTTCCGCACCAACCAGACGCAGGAGCAGTGGGTCACTGTCATCGGCGTCGTGCCCGATCTACAGATGCAAGGCGCGTTCAACGAACCCGGCCGCGACGAGGCGGGGTTCTACCTCGCCCAGGATCAGATGGGCTGGGGCTGGCTCGACCTGTTCATCCGCACCAAATCCGACCCGCTGCAGCTGATCGAGCCGATGCGCAAGGCCATCGCCGAGATCGATCCCGAGCAGCCGATCCACTCGGTGGGCACGCTGAGCAGCCAGACTGCGCGCGCGATGCGCGGCTTCACCATCATCGGCATCCTCGCGGCGGTCTTCGCCGTCATCTCACTTTTCCTCGGCGCCATCGGCGTCTATGGCGTGACCTCGCAGGCCGTGAACCGCCGCACCCGCGAATTCGGCATCCGCATGGCCCTCGGCTCCACCGTCGGGCAGCTGCTCCGGCTCGTGCTGCGCCAGGGCGGCCGGCAAATCGCACTGGGCCTGGTCATCGGCCTCGTGGCCGGTTTCCTGCTGACGCGTCCGCTCGAACAAATTTTCGGGAGCTCCATGGCCAACAACATCCTCATCTATGTGGGCGTGGCGGTCACCATCTGCGCCGTCGGCCTCCTCGCCCTCTGGCTCCCCGCCCGCCGCGCCGCCAAAGTGGACCCGAACGTCGCGCTGCGAGCCGAATAGCGCGGAGCGCAGTTGAAGCCTCCAGTTGAAGTTTAAGCCCCGAACACTTTCCGCACTTAGACTTCCCCACTAAACTTCATTCCATGCGTCTCGCCCTTCGCCAGCTCGGCAAGAATCCCAGTTTCACCCTCACCGTGACGCTGGTGCTCGCGCTCGGCATTGGCGCGACGACGGCGATTTTCAGCGTCATCCACGCGGTTCTCATCAACCCCTTCCCGTATCACGAGGGCAACCGGATCCTCTTCGTCGGCTCCAGTCGCCTCGATCAGCCGGGCAGCCAGATGCCGGTCACCTACCCGGACTACCTCGACTGGCGCGCCTCCGCCAAGACCGTCGATCACCTTGCGTTTGCCGCTGGCAGCTCGGCAACGCTCACCGGCATCGCCGAGCCCGTCTCGCTCCGCCACGCCGCCATCTCCGCCAACACCTGGCCGCTGCTCGGCATCGCGCCAGAACTCGGCCGCGTCTTCACCGAGGCTGAGGATCACGTGGGCGCCGAGGCGGTGGTCGTGCTCAGCCATGCCACCTGGCAGACCCACTTCAGCGGCGACCCCGCCATCCTCAACCGACCGATCACCCTCGATGGTCGGCCTTACACGGTCATCGGCGTCATGCCGCCGCGGTTCAAGTTCTGGGCGGGCGATTTCTGGACACCCGTCGGTTTGCAGGCCGACACCGACCAGATGCGCAGCCGCATCATGCGCATGGACTCGTGGGTCGTCACCCGCGCCAAACCCGGGCTCACGCTCGAGGAGGTCAACACCGAGTTCAACCACCTCGCCGCACAGATCGCCCTCGCCCATCCCGACACCAACAAGGGTGTCGGCGTGACGATTCGCTACCTCAGCGCGTCCGTCTCCGGCCCGTTGCGCAACCCGCTCCTGCTGCTTCTCTCGGCCGTCGCCGCCGTGCTGCTCATCGCCTGCGCGAACGTCGCCAATCTTTTCCTCGCGCGCACCAGCACCCGGCAGCGTGAGTTCGCCGTGCGCGCCGCGCTCGGCGCCAGCCGCGGCCAGCTCATCCGCCAGACCCTCGTCGAGAGCCTGCCGCTCGCCCTGCTCGGCGGCGCCGCCGGTCTCGGCCTCGCCGCCTTCGGCCTCGATGCGCTGCTCGCGCTTCTGCCGCGTGACGCCGTGCCCGCCGAGTCGGTGATTCGCATCAATGGCCCTGTCCTGATGTTCTCGCTCGCGGTCACGCTCGGCACGCTCCTGCTTTTCACTTTGTTCCCCGCCTTGGAGGGCTCCCGCGCGGCTCTGACCCACGCCCTGCAGGAGGGCGCCCGCGGCACCGCCGGTGTTCGCACCAGCCGCGTGCGCGCCGGACTCATCATCGCGGAGGTCAGTCTTTCGCTCGTGCTGCTCACCAGCGCGGGCCTGCTCATCCGCAGCCTCGTCCGCATCCAGGCCGTGGACCTCGGGTTCAATCGCGAAAACCTGCTCCTCGTCCCCGTGCAGCTCTCGGAGTCTCGATACGGCGGCAGTGAACAGGCCACCGCCTTCTTCGAAAATGCCGTCGAACGCATCGCCACTCTGCCCGGCGTGACCTCCGTCGCCGCCAGCACCGGCGCGCCGTTTGCGAACGTCAATGGCATGCCACTCGTCGTCGAGGGCCGCACCTACACCGACATGAGCCAGCTCGACGGCGTCATCTTCTCGCTGGTGACGCGGGAATATTTCCGAGCCCAGGGTCTGTCCCTTCGACGCGGCCGACTTCTTGAGGACAACGATCGCGCCGGCACACAGCCCGTCATCGTCCTGAACGAGGCCGCCGTGAAGAAATTCCTGCCCGAGGGCGACCCGCTCGGCAAACGCGTGATGCTCGGTGCGCCCGATCACCTCATCACTCCCGGCATGCTACCGCCCGGCATGGACAAGTTCCAGTGGGCCACCGTCGTCGGGGTCGTGCAGGACGCGCGGTATTTCGGCCAGCAGAACGACGCCCCGCCCGCCGCTTACCTGCCCGTGCGCCAGGGCTTCGACTACGCGCAACTGCGGCGCTTCATGCTCCTGCTCGTGCGCACGTCGGACCGGCCGACCGATGTGATCCCGGCGTTGCGCAGCGTGGTCAAGTCGCTCGACCCCGACCTGCCGCTCGGCCGCATCGCCACCGCCGACGTGCTCGCCGGGGAGGTCCTCCAGGGCACGCGTTTCAACACGATCCTGCTCGGACTCTTTGCGGGCGTTGCGCTGATGCTCGCTGCCGTCGGCATCTACGGCGTCGTGTCGTGGAACGTCACGCAGCGCACCAAGGAGATTGGCATCCGCCAGGCGCTCGGCGCCGACCGCGCCGGCGTGCTGCGCCTCGTGATCGGCCAGTCCATGCGCGTCGTCGGTGCCGGCATCTTCCTCGGCCTCGTCGGCTCGCTCGTGCTCGCCCACTTCCTGCGCAGCCAGCTCTTCCAGATCCAGGCCTTCGATCCCGTCACCTTCCTCGGTGTGGTCGGCCTCCTCTCCGCCGCCGCCCTCCTCGCCTGCTGGCTCCCCGCGCGTCGCGCTACGAAGGTCGATCCCATGGTCGCGCTGCGGACGGAGTGATTTTTTCGCAGATCCTCGCCTCCCGTTTTCCACGCTCTCCAATGCTCACCGACATCCGCCTCGCCTGTCGCTCGTTGTTCAAATCCCGCGGTTTTACCGCCATTGCCGTGCTGACTCTCGCGCTCGGCATCGGCCTGAACACCTCGATGTTCAGCCTGCTGAATCTGCTCATCCTGCGACCGTTGCCGTTTCCCGAGCGCGACCAGCTTGTTCGCATTTATCGCACGACGCCGCAGTCGCAAACCGCCGCGCACTACTATCCTGATTTCCTCGATCTCGCCCCCGAGGTTTCCTCCTTCGCCGATCTCGCGGCCTTTCGCTTCTGGAATTACGCACTCGCGGTCGAGGGCCGCCCGGCGGTCAACCTCAATGGCTATCGCGTTTCCGCAAATATCTTTTCCACGCTCGGCGTCCAGCCGGCGGTCGGACGCTTCTTCACCGCCGACGAGGATCGGCCCGGCAATCACGTCATCGTTCTTGGCTACGGCACTTGGCAGACCCAGTTCGGCGGTGACCCCGCGGTCATCGGCCGCACCGTCACTCTCGACAACGAACCCACCACCATCATCGGGGTCGCGCCCGCCTCGGTCTCGTCGACGCCCGTGTGGGGTTTGAGTGACGTTTTCCGGCCGCTCGCGCTGACCGACTCCGAAAAACGCAGCTACGGCGGCAGCGACACCCGGTTTCTCGCTCGGATGCATGCCGGGATCACGCTCGATCAGTTCAACGCGCGCTTGAAAACCATCGCCGAGCGTCTCGGACCGCTACGACCCAAGGACCACGCCAACGATGGCCTGCACGCGGTCAGTCTCCAGGCCTCGACGCGCAATCCGTCCACCGTCGGCATCACCGTGATGTTGCTCGCACTCGCCGGCTTCGTGCTGCTCATCGCCTGCGGCAATCTTGCCAACCTCCAGCTCGCCCGTGCCATTTCCCGCGGCCACGAGCACGCCATCCGCGCCGCCCTCGGCGCCTCCCGCTCGGACCTGTTGCGCCCGTCGCTTGCCGAGAGCATGCTGCTCGCCGTGGGCGGCGGCGCCCTCGGCATCCTTATCGCCGTTTGGACCAACGACTGGCTCTCCAGCCAGCTCACCGCGAACGGAGGCACCGCTTTCGCCCTGACTCTCGACTGGCCTGTCCTCACTTTCGCCCTCGTTCTGTCGCTGCTCACCGGCGTGGTTTTCGGCCTGGCGCCGGCCTGGCTTATTTCGCGCACACGGGTGAACGATACGCTCAAGGCGGGCGGTCGCGGATCAACCGGTGATCGCGTGCAGCATCGCCTGCGTCACAGCCTGATCGTGCTGCAGTTTGCCAACGCGCTCGTGCTGCTGGCCGGCGCCGGATTCGTCATCGCCGGCGTGGACAAACTCCTGGCGATCGACCCCGGCTGGAATCACCGTTCGCTTGCCCGTTGCGTCCTCACCCTGCCGCAGGCCAAGTATTCGACCCCGCAGCAGAGCTACTCGTTCTACACGCGGCTGCAGGAGCGTCTTTCGGCGCTGCCCGGTGTCCAGAATGTCACCGTCGGCTGGACCCTGCCGTTCTACAGCTATCTCACCAACCGCGCAATCCTGGTCGAGGGCCGGGAGCCGCCCGAGGCGGGGCGCGAACCAACCGCCGGCGTCAACGGCGTCGAACCCTCTTATCTCGACACTCTCCAAATCAGGCTGATCTCGGGCCGGAATTTCACCGGGGCCGACACCTTCACGTCCCCTCCCGTGGCCATCATCAACGCCTCGCTTGCGCGCGCTCTCTTCCCGGATGGCAACGCCGTCGGCCAGCGCGTCAGCGTGGCCGATCCGAAGAATCCGGTTTGGGCCGAGGTCGTCGGCGTCATGCCCGACATCAAGATGGCGCTGGCCGGCCTCGTGGATCCGATCCCGTTCCAGGTGCTGCGCCCGCTCGCGCAGGAGCCGTGGAATTACGTGACGGTCGCCGCTCGCTCGGACCAGCCGGAACTTCTGCTCCACTCGATGGGCCAGGCCATCGCCGCCCTCGATCCCAACCTTGCCGTGCAGGAGCTCGACACGATCGATCTCGCGATCGTGCGCGCCTTTGGCAGCTTCAACCTGATCAAGACGGTCCTGATTTGCTTCGCCGCACTCGGACTCTTTCTCGCGGCCCTCGGCCTCTATGGCGTAATCGCACGACTGGTCGCGCAACGCACTCCAGAAATCGGCATCCGCATGGCGCTCGGAGCCCGGCGGAGTGACGTCACCTGGCTGATTCTCGGCTCCGGGCTGCGCCTGATCGCTTACGGCGCCGCGGTCGGCCTCGTCGGGTCCACGGGCCTTTATTTCATCCTGAGCCGCTGGTCGCAGGCCCCCTCCATCAACGTGCCGGCTGTCTTCGCGGTCATCACGGCGATCCTGCTCCTCGTCGGTCTCGTCGCCTGCTGGCTGCCGGCCCGTCGCGCGACGAAGGTCGATCCCATGATCGCGCTGCGCGCCGAATAGTTTCTTTCCCTCCACGCCATGTTCTCCGACCTCCGCATAGCTTCACGCTCTCTGCTCAAAACCCCTGGCTTCACCGCCGTCGCGCTGCTAACGCTCGCCCTTGGCATCGGGGTGAACACGGCGATGTTCACCGTCGTCAACACGCTGCTCTTCCAGCCGGCGCCCTACCCGGATGCCGAGCAAGTGGTCCGCGTCCACAGCACGAATGCCCAGGGCGACGCCTGGCCGCATTCGCTGCCCGACCTGCGCGATCTAGGACTCCAAGGTGAGTCCTTCGCCTCGGTCACACCCTATCAGTGGTGGACCTTCAGCCTCGCCGAACCGGGCCAGCCGGCCGAGGTGCTCAACGGCGTCGTCGCGGCCGCAAACCTCTTCGCCACCCTCGGCCTGCAACCTGCGCTGGGCCGCGCGTTCACCGCCGAGGAACAGCAAGCGGGCCGCGACACCGTCGCGGTGCTCAGCGATTCCTTTTGGCGCCGCAAATTCAACGCCGATCCCACCATCGTCGGCCGCGCGCTGCGCATCGGGGGCGAGAGCGTCACCGTCATCGGTGTCATGCCCGCGCAGGCCGAATATCCGATGTTCTGGGGCCCGATTGATTTGTGGCGCCCCCTGCCAATGGCGGAGGGTTGGCGCGAGGATCGTTCCATCAGCTGGCTGCAGGGCATCGCCCGGCTCAAGCCGGGCGTGTCGCGAACCGAGGCGCAGGCCGAGTCCACGGTTATCGCCGCGCGCCTCGCCCAGCACTATTCCGGCTCTAACGCCGGGAAAGGTGTGCGCCTGGTCCCGCTGGTCGGCTCGGAGGTCGCAGTCGTGCACCGCCGCCTCATCTGGCTGACGCTCGGACTCGCCGGCTTCGTCCTGCTCATCGCCTGCGCCAACCTCGGCAACCTGCAGTTGGCGCGCAGCGCGGGCCGGGCCCGGGACTTCGCCATCCGCGCTGCCCTCGGCGCCTCCCGGCCGGCCCTGATGCGCAAGCTGCTCGCGGAAAATCTGCTGCTGGCCCTGGCCGGCGGCGGACTCGGGCTCCTCGCCGCGCAGTTCCTCACCTCGATCCTGGCCCCGCATCTGTTCGCCGGGAAGACGGCCAACGCCGTCTTCCAGACCGACGGGCGGGTGTTCGCCTTCGCGCTCGGGGTGGCCGTCCTCGCAGGCCTCCTCTCCGGAGGCATCCCCGCGTGGCTGTCCAGCCGGACCGATGTGAACCTCGCGCTCAAGCAGCAGGCGCGGGGCGCCACCGGCGACCGAAGCCGCCAGCGGGGCCGGCAGGCTCTGATCGTCACCCAGATAGCATTCTCCGTGGTGCTGCTCGCCGGCTCGGCATTTTTCCTTCGGGGCCTGCAGCGCTACCTCACGCAGGATCCGGGCTGGCAGATCGAGGGCTTGGTGCGGGGCACCATGACCCTGACCGAGCTGAAGTATGAGACGGAAGAATCCCGGCGCCAGTTCCACCAACGGTTGCTGGAGCGCGTGGGCCGGCTGCCCGGCGTCGAGGGCACGGCCCTCACCGTTTCCCTGCCATTGCGCGACTACACCACGCCGATGGGTTTCGTGCCCGAGGGCCGGGAGCAGCCGCGGCCCGGGCACGAACCCTTCGCCTTCCACAACATCGTGAGCGCGGACTATTTTTCCCTGCTGGGCATCCCGCTCGTCGATGGCCGCGCTTTCGCCCCCACGGAACCGCCGGTGGGCAGCCCGCACCAGATCATCATCAGCGAGTCGATTGCCCGCCAGTTCTGGCCAGGCGAAAGCGCGATTGGCCGGCGCATCCGGGAGGTGGATCCCCAAGGACGGCCCAGCTGGGAGGTTATCGGCGTCGCGCGGGATGTCGGCCTCGCTGGCAACGTGGACAACCCGGCGACCCACTTCCAGATCTACCACAACATGGCCCAGAATCCCTGGGGCTACTTCACTCTGGTGGTCCGCAGCCGGACCCCCGCCACGTTGTCAGAGCCGCTGCGTCGCGCCGTCGCCGAACTCGACCCCGACCTGCCCATCGTGGAACTGCGCACGGTCACGGATACTGTGTCCGGTGCCCTCCATGATCTCCGCGTGGCCAACAAGCTGCTCGCCGCCTTCGCCGGACTCGGACTTTGCCTGGCGGCGCTCGGCGTTTACGGCGTGATCTCCGGTCTGGTCGCCATGCGCACTCAGGAATTCGGCATCCGTCTCGCCCTCGGCGCACAGCCCGCACATGTGCTCCGCATCGTGCTTGGCAACGGCGCGCTCCTCGCCGGACTCGGCACGGCGCTGGGCCTGGGTTTGGCGGCGGTCCTGCTGCCGTCGCTCGCCGCCGCCTTCCCCGGTCTGCCCGGCCTCGACCTCCCGGCCTTTCTCGTCGTCCTCGCCCTGCTGTTCCTCGTGACCCTGCTCGCCTGCTGGCTCCCCGCGCGCCGCGCCACCAAGTTGGATCCCATGGTCGCCCTGCGCACCGAATAACCGCCTTCCCTCCATGACCACGCAACTTCTCCTCGGCCTCCGTTCCGTGCGCCGCACGCCGCTGCTGGCGCTCACCATCATCGGCACGCTCGGCGTCGCGCTGGCGGCCACCGTGCTGGTCTTCTCGTTCCTCAACTCCTTCCTCCTGCGTCCGCTGCCCTACGGCGACAACGACCGCCTGGTCGTGGTCTACGAACACTCGCTCAAGGGCGGACACCAGAACTTCAGCCGCGTGACCTACGGCAACGTCGTGGCGTTGCAGGACCACACCACGGCCTTCGGCCGCACCGGCATCTATCGCAACGAATCCGCCACCTTCCACGGCCCCGACGGCACCGAGACGGCCTTCGTGCAGCGCGTGACCGCCGACATCTTCCCGATGATGGGCGCGCACGCCGCGCTCGGCACGGTCATCACGCCGGCCAACCTCCAGGTGGGCGGCCTGCGCACCATCGTCCTTTCAGACTCATTGTGGCGCCGTCGCTTCGGGGCCGATCCGGGCATCGTCGGCCGCGCCATCCGGCTCGACGAAACGAATTTCCATGTCGTCGGCGTCATGCCCGCCGACTTCGTGATCCCCACGGCGGACGACGGTCCGCAGGCCTGGGCCGCGCTGTTGCGCAGCGACTACGATCCGAACGAGCGCACGCAACGCCGCCACCACTTCTGGGGCGAACTGGCCCCCGGAAAGAGCCGCGCCGCCGCGGAAGGCGAACTCGCACGCCTGGCGGAGGCGCTCCGCCGCGACTTTCCCAAGGACAATGCTGACCGGGGCTTCTTCATCCGAACCCTCCGCGAGGACCTGCTCGGCAATTTCTCCCAGCAGCTGGTGCTGCTGCAAGGCGCGGTGCTGCTGGTGCTCGCCGTGGCCTGCTTCAACTGCCTTTGCCTGCTGATCGCGCGCGCTATCCAGCGGCGCCGCGAGTTCGCCGTGCGACTGGCCCTCGGCGCGGCGCGGCGCCACCTGCTCGGCCAGCTGCTCGCGGAATCGCTCTGGCTGGCCCTGCCGGCTGCCGGCCTCGCCCTAGGGCTGGCCGCCGTCACGCTGCCGCTCGGCCTGGCCCTGTTCCCGGCCTTTGTGCAGGCAACCCTGCTGACCCTGCCGGCCCCGCAGCTGGATACCACGGTCGTGACCGCCGTGATCAGCACGGCCTGTCTGATCGCCGCGGCATTCAGCATCATCCCGCTCCTGCAATCCCGCAAACTGAACCTGGAAACCGCGCTGCGCGAAGGCGGGCGCTCCGCCGGCTCGCCGGGCGGCGCCCGGGCCGCGCGCTGGCTGGCCTCCGGCCAGATCGCCGTGGCGCTCGCGCTGCTGATCTCCGCCGCGCTCCTGCTCAGCAGCCAGCGCGAACTCGCCCGCGTGGACGCCGGGCTGCCGATCTCCGCGTTTGACCAGTTCCGCGTCGGCCTGCGCGGCGAGACTTTCCGCGATCCGGCGCGCCGGGCCCAATTCTTCGAGCGCCTGCGTGACGAGGTGGCCACGTTGCCCGGAGTCGAGGGCGTCGGCGTGGCCAGTTTCCTGTTCGCCCAGCCGCCCGGCGGCTACCAGGGCTTCACGCAGGAGGGCGACGGCCTGAATTTCACCGACACGCCCAAGCGCCTCCTGCCCTGCTACGTGCTGCCCGGCACGATCGAGACGCTCGGTTTCCGCCTGGTCGCGGGACGATCCCTCAACGACTCCGACGGCGTCGGCCGGCCCCCGGTCGCCGTCATCAGCGCCTCGCTGGCCGAGAAATACTGGCCGGGCCAGTCTCCGCTCGGAAAGCGCCTCCAGATCGAAACCGTCCGCGCCGGCTGGCTGGAGGTCGTCGGTGTTGTCTCCGACCTCACCAGTCCGGGCAACCAGCCCCGCGTCGTGGACTCGGCCTACATCACGATCGCCCAGGGCAACCCGCCCGGTCTCGGCATGGGTTACATCGTGCGCGGCGCGGCCGATGGCGCCGGCCGGCCCGCGGGGCGCGACTACCAGCGCGTGCTCGCCAGGCTTGATCCCAACATGCAGCTCTTCGCCCACGTCAGCCCCGCGGAAATCTACGCGCGCTCGGCGTGGCAGTCCCGGTTTGTCACGCAGCTCGTGGTCGGTTTCGCCCTGCTGGCCGTGGGACTCGCGCTGGCGGGAATCTACGCGGTGAACGCCTTCTTCGTCGAACGGCGCGTGCAGGAATTCGGCATCCGCGCCGCGCTCGGCGCCTCCGCCCGGAACCTGCTCGGGCTGGTCCTGCGCGACAGCCTCGTGCTCACGGCCTTCGGCCTGGCCGGCGGTCTCGCGCTGGCTGCCTTCGCCACCCGCGGACTCGGCACGCTGCTCTACAACGTCGCTCCGATCGACGTTCCGGTTTACGCCGCCGCCGCGCTGCTCATGGCGTTCGCCGCTGCCGCCGCCGCGCTGATTCCCGCCCGCCGCGCGGCCCGGGTGGATCCGCTGATCGCGATCCGCACCGACTGAGCGTCGTGCAACCCGGCCAAGTATAAATGCAACCACTGGCCGGCAAAAGTCACGCGCATCACCCTTTGCTCCCCCTCTAACGGGGGTTGCCAGACCGGCCAGACACGACCGTATTCCGTCGTTTTTCAGGCGAAAAGCCGGGCAAACGCCTCGCGGCGGATACGCCCGCCCGCGCCAGGAGCACTTCCTCCCTGCGGCAAAGAACAATTTTGCATAAGTTTTCAGCAACAGATCATCGTTTTTCCCGCTTGGCGCACGGCTTCCGGACTAGCTACGCTGCGCCTTCCCCGCGGGGCTCACCCGCAATTCACCTCAGTTCGCCGTCACCTCATGAATACCCCCTCGTTCTCCCGTCGCGACTTCATCAAGACATCATCCCTTGCCTCCGCGGCCCTCGCCTTCCCCGCGATCCTCCGCAGCCAGACGCCCGGCAACAAGCTGAACATCGCCCTCTGCGGCGTGGGCGGCCGAGGGTGGGATGCCGTGCAGGGCTTGAAGAGCGAGAACTTCGTGGCGTTCTGCGACGTTGACGACGCCCGCGCCGCCCGCACCTACGAGGAGTTTCCGAACGTCCCGCGCTTCCGCGACTACCGGAAGATGCTGGAGAAGATGGGCAATCAGATTGATGCGGTCACGGTCTCCACGCCCGACCACATGCATTTCCCCATCGCGATGGCCGCCCTCTCGCTCGGCAAGCACGTGTTTGTCGAAAAGCCGCTCACCCACACCGTCGCCGAGGCCCGCCAACTCGACAAGCTTGCCCGCGAGAAGAAGGTCGCCACCCAGATGGGCAACCAGGGCCACGCCAACGAAGGCATGCGCCTGATCAAGGAATGGCACCAGGCAGGCATACTCGGCGAAGTCCGCGAACTGCACAGCTGGACCGACCGGCCGATCTGGCCGCAGGGCGTCGGCGCACCCGACCACAGCAAGATGCTGCCCGTGGTGCCCTCCACGCTCGATTGGGATCTCTGGCTCGGCGTCGCCGCCATGCGCGAATACGATCCGGCCTACGTGCCGTTCGCCTGGCGCGGTTATTGGGATTTCGGCACCGGCGCCCTCGGCGACATGGGCTGCCACATCATGGACGGCTCTTACTGGGCCCTCGAACTGACCCAACCGACCCGCGTCGAGGCCATCAGCGCCCGCCAGACAGACCTCAGCCCGCCGACCGCCTCGGTCGTCACCTATCATTTCCCGGCCCGCGGCAAATTCCCCGCGCTCAAGTGGACCTGGTATGACGGCGGCCTCATGCCGCTCCTGCCGCCCGAGCTCGAAGCCACCCGCAAGCTCGAGCCCAACGGCACGCTCATCGTCGGCAGCAAGGCCACGGTCTTCGCCGACACCTATTACGCCAGCGCGCGCATCATTCCCGAGGTCAAACGCCGCGAACTCGCTCCGTCGCTTCCGGCCAAGACCCTGCCGCGCGTCCAAGGCGGACACTTCATGGAATGGGTCAACGCCTGCAAGGGCGGCACGCCCGCCGGCGCCAACTTCGAGTATGCGGCCCAGGTCACCGAGACCGTTCTCCTCAGCAACATCGCCGTCCGCGCCCGCCGTCCAATCGAGTGGGACAGCGCCGCCATGAAGGTCACCAACCTGCCCGAGGCCAACCAATACGTCACCAAGTCCTATCGCCCCGGCCACGGCGTTTGAAAATCTGCCCGAGTCACATCCTTTCCCCAACCATGAGCGACAACACCGCCACCCCCACCAAGTCCTTTTGCAACGAATACACCGCGGCCTTTCTGCTGCTGCGGCTTTTCCTGGGTCTGCGCACCCTGCTGGCCGGCATCGAGAAGTTCGAGTCCGGCGGCAAGT
>CBINOW010000122.1:0-14499 GCA_966252395.1 uncultured Oleiharenicola sp. | reverse complement strand
GGCGCCAGCAGCACGATGAGCGGGATCATGATCGCCGTGATGCTGAGCAGCAGAAACACGACGGAAATGATCAGCGGGATGGATTCAAAGCGGTTGGGGGCCAGCAAGCCGATCAACAGCGTCACCGCGAAGCAGACAGCGGCGGTGATAACAAACGGGGTTTTGTTCAGCCGGGGAGCGGGATCGAGATTCATAGGGTGAGTCGCGCGCACGCTCCTTTTCGTCGGGCGCCGCCGGTTTCTCAAGGCTAAATCCCCGGGACGAGTCGGGTCTTGCGCCGGCCGCTTCCCTGCGCAGGATCCGGGTCCAGCCGATGAACCCTACTGCGCCAAGCCTACGAAGGGCGGGATGCTGGAAGCGAACGGGGCGTTGGTTTTCGTCCGGGCGCGGTGAACCTGAAACCCTTGGAGGTCTGCGATGAACTTCTCCCACTTTGTGCGGATTGATCGGGAACGCCGCGGGCTCGAGCGGCACTACGTCGTGCACACGCACGACCCGAAGTTCACCCTCGAGCTGACGCCCGACCGCGAGGCGCCCGACAAGGTCGGGTCGGGCGTGATCAAGCGCGTGTGCGTGCCCAATTCCTGGGCTGGCGACTACGGCCGCTACGCGAAACTGCTCACGGCGGCGCAGCAGTTCTTCGTCGAGTCGAAGCCCGGCCCCGCGCCGCGCGGGTGAGGGCGGCGCGTCCGCGTCACATCATCATCCGCCGCCAGGAGCTGGCGAAGAGCGACACGAGCATGCCGATGCGCACGGCGCCCTCGAAGGTCAGCACCACGAGCACCCACTTGAGGCCGCAGGTCGTGCGCAGCGCGTAGCCAACCGCGGTCATGGCGAGCAGCACGACGCCCTGCGCCCGGCCGACCGGGTGGATAAGCAGCGAGAACATCCAGGTGAAGTAGAGCAGCAGGCCGCCCGCCCAGACCGCCGCCATCCAGCCGGCCATGGGCAGCGCGCGCGGATCGGCGTTCACGCGGATCTGCTTCACACCCATGTAGCGTTCGCTGACGATCAGCTGCCAGACCTCGAACACGAGGAACAGCGGCGCGAGCAGGGCGAAGGGATTGAAGTTCATCCGGGCGAGGGCCGCCTATTTGCCGCCATACCAGACGCCGCGGCGCCAGTTGTGACGGCGGAGCTTCTCCACGAGCGGGGCCGGCATGGCCGGCAGGTCGCTCACGCCGCAGTTGGCCTCGGCCTGCGCCACGCTGCGGATACCGGGGATGACAGTGGAAACGGCGGGGTGGGCGAGCACCCACTTGAGCGCGGCCTGGGGCAGGGTGTAGCCGGTGCCCACGAGATCCTTTTTGATTTCGTCGGCATGGGCGACGGCGCGGGCCAGGCGGTCGCCCTCGAAGTAGCGGGCGCGGAAGTCGTCGGCCGCGAATTTCGTCTCGGCGGTGAACTTCCCGGTCAGCACACCCTCGTCGAAGGCCACGCGCACGATGATGGCGACGCCGTGTTCCTTGGCCACGTCGAGCAGCTCGGCGGCGGGTTCCTGCTCGAACAGATTGTAGATGACCTGCACGGCGTCCACCCAGCCGCCGCGCATGAGGTCGATCACGCTGTTCTGGTCCTGCTCGGGCGTGGACACGCCCACGAGGCCGATGAGGCCCTCGTGCTGGAGCTGGCGCAGGATCTTGAACGGCGTCGGGTTGCGGTTCCAGGCGCGCGTCCAGGTGTGGAGCTGGAGCAGGTCGAGCTTCTGCACGCCGAGATTGGCGAGGCGGGCGGCGACGTTGGCGCGCAGCCACGCCTCGGAGTAGCGCTCCTCCGCCCGGCAGTAGGGCGAAGGCGGCCAGGCGCCGTCGGCCGGCGGGGTCTTGGTCGCAACGAACACGCGCTCCTGCTTTCCGGCGGCGGTGCGCTCGCGCAGCACGCGGGCGATGATTTTCTCGCTGTGGCCGTTGCCGTAGCCGGCGGCGGTGTCGATGAAGTTGCACCCGAGGTCGAGCGCACGGTGGAGCGCGGCGAGCGAGTCGGTGTCGCTCTGCGCGCCCCAGTGCGAACCGATCGCCCAGGCGCCGAAACCGATCTCCGAACAAGTGAGGCCGTGCCGGCCGAAGGGGCGGAATTGCATGCCAGCACCGATGCACGAAAGCGGCCGAAAGGAAAACCGATAGTCGGCCGGCGCGGCGGGATACGGCGCTTCTATTCTAACGTGTGACGAGTTGGACAGGGGTTCAAAATTGACACGGGGCGCGTCGGCCAATCCTCTGGCGGGGCTTTCTCCTCTAACCCCCCGACACCCCGCGCTTCGACGTGCGGTGTTTCGCGGCCAACATGCGCACTTTCCCCCTCCCCCGCGTGGCCTGCGGCTTCCTGCTGCTGGGCTGGGCCTTGCCCTTGGTTTCCTCCGGCGCCGCTGATCCCATTGCGGAGGTCGGCAAGACTGCCTCCGAATGGGTCAAGACCCGCGCCGAGACGGTTCGTTTGGAAAAAGACTGGGAGCAGGATCGCGCCTTGCTCGAAGCCATGGTCAACGCCCTGAAGGAACGCGCCGTGCGCCTCCAGGAGACGCGCGACCACCTCCAGGCCGCAACCGCGGACGAACGGGCCGAGCAGGCCTCCCTCGAGGCCAAGCTGGCCGAGGCGAAGCAAACCCTGCTCTCCTCCGAGCAGCGGCTCCGTGCGCTGACCGAGCGCGTGCTGCAGCTCCGGCCCCGCCTGCCGCCGCGCCTGGCTGAAGCCTTGGAGATGTCCTACCGCAGTCTCGAGAGCAAGGAACTGAGCCCCGGGGAGCGCATGCAGCTGGTGATGACGGTGCTGAACCGCTGCGCGCAGTTCAACCTGGACATCACCCATGGCGAGGAGGTGCTCACCCTGCCCGGCGAAGCCGCCGCGAAGTCGGTGGAGGTCATCTACTGGGGCCTCAGCCACGGCTACGCGCTCGATCGCGCCGGCGGCCGGGCCTGGCTCGGCACCCCGGGACCAAGCGGATGGCGCTGGGAAGCGCTGCCCGACGCGGCGCCGGCGGTGGCCGAACTGCTCGCGGTCAAACGTGACGAAGCGGACCCGCGGCTGATCCGCGTGCCGGCGAAACTGGACGCCGAAACCTCCCGGCCATGAGCGCGCGCCTGCTTTTCCTCCTTCTCGCCACCCTGCTCGCCGGCCGGGCCGCCGCCGCCGATAATTTTGACGACGCCCTCAAGCGCGCCGCCACCGACTACGCGATGCGTCTCCAGCAGGCCGCCGACGAGCTCAATCGCACGCGCGAGCGCATCGCCCGGGACAAGGCGCCGCTCCTGAAGGAAGTCCGCGCGAACGAGGACCTGCTCATCTCCCTTGAGCGGGAGACCGTGCGGCTGAAAACCGGCCAGGAAAACGCCACCAGCAACAAGCGCCGCCTCCTGCGCGACATCGAGGAGCAGCGCAAGACCACCGCCTACGTGACGACCCTCGCCGGGGATGCGCTGAAAGCGTTGTCCTCCGGCCTGCCGCCCGGGGAGCAGGGCATTGTCGGGGACAGTCTGCAGGGCCTGCAGGAGAAGCTCGACGCCTCCTCCGCCGCCGGCACGGGCGCGGTCGTGGCCCTGGACATCGCGGATTTCATGCTCGCCCGCACCGAGCGCGTGCTGGGCGGTCACCTCGCGCCGGCGCAGGCGCTCAACGCCGGCGACAACCGGTTGGAGGACGGCACGCTCGCTTTCGTCGGTCCCGAGGTGTTCTTCGCCCCCAAGGGCGGCGGACCGGCCGGTCTCGTGCGCCTGCGCGAGGGTTCCCGCCAGCCGGTCTATTATCCGCAGTCCGCGTGGCTGAGCGCGGAGAGCGCGGCGTTTTTCTCCGGGCAACTCGGCTCCATGATGGCCGATCCGACCGGCGGCAAGGCCCTGCGCCTGCAACAAACCGGCGGATCCGCGGGCGAGTATATCAGCAAAGGCGGCAAGGTCGCCTGGGTCATCGTGGCGGTCGGCTGCGTGGCGCTGCTGCTCATGCTGCACAAGTTCTGGGACGTGGCGACGATGCGGGTGGACACTTCGGCGCGCGTCGCGGCGTTTCTGCGGGCGGTCGGCAGCGGGTCGCGCAGCGACGCGGAGGCCGCGCTCGCCCAGCTCGGCCGTTCCACGCGCGAGATTTTCGCGGAAGGGCTGCGGCATCTGGACGCGCCGGCGGACATCCTCGAGGAAAGGCTCGAGGCGGTGCTGCTCGGCCAGCGCCTGCACTTTGAGCGCCGGTTGCCGCTGCTCGCGGTCATCGCCACCGCCGCGCCGCTCATGGGCCTGCTCGGCACTGTGGTCGGTATGGTGAAAACTTTCACGCTCATCACCGTCTTCGGCACGGGCAACGCGGCCAAGCTCTCCAGCGGCATCTCGGAGGTGCTGGTTGCGACCGAACTGGGCCTCGCCGTCGCCATTCCCTCGCTGGTGGTGCACGGCTTTCTGGCCCACCGCATCAACAAGAACCTCGCCGTGCTGGAGCGGCAGGCGCTGGAGTTTGTCACCGCCGCGGCCGCCGCCCAGAGCGGCGTGACGCTGGCGAAGGAGGCGCAGTGAACGCCCTGCCCGACCTGATCGCGCGGGGCGGCTGGGTGATGCCGGTCATCATCACGCTCTCGGTGCTGCTCTACGCGCGGTGCTTCCGGCTGTTGTTTTCCCTCGGCCGGATCCGCCGCGCGATCCGCACGGCGCCCACCCCGGCGGCGCGGCATCTCCTGCAGGTCGAGGCGCGCGAGTCTTTCCGGCACCAGCGGGTCGCCATCGGGCCGATGATCGCGGCCGCGCCCCTGCTCGGGCTGCTCGGCACGGTCAGCGGCATGGAGAAGACCTTTGAAAACCTCTCGATCGCCGGGGAAAAATCCATGGAGGGCCTGGCCGGCGGCATATCGGAGGTGCTGGTGGCCACGCAGTCGGGCCTGACGGTGGCGATCCCGGCCATGCTGCTCGTCTATCTCGCGCACCGCGAGGTGCAGAGCCAGGTGCAGGCGGTGAACCGGCTGGATCGCGCGGCCGGCCGGCGGGGGGGTGCCGCATGATCCGGCGCGCCCAAGGCCAGCACCGCTTCGAGTCCACCCACATCGACATGGTGCCGATGGTGGACTGCATCATGGTGCTGGTGATTTTCCTGATGGTCAGCAGCTCCTTCGTGAACGACCCCGGCGTCGAGGTGCAGAAGCCCGACGTCGTGGGCGCCCTGAGCAGCGAGCAGAACGCGCTGCTCATCGCGATCGCGGCCGACAACCGCATCTGGTTTGACGGGCAGGAAGTCCGCACCGACCAGGTCGCCGCCGTGCTGAAGCAGGCGGCGGTCGGCCGCGCGCCTTCGCTCATCGTCCGCGGGGACCAGGCCTCGAGCCTCGGCGTGTTCGCGCAGGTTTACACCGAGGCGAAGCGCGCCGGCATCAAGCAGGTGCAGTTCGCCACCGCCCGCACGGAGACTCCCTGACCATGCAAGCGGCGGCCCTCTCCCTGCCTGACGAGCGACCCTTGGCCGGATTCCTGGCGGAGGCGGTGTGCCTCCTCCTCGGCGGCGCGTTCACGCTCGCGTTGTTCGTCGGGGTGGCGCTGTTCCAGGCCGTGGACGCCCCCGAGCCGGAGGCGGACATTGCCGAATTGCGCACGATGTCGCTGCCCATGGACACGCCGCCACCGCGCCCGGTGGAAACCGCGCCCGCCGAGGCCGCGGCCACGCCCTTCGCCGGACTCGAGATCGGCGCTTCGGAGAGCCCCGTGCGCATCGCGGTCGTGCCGCCCGACCTTTCGCAGCTGCTGCCCGTGACCACCACCGCGCCCGCCGCGAAGATTGAGCCCGCCCGGCTCCACACCGAGTTCAAGCCGAAGACCGAGATCAGCGGCGACTTCTCGCGCATCTTCCAGCAACACGAAGTCGATCAGCGTCCGGCGGTCATCTCCCGCCCCAATCCCCACGTGCCCTCCGTGGTCCGCGGCAACGCCGAGAGCCTCCGCATCTCCGTGCTCATCCTGATCGAGACCAACGGCACCGTCGGCAGCCTCCGGGTGCTCCAGGCCTCGGGCAACAAGCACTTCGACGAGATCATCCTGCGCGACATTCGCGAGGCCTGGGTCTTTTCCCCGGCGATGAAGAAGGGCCGGAAGGTCCGCTGCCTCGTCCAGCAGAACGTGCGCGTCGTGTGGCGCGGCGGCAACCCCTTCGACGTGAACTGACCATGCTCCGCCGCCTTCTTCCCTGCCTGTTGTTGCCCGCCGGCCTGCTGCTGGCCCAGTCGGATATTGATATCCTTGAGCGCACGCAGCTGGGCAACATGGCCCTGGGCAGCGGGAAATCCCCGCAACTCGATCCCAAGCGTATCATCAACGAGTCGTCCGGCTTCCTGCGCGAGCGCGAGCCCGAGATGTCCGCCGAGGAATACGCGTTGTATGAGAAGGTGGTCACGATGCTCGCGTCCAATCCCGCCTTCGCCCTGCGCCTGCTCGAGGGCATGATGAACGACAACGAGAAGCCCAGCCCCGCCTTCGAGTTCATCCTCGGCAACGCCTACTACGCCGCCGGCGACAACGCCAAGTCCGAGACCAGCTACAAGAACGCCGTGGAGCGCTACCCGACCTTCCTGCGGGCCTGGAACAACCTCGGCGTGCTCTACTACACGACCAACCGTTTCGATGCCGCCGTGGAGGCGTTTTCCAAGTCGGTCTCGCTGGGGGATCGCGACCCCACCACCTACGGCCTCCTCGGCTACAGCCTCGAAAAGGAGGGCAACACCATTGCCGCCGAGGTCGCCTACATGCAGGCGCTCAGCGGCGCGCCGGGCAATGCCGACTGGCAGGAAGGCCTGCTGCGCATCTGTGTCGGCGGCCGGCAGCTGGAGCGCGCCGAGGCCATCGCCCGCACGCTCATCAAGACCCGGCCGACCGAGGCCCGCTTCTGGCTCATCCTCGCCAACGTCCTGCTCACCGGCGACCGCAAGCTTGAGGCCATCGCCGTGCTGGAGCTCTGCGCCGGTGCCGGCGTTGCCCAGGTCGAGGAACTGACGCTGCTCGGCGACCTTTACGCTGAGCAGGGGCAGAACGCCGCGGCCCTCGCCATTTACCCGAAGCTTCCCGCCGCCGAGGCCGGCGTCGCCGAGGAACGCGTGTTGCGCATGGCCCGTTCGCTGATCGGTGCCAACCGCCCCGCCGAGGCGGAGCGGGCGCTGAAAAATCTCCCCGCCAAGCTGAGCCCCGCAGGCCAACTCGCGCAACGGCTGCTCCGTGCGCAGATCGCCATCGCGGCCAAGCGCTGGCCGGACGCCCGCCGCGAGCTGGAGACCATCCTCGCCGAGGATCCCCTCCACGGTTCCGCGCTCCTGGCCATGGGCGCCGTCCACGTCGGCGAGGGCGACGACGACCGCGCGGCCTTCGCCTTCGAGGCTGCGGCCCGCGTGTCCGACACCACCTACCGCGCCAGCCTCGAACTGGCCAACCTGGAGCTGCGCCGGCGCAACTACCCCGCCAGCATCGGCCACCTGCAACGGGCCCTCGGCCTGAAATACACCGACGAGGTGGCCGACTACCTCGCGCGCGTGAAAACCCTCGTGGACGCCGGGTCTTCCGCCCCGTGACTGCCTCGTTTGACTCCCTTGGCCGGTCTGAGTAGCGTCCCAGCTGTCTGTCTCCCCGTTGTCCCGCCATGTCTCCCCGCCGTCTAGTCTGGTTGTCTGTGGCCGCCCTCGTCGCCCTGGCCCCGGGGTTGCGGGCCGCTGAGGCCAACACTGGCGCCCCCGGAAAATACGTGCTCTTCATGGGCTCGGACCTCTCCGTTCAGCAGGGGAAAAAATACTATCCGGTCGAGGATGTGGATGGCAGCGAGTTTGTGATCACCGTCGGCGGCAAGTCACGGTTCGTGCGGACGCGCCTGCAGGCCAACCACCTGAAGGTGGAGCGCGAACTCAAGCTGGCGCCCGTGTCCGTGCAGCTCGCGGAGCTGCAGGGCGGCCCGGGCTACACGCCGGGCGCGGATCCGCGCCACAAGTTCAACGCGCGAAGCGGCGCCGCCTCGGGGGCCGCCGCCGCCGCGGGCCTGGCCGATTTCAATGTGAAGGAAATGACCGCGACGCTCGAACAGGTGAAGAGCGCGCCGGTTCAATGGAAGGAGCGTGAAGCGCAGCTTGAGACCGACATCGGCAAGCAGCAGGGACAGCTCGACGTCGCCAATTACCAGAATGCCACGGACTACGGCTCGACGCCCGCCATGGCCAACGCCCTCGCGCTGGAGCTGGCCGAGGGGAATTACGACCTCGTGGACGTCTCCTTCAAGATATCCTCCCCGGTGCCGCTCGACGATCCCTACATAGTGGTGCTGGTGGAGTTTTCCCCGCGGGGCGCCAAGCCGGGGGAAATCAGCACGCTGATCCACGCGAAGGGCCTCGATCCAATCGGCGCCGAGCCGAAATACATCCGCATCCGCGAGGGCGGCCTGCCGGTCGGATTCAAATACCTGCGCCACGAGGTTCACATCTACAACCGCGGCCGGGAGGTCGCCACCAGCGAGTCCTCCAAGCGCGTCGAACTGAGCGCCGACGAGGCGAGGCAGTATCTGCTGATCGAGCACCTCGCCGCGCACAAGGATGCCACGCTGCCGCCGCAACCGGTGGCCGGCAGCCTGCCCGCGACCGTGCGCCAGAAGCTGAGCGCGGAGCAGCTCAACCGCCCCTGCTATGCGAAGATTTCCAAGGAGGGACTTCTGCTCGGCGTCTTCGCCGACGAGGGCGTCAGCCTGCCGCTGGCCGATGACGCGCTGGTCGCGGCGTTCTCCGGAGCCATCTTCAAGCCCGCCCTCGCCCAAGGCAAACCGATGAGCGGCGTGGCGCGCGTCCGGCTCGCCGATCTGGCCCTCTGAGCCACCTTCCTTTCCGTCCCCATGAAAACGAACCCCGCCCGCCGCCTGTTTGGTCTGACCCTGCTCGTCCCGTTCTTGTTCGCCCCGTTGCGTGGCGCGGAACCGGCCAAGGCGGCCCCCGCGGCCAAGCCGGAGGCCGGCAAGCCCTACGTGCTTTTCCTCGGCACCGACCTGTCCGTGCAGCGCGACAAGAAATACTACCGGGTCGAGAGCGTCGAAGGCAGCGAGTTCCGGATCAAGATCGGCAAGAAGGAATTCTTCGTGCCCACCCGCAACCGCCGCACCGGGCTCAAGGTGAGCCACAGCCTGAAGCTGGCGGACACGTCCGTGAAAATCGACGGATTGTTTGCGGGCCCCGCCTACACGCCCGCCAATGATCCGGTGCGCAAGATGATCGCCGCCTCCGGCGCCGCGGGCGGCGCCGCCGCGGTGCAGGATCTCGCCTACGGCCGCATGATCAGGGCCGAGATGAGCCTCGGGGCGGCGAACAACGCGCTGGCCGGCACGCCCGAAGGATCGTTCAGCCGACCCATGGTCGAGGCCGCCCAACAGGCGGCGCAGGCCGAATACAACGCCGGCGTGATGCAGGCGTCCTCCGCCAACGACGCCATGCTCACCCAGCAGAACGACACGGCTGCCTACGTCCACAAGATGAACCTTGAGCTCGACGAGAGTAATCACGACGCCTTCGAGGTATCGTTCAAGGTCTCCTCGCCCGAGGAACTCGACAACCCGCACATGGTGATCCTGTTCAAGTTCCGCGAGCGCGACGCCAAGCCGGGCACCGAGGGCATGCTGATTCATGCCGAGGCGATCGACCGCATCGGAACCAAGCCCAAGTATATCCGCGTGCGCCAAGGCGGCATGCCGAAGGGCTACAAGTATCTCGGCTGTGAGGTGCACATCTTCAATCGCGGCCGGGAGGTCGCGACCAACCAGTCTGCCAAGCGCGTGGAGCTGTCCCGCGTCGAGGCGCAGCAGTATCTCGTGATCGAGCATGTCGGCGCGAACAAGGGGCAGACCGCGCCGGCGCTCGTCGTGCCCGGCACGATGCCGCGCGAGCGGCTCAAGGAGCTCACCCTCGACCAGCTCAACCGCACCTATTACGCGAAGGTCGCGCCGGACGGTTCGCTGCTCGACCTCTTCGCCGACGAGAGTTGCAGCCTGAAGATCGACGATGCCACCACCCGCGCCGTCGTGGCCGAGGCCTTCTTCAAGCCCGCGCTGGTGAAGGGCAAGCCCGTCGAGGGCGTCGCCCGCGTGCGCGTCGGCGAGATTTGATTTCAGTCAGGACTGTCATTGCGAGTCTCCCGCGTCCGCGGGAGACGAAGCAATCCACTCAGGACGGCTTGAAGGAGGGGAGCAAAACACCGGAAAGGAATAACCACTGATGCTTCGCCTAACGGCTCTGCTTCAAGGTCCCCTCCGCCTAATCGTCTCCGGTTTTGGTTCCGGGGAGCGGCTAATCACCGCTTAAAAGCAGCGAAACTCGATTGCCTGGCGGCGATTAGCCGACCCCCGAAGCCCACCGCGGAGCCGATTAGGCGGAGCTCATTAAGTAGCAGAGCCGTTAGGCGATGCATCCGTGGTAAAACAGGATCGATTGATCTCTGCTTCAGCCTTTGTCCCAGGGTTTGAAGGCACACCCAAATAGGGTGCGATCTCGGCTACACTCTTTCTGCATCAGCTGAATCGCCCCGACCCGCTGGGCGGATCGCGCGATGACAAGGCTCTAAAAGCCAAGGAAGCGACCTGAGCCGCCGCTCGCCCGCCACAGAAAGCGCTCGCGACCGCACTCCGCGCCCCTATTCGTTCCGCCATGCCCCGCGTTGAAGGCCTGCGTTCCCCCTACGACAAAACCCTGGGCGGCCTGCACCACCTTGGCCGCATGCTCGACAAGATCCGCCTGAAGCAGGCGGGCCAGCTGCCCGAGCACTTTCACCGCAACTACGGCCTGTCCATCGGCCTCGACGGCCAGCTCTGCGGCTTTCTCAACGTGAAGTTCGAGGACGTCGAGGCGCAGGTGCAGGCCGGCCGCACCGACGCCGAGGTGGCCGAGTGGATCTTCACGACGGGCCTGCGCCCCAACCGCTCACAAACGCACGTATGGAACGAGCACTCGCGCAAGATCGGCTGGAACGACCGCGTCGCCGCCTTCAACGCCAAGATGAAGACCGAGCCCGGCTGGGACCACCTCACCGCGATCACCTCCTTCGACCTGATCGAGCAAAGCGAAGACCGCGAACCGCCGGCGATGAAGGGGTGATAACGATTTGGAGAAATGAAGACGTCAAAAGTGCCGCCATTCCGTCCATTCCGTGGCGGCGTGCTTCGGAAGGTGAGCAAGGTAGTTCTGCTGATGCTGTTTTGCTATACGGCCTGGGCCATTTTCGTGGGCAAGAACGCAGCGCCGCTTGAGGCCGTTTTGTTTTTCGGGAGTTTGGGCGGACTATTTTTTCTTAGCCAGCGGGACTATCGCGAATGGGCTGACGAAGTGCGGCAGCTGAACCGCCCGAAGGGGCCTAAATCCGAGCGTTCTGATTCGCCGTAGCACGGATCGGGACAATATGGTCGACGCCCCCCTTCCCCTTCGCGGATTGTTTCCAACTGGAGCCGGGACGCCCTCGTCCCGGTTGGGCATAGAGGCGGGACGACGCGTGCCGCCGGAACCTCCAGACCCTCGACCAGATCGGAGCATTGAGTCGGTCAAGACGGCCGCTAGCTTCGGTGCAGCGCTCGGTGTAAAACGTAGGCAATTCTCCGTTTTGCTGGACACGGACAATGGCCTGCGCTCGCTAATCAGAGGTTGAAGTCGAACGATTAAACCTCCCTGCTGCACTCAACGGGCCAACCTAGGTGTAGGAAATACGCGTAGGCTGAATAACACTGTTGGGCGAAGATGTATGATCTCTGAAGAAGATACCCGACTGCGCACTAGTCGCGAAGATGCCACCACGATCTTCGGTTGGCTCAGTGTGGGATTCACCTTCTTCTTCGTCCTCGCATTCATTCTTCTGGCACTCGGTTTTGGCGACTTAAGGGAAGACGGCGTGTTGGGCATGGTCGCGTTTGCGCTGACGTTACCGCCTGCGTTGATTTGTGGTGCGGTGTGGCTTGTTCTCCGCACAAAAAGATCGAGACGACGTGATTAGCACCGTGAAGAGAATGAAAATCCTAGCACTCTCGCTTCTCGTATTTCTGGCTGGCTGCGCCAAAAAAGAAGGCGGCCAAACGGCCGCGATTCAAGAAGCGGTGTTCCGCTATCAGTTCGCACACAACGCCTCTGTAGGCCAGCAGTCGCACCAAGTCTGGTTTCTAGCTTTTGGGGATCCGCACGAAGAAGGCGCGACCGATCCGCCGATTGAATTCATGTCTCGGTTCTCGGATTTGCCACGCATCGGCCGGCTTTCTGAGGCAGGGCGAAGCGACAGTGGTTGGGTCATCGAAGCGAAGACCAAAGAACCCGGAGTTATCTTTTTCGTGCACGATGTCCGCCTTACAGGATCTGATTCAGCAGTAGCCAAAGGTGGGTATCAGCAGGACAAGCGCAGCGCTTCTGGAAATACCTACACGCTGAAATTTGGCTGGCGAGGTTGGCGCGTGACAGGCGCAAGCCTCGATTGGATATCTCAAAGAAGACCCAACAAGCGGCCAGAGCCAACGGCGGTGCTGCGCACCGCAATGGCTCATCACTAAACGTTGGCCAAACAAGATGAATATCTGGGCTAAGCGACTCTTCATCCTGCTTTCAATTGGCGGCGGCTACTGTGGCGCTGTTTTCATGTTCCTGCTTTTTCCGCAGGTGAAGGGCCAGATAGCAGGCTACATCCTTGTATCAGCGATGATCGCCACCTTTGCGTTCGGCGTCTTCTGCGGATTGAGCTTCATTGAAGATGAAGAGAAGGGCCTAAAGCTGTTGCGGTGGTTCTTCGGCATTCAGATACCAATTCTGTCATCGCCATTATTCGCATATCAGCTCAGCGCGGGAGCGGGAGTGAACCTAAGCTGGATTGGTTCGAATATGAGCATTTTTTGGCGTTTCGGCAGCGAGATGGGCGTGTGGATTTTACAAGATCGACCCTGGGGACTTGGCCTGAATATTTTCGCGCTCGTGATGTTCATTTGGACCAACAGAATCCTGAAAGGAAAGAGGCCAAACAGCCACCGCGGAGAAGGACCGGGAGCTCCGCTTCCGATCGTGTCTGGGTTCAATCGATCGGCGGAAGAATGAGCGCTATCGAAAAGTCAGATGTTCGCTTCGGCAAGATTGCGCGCACCATCATTTGCGATGACGAGAACGGAGCGTTGCTTTTCTGTTTTGATGTCGCGCCGTCGACAGACGCTACGAAGAAGAAGTGGACCGTTTACCTTGGACAGCGCGCGACAGAGGAAGAAGGGACAGAACTTTTGCCTCCATCGCGCCGCGTTGAGGCAGCGTTCGAGCGTGTGAAGGCTTATTTGGTAAAGTGCGGCTACGAAGTAGAAATCGACGGTTGAAGGGCCAATCCAGCCACACAGCCCATTCAGGCGGGGGCCCATTCAGACGGAGTCAGACCGTTGTTTGTAGATTCTACCGCCGATCAGGCTGGCCGCCAACGGTAGCTTCAGGCCCGCATCGCGCGCTCGCCGGGGCGGGCGCTGAATTCGCGGACGGGGACGACGCCGGCGGGGAGGGGCTTGATGAAGCGGTCGATCAGGCGGCGGCGCCACGTCGAGGGCGTGAAGCGGTGCACGGTCTTGAACTCGCGGCAGAAGTGGCTGGCGCCGGTGTAGCCGCAGGCGCGGGCGATCTCGTCGAGCGTGAGGTTGGTGCGGCCGAGCAGGTCCTGCGCCTTGTCGAGGCGCACGCGACGGAAGAGTTCCTTGGGGCTGGCCTGGCGCACCTCGGCGAAGAGCCGGCGCAGGTGGCTCGGCGAAACGTGGATCGCGTCGGCGACCTCTTTGACGGAGGGATGGCGCTCGAGGTGCTCGGCATACCAGGAAAGCGCGCGTTCGACGCGGAAGCTGGCCACGTCGGTGAGCGTCAGCGGCTGCGTCGCCTGCTGGTCGCCTTCGAGCAGGAGCAGGCAAAGGTCCATCAGGGCGCGCTGGTGGTGGAGCGGGCTGGCGACGACCGGCTTGCAGAAATGCGGTTCGAGTTCCGTGGCGATGGTCTCGAGGCGCCGGATGGCGGCGTCGTCCAGCGGGCGGGAAATCCAGCCGCCGCGGGCGCGCACGATCTCGTCGAGCGGATAGGGCACATTGCTGAAGTGGATCGAGAGGCGGCGGTAGCTGTGGCGGCCGTCGTCGAGCCAGGCGTGGGGGCACTCGGGGGCGAAGAGCCAGAACCGGCGTTCCTGGAACACGGGTTTGTCGCTGTCGCGGAAGTTGACGGCGCAGCGGCCCTCCGTGACGGCATAGAATTCCCAGTTCGTGCGCGTGTTGCAGCGCATGCGTTCTTTCCAATGGATGCGGCCGTGGGCGAAATAGCGGAGCATGCCGGGGCGTGGAGGCGGGGTTGGGCGCATACTGTGGAGCGGGCTGCGGCTAACCAGTCCAGTCCGAATCTGCCAGTCAGAGTGGCCGGAGCGGGGGGCAGCGACCCCGGCTACATCGCCCACCCTGTTTTCGATCAACTGATCCGGTCGTGGAGGGCCAAGCTCCGGCGAGGCCGTGGTTCGCTGCGGGCATACGGCCTCGCGGGAGCTCGGCCCTCCCACGGAAAGA
>CBINOW010000121.1:0-14518 GCA_966252395.1 uncultured Oleiharenicola sp. | reverse complement strand
ACGAGGTCCTGGATGGCGAGGCAATTGGCCTTCGTTGCCGGGTCCTGGAGCTTGGCCTTGGAGACCTCCACATACCAGTCACAGAAGTCATTCCAGAAAAACCCGTAGAGCGCCTGCACGGCCGCGCTGAACTCGAACTGGTTGAAACAGCGGTCCACCTCGCGCGTGGTCGCGAAGAGGCGGTCTAGGATGGCGTGGTCGTCGGCGTCGAACTTCGCCGGCTCGATGCGTGCGAGGATGGCGCCGGGCGAGGAATTGTCGGCCATGTCGCCGCTCATCTGGCGGAAGCGGCACGCGTTCCAGAGCTTGTTGCAGAAGTTCTTGCCGCTCTCGATGCGGTCTTCCTGGAAGCGAATGTCCTGGCCCTGCGGGGCGATGGACACGATGCCGAAGCGCAGGCCGTCGGCGCCGTATTTCGCGATGAGGTCGAGCGGATCGGGCGAGTTGCCGAGCGACTTCGACATCTTGCGACCCTGCGCGTCGCGGATGATGCCGGTGAAATACACGTCCTTGAACGGAATCCGCTTCTCCAGCGGCTCGCCCGGTTGCGTGAACTCCAGGCCGGCCATGATCATGCGCGCGACCCAGAAGAAGATGATGTCCGGACCGGTGACGAGCGTGTTGGTCGGGTAGAAATAATCGTAGCCGCCCTGCTCCATCGCCTTTTTGTCGGGCCAGCCGAGCGTGGCAAACGGCCAGAGCCACGACGAGGCCCAGGTGTCGAGCACGTCGTCCTCCTGCATCCAGTTGTCCTTGTCGGCCGGGCCTTCGAGCGAAACGTGGACCTTCTTCGGGTCCGCGAGATCGGCCGCGGTGAGTTTCTCCTTGTCGAGACCCTTGGCATACCAGACCGGAATGCGGTGACCCCACCAGAGCTGGCGGCTGATGCACCAGTCCTGGATGTTTTCGAGCCAGTGGAGGTAAACCTTGGACCAGCGCTCCGGATGAAAACGGATGTGCCCGTCGCGCACGGCGGCCTTGGCCTCCTCGACGCGCGGATACTTGAGCCACCACTGCCAGGTGAGACGCGGCTCAATTGGCACGTCGGCGCGCTCGGAGTAGCCAACGTTGTTCTCGTAGGGCTCCTCCTTCACCAGCGCTCCGGACTCCTTGAGCAGTTCGGCAGCCTTCTTGCGGCCGGCGAAACGGTCCATGCCCGCGAGCACGGGGCCGGCCAGCTCGTTGAGCGTGCCGTCGGCGTTGAGCACGTCCACGACCGGCAGCTTGTGGCGCAGACCGATGTCGAAATCCACTTTGTCGTGCGCGGGCGTGATCTTGAGCGCACCGGAGCCGAATTCCTTGTCCACGGCGCTGTCGGCGACGATCGGGATCTCCGCCGCCGGACCGATGGGCCGGCGCACCTTCTGGCCAATGAGACCGGTGTAGCGCGGATCATCCGGATGCACGGCGATGGCCACGTCGCCCGGAATTGTCTCAGGCCGCGTGGTCTTCACCTCGATGAACTTGCCCGGCTGGTCCACCAACTCGTAGCGCACCTGATAAAGGAAACCCTTCGCGGGTTTCATGATCACTTCCTCATCGGAGAGCGCAGTGAGCGACACCGGGCACCAATTGACCATGCGCTTGCCGCGGTAGATGTGGCCCTTCTTGTAGAGATCCACGAACACGCCCAGCACGGCCTGCGAGTAATGCGCGTCCATCGTGAACTGCGTGCGGCTCCAGTCACAGGAGGCGCCGAGCGCCTGCAGCTGCTTCAGAATGATACCGCCCTTCTCCTCGCGCCAGGCCCAGACCTTCTCGAGGAACTTTTCGCGGCCGAGGTCGCGGCGGTGTTTCTTCTCCTTGCGAAGCTCGCGCTCGACCACCGCCTGCGTCGCGATACCCGCGTGGTCGGTGCCCGGCAGCCACATCGCCTCGCGGCCTTCGAGCCGGGCGCGGCGGATGAGGATGTCCTGCAGGGTGTTGTTCAGCACATGGCCCATCGTGAGCACGCCGGTGACGTTCGGCGGCGGGATCATGATCGTGTAGGGCACCTTGGCGGGGTTGACCCGGCCCGCGAAGCAGCCGGCCTGCAGCCAGTCGGCATACCACTTCTTTTCAACGTCCTGCGGTTCGTAGCTCTTGGTGATCGTGGCCATGGGTCGGAATGAGCCGGTCAGTTAGAACCCCGCCCCCATCGCTGACAAGCCTAGCTTGGGCAAGGCCGCCGGCGGCCGGCGGTTACGTCCCGGGCGGCCGCCGAATCGTAAAAGTGCGCCGACCGCTCAACCCCGACCGCGGATGTTCTGGGCGAGACGCAGGATGTCAGCGAGCACGCCGGCGGCGGTGACCGCCCCACCCGCGCCCGCGCCGCGGACGACCATGGGGTATTCCTTGTAACGCTCGGTGTGGAAGGCGACGAAAGCCTCGGCTCCGCGCAACGCCGCGGCCGGGTGCGCGCTGTCCACATCGACAGGGCCGACCGTGACCTTGGCCCCTTCGGCACCGGGCGTGATGCGCGCGAGGTAACGCGGCAGTTTGCCCTGGGCCTTGCTGGCCGTGACGCGCGCCGCCACCTCGGCATCGAGGCTGGTCAGCGACTGCATGAACTTCTCCGGATCGTCCTCCTTGAGAAAGGACTCGGGCACAAAGGGCTTGAGCCCGACGTCGGTCAGGTCGAGGCGGAGGCCTAGCTCGCGCGCGAGGATCACGGCCTTGCGCGCCACGTCGAGGCCCGACAGGTCGTCGCGCGGGTGCGGCTCGGTGTAACCCAGTTCGCGCGCGGTGCGCACGGCCACGGAGAGCGGCGTGCCCTTGGCGAGCTGGTCGCACAGGTAACCGAGCGTGCCGGAGAACGCGCCCTCGATGGTGATCACGTGGTCGCCGGTGCGGACGAGATTCTTGAGCGTCTCGATGACCGGCAGCGCGGCGCCGACCGTCGTCTCGTAGTGGTAGGCGCGGAAATGTTTGCGGGCCTGGCCGAGCAGCCCGTCGCGCTGCGCCTGCGGGAGCGCCAGCGGCTGCTTGTTGGCCGACACGACGTTCACGCCGTGGTCGAACGCGGCGAGGTAGAGTTTCTCCATGCCGGGCGCGGCGGAACAGTCCACGAGCACCGGGTTGGGCAGACGGGCGAGCTTGCCGAGCAGCGAGATCACGTCCTTGACCGTCTTGCCTTCCTCGACGGCGGACTTCTGCAGCTCGACGGCCTTGTCGGTGGACAGGCCGTGCTCGTCGAACAGCACGCCGCCGCTCGAGCCGACGCCGAGGAGGCGGATCTGCACGTCGTGCTCGCGGCCGAGCGTTTTGTTCTGCTGGTCGATCTGCTTGAGCAGCGAGCCGCCGACCACGCCCTTGCCGAGCAGCAGCACGCTGATCTCGGTATGCGAGAGATTGAAAGCGCCGTGCACGGTGCGCACCGCGGTCGCGGTCTGGTCGGCGTCCACGACGCACGAGATGCTGCGGGCCGAAGCGCCCTGCGCGAGCGCACGGACGTTGATGCCGGCCGAGCCGATGGAATTCAGGAAGCGGCCCGCGACGTTCGGGCGGCGGCCCATGTTCTCGCCGACGAGGGTCACCATCGTCACGGGGGACAGGACCGGTTCGATGCGCAGGTCACCCGTCTGGATTTCCGCAACGAGCGCCTCGGCGATGCTTTGCTTCGCCTTCTGCTCGTCGGTTTCAGGAATCACGACGGAGAACGACTGGCCGAGGGTGGACTCGGTGGTCATCCACACCCGCACGCCGGCCTCGCCGAGCGCGGCGAGGATGCGTCCGCCCACCGGCTTGCTGAGGCCGGTGCGGCGCGACTGCACGCCGATGAGCGCGAGCCGCTCCAAGCTGGTGACACAGGTCGGGCGATTGGGATCGGGATTGCCGGTGGCGTCGATGCGCGTGCCGGGGGCCTCGGGCTGGGTCGTGCTGCGAATCACCAGCGCGGCGCCGCATTCACGGAGCGGGATGATTGTGCGGGGGTGGAACATCCGCGTGCCGAAATAGGCCAGCTCCAGAGCTTCGTCGTAGGAAAGACGGTCCACCGGGGCGGCCTCGCGCACCAGCGCGGGATCGGCGGTCATCACGCCGAGCACATCGGTCCAGACCGTGACGGCACTCGCCTTGAGCAGACCGGCCACGAGGGTGGCGGTGTAATCGGAGCCGTTGCGGCCGAGGGTCGTGGTGTGGCCGTCGCGCGTGCGCCCGATGAAGCCGGTGATGATCGGCACGGTGCCGCTCCACTTCGCGGACACGGCGGCAAATTTCGCGGAGGTCTCGTTCTTGTCCACGGTCGCAGCGCCGTGCGTGGCGTCGGTGACGACAAAGTCGCGCGCGTCCACGGCGATCGCATTGACGCCCTTTTCCGCGAGCGCGCGGGACACGATGGCTACGGAGATGCGTTCGCCCACCGAGATGATCGAGTCGAGCGTGCGCGGGGAGCACTCGCGGGTGAGCTCGATGCCGGACAGCAGGCGCTCCACCGGGGTCAGGATCTCATCGAGATCGTATTTGAAACCCTTCTGGCCCGGCCCGCCGAGGACGGTGCGGGCGATGGTCGTCGCGAGTTCCTTGGCCTGGCCGAGTTCGCGGCGGGCCTGGCTGATGTTGCCGCTCTCGGCGGAACGCGCACACAGGATCAACCAGTCGGTGGTGTCGCCGGGAGCGGACACGACGACCGCCAGCGACTTCGGTGCGTTGGCGATGAGATCAAGGACCTTGGGCAAACGACCGGGCGTGCCGATCGAGCTGCCGCCAAATTTATAAACCTGCCAGGATTCGCTCATGATGCGGGTGCCTCCAGTTGCAGGGCACGGGTGAGGATCGGTGCGAGAGTCTCCCACTCCATCAGGAAGGCGTCGTGGCCGTGCAAGCTGCTCATGGTCGCACGTTCGACGCGGGCGCCGGCCTTGCGCAGGTGTCCGGCGAGCACCTCGGCCTGCGCCGGGGTGAAGAGCTGGTCCGTGTCGATGTCCACGACGAGCGTCGTCGCATGCACGCGGCTGATCGCGGGCCGGCTGTCGCCCGGCAAAGGCTGCAGCAGGTCGTGGTGATCCATCGTCGCGAGCTGCAGTTCGTAGGCCTGCGCGGCGAAACGGTTGCGCAGCTTCGCGCCCTGATGCTCGAGGTAGCTCTGGATCGGATAGCCGCCACTGGCCGAGTTGGCAAAAGCCGGACGCGGTTGGCGGACATCCAGGCCGGGCTCGGCGCGGTAAGTCAGGATGGCAAGCTGGCGAGCAATCTCGAGACCGCGGCCGATGTTGTCCGGGTAACCCGGATCAAGGCGCAGGATCTGCCGGGCCACGTGGTTCCAGCCGACGACCCAAGCGCTCGCCGCGACGCTCGTGGCGAGCGGGAGAATGCGCTCGAAACGCGTCGGCGCCAGTGCGGCCAGCGTCAGCGTCACCATGCCGCCAAGCGAACCGCCGGTCGTGAGATGGACCTTGCTGATGCCGAGCTTGTCGAGGGCGAGCAGTTGCGCCCGCGCGATATCGATGCTCGTAAGCTCGAGGTTGCGCTCCGTGGGGAAGCCATCCGTGCCCGGGCCGCTGCTGCCGTAGCAGGAGCCGAGGTTGTTGAAGCACACGATACGGAACTGGTCGGGGTCGAGCGCGCGGCCGGGACCGATGACCGGTTCCCACCAACCGCCCTGTCCGCCGGCCTGGGCACTGCCCGTGAGCGCGTGCACGAGGAGCACGGTCGGCACATGGGTGCGCGGTGCGTCCGGCGTGTCACCTTCCCGACTCCACCACCAACCGCGCGCACGGTGCGACCGGACCATGCCACCGCGCTCAAGGGCGAGGTCGGGCAAAGCCAGTTCAAAGATACGCGGTGACGCGGCGACAGTCGGCATGCAGGCGATGGAGGGATCGCCTCGACGTCAGCCAACCATCTGCGGAACTTCGTGGGTCTCCGCGCAAATCAACCCGGCCCAAGGTCCGGCCACGCCCGCTTTGGGCGGGCGCTTGGCCCTGACGGATGATTTGATTGATGGAAGCATGACAGGAAGAGGCTGATAATTATTTTTCTGACGACTACAGGACGTCACCGGGCTTGTCGAGACAAGGGAGGACGGTGTCATACTTGAGTGAGTCACTCAGAAACGTGTCATAGTTAACAAGTCGTCCCACTGACACGCAGCGCGCAGGATTCCGGCTTGTTGCGCGTGTCCCGGCGACTACTGTGAACCCTCCATGTCCAAACGTTCCCAACGCATCGTGCTGAAGTTCGGTTCCGGCATCCTCTCGAAGGAGAAGGGCGTCGGCCTGAGTCGCCCGCAGATCGCGCGTCTCGCCCGCGAGGTCGGCGCCTTGGTCCGCGCGGGCCACGAGTGTGTCATCGTGTCGAGCGGTGCCGTCGCCGCCGGGTTGGCCACGCTCGACCTCTCGGCCAAGCCCAAGGAACTCGCCGCCAAGCAAGCTTGCGCCGCCGTCGGCCAGTCCCAGCTCATGCACGCCTATGCCAGCGAGTTCGCCAAGCAGGACATCGCCGTCGCGCAGCTGCTGCTCACGCACAACGACCTCGACAGCCGTGTGCGGCACCAGAACGCCCGCAACACCCTCGCCCATTTGCTTTCCCGCGGCAACGTCGTGCCGATCATCAACGAGAACGACTCCGTCGCCGTCGAAGAACTCAACTTTGGCGACAACGACCGGCTCTCCGCCGAGGTCGCCACGCTCATCAACGCCGACCTGCTCATCATCCTCACCAGCGTGGATGGCCTGCAGGACGCCGAGGGCATGGTGGTGTCCGTTGTCCGTGATTTCAGCCAGGTCTCCGGGCTAGTTCGCTCCGACAAGGGCCACGTTTCCACCGGCGGCATGGTCACGAAACTCCAGGCTGCGCAGCTCGCCGTGAAGGCCGGCATCCCGGTCAACATCGCCAGCGGTCGCAAAGCCGGGCTCGTTTACCAGATCGTCGCCGGCAAGCGCGTGGGCACGTATTTTCCGACCAAGTGAGCGAGGCCAAATTTCAAACGCCAATGGCCAAACGCCAAACAGGTAGCAAATCCCAGAATCCAAATTTAGAAATTTGGAGCTTCTTTGGCGTTTGGGATCTGGCTTTTGGAGTTTTTTCCCATGCCTGACCTGTCCACACTGATCCGCGACATGGGAAGCCAAGCTCGCACCGCCGCGCGCGTCCTTGCGACCACCCCGGCCGCGCGGATCGATGCCGCGTTGCGCGCGATGGCTGACGAACTGCTCGCGGCGGAAAGAGACATCCTCGCGGCCAACGCGCTCGACGTCGCCGCAGCCAAGGCCAACGGCCAGACTGCCGCGCTCGTGGACCGGCTCACGCTCGACTCGAAGCGCCTCGCCGCCTGCGCCGAGGGCCTGCGGCAGGTCGCCACCCTAACCCACCCGGTCGGTCAAATGCTCCGCGAGTGGACGCAGCCCAACGGGATCAAGATCGCCAAGGTCCGCGTGCCGCTTGGCGTCATCGGCTTCATCTACGAATCACGGCCCAACGTCACCGTGGACGCCGCCGGCCTGTGCCTGAAGAGCGGCAACGCCGTCATCTTGCGCGGCGGCTCCGAGGCCCTGCGCTCCAACACCGCCATCGCCAACGCCCTTTCCCGCGGCCTCGCTCAAGCCGGTCTGCCTGCCGCGTCCGTGCAGCTCGTGCCGGTCGCCGACCGCGACACCGTGCGCCTGCTCGGCGAGTCCGTCGGCACCGTGGACCTGCTCATCCCGCGCGGCGGTCGCGGCCTCATCGAAACCGTCGTGCGCACCGCACGCGTGCCGGTCATCAAGCACTACGACGGCATCTGCGCACTCTACGTGGACAAGGCGGCTGACTTCGCCATGGCCGAGCAGATCGCACTCAACGCCAAGGTCCAGCGTCCGGGCGTGTGCAACGCCATCGAGACGATGCTCGTGCACCGCGACGTGGCCGACAAGTTCCTCGCCCAAGCCGGCAAGGCCCTCACGGCCGCCAAGGTCCTGCTCCGTGCCGAGCCGCGCGCGCTCGCTGCCCTGCAGCAGGCCGGCGTCGCCGCCGTTCCCGCCAAAGAGGAAGATTTCCGCACCGAGTTCCTCGATCTCATCCTCGCGGTGAAGGTCGTGGACGACTGCGCCGCCGCCATCGAGCACATCGAAACGCACGGCTCGCGCCACACCGAGACCATCGTCACGGCCGACGCCGCCACCGCCGAGCATTTCCTGAACAACATCGACAGCGCCGTCGTGCTCTGGAACGCCTCCACGCGCTTCAACGACGGCTTTCAGTTCGGTTTCGGCGCCGAGATCGGCATCAGCACCGACAAGCTCCACGCCCGCGGCCCGATGGGCCTCGAGGAGCTGACGTCCTACAAATACGTAGTCCGCGGCACCGGCCAGGTGCGGAGCTGAGCCGATCCGTTTGTTTGGTTGTAGGACGGGATCTCCGACGAAGGCTCGGCGAAGATGGCGAAGCAACCCCGCCGGAGTCTCCTTGGATTCTTCGCTCCGCTCAGAATGACACGTTGCGGGTGTGGGTCTCCTTTCTGTCCTTCTGAGCGGAGCGCAGAATCGCAGTATGCGGCCGCGGTCGGGGCGGAGACCGACCCGGCATACAGGAAATTGGCGGGGGGCTTTGCCTCCGCCTTGGGAAAATCGGCGGGGTTCGGAGACCCCGCCCTACAGCCTGACGATCACTGCAGCGGCACCTCGAAGAGGGCGACGCTGAGCGCGGGGACTTGCAGCTGGCTCGCCTTGGCGTCGGTGCGCTTGATGTCCACGACGCGCGGCAGGCCCGGCGTGTTGTGAGACTCGGCGTTCGGTCCGGTGATGTGCCAGCGGGTGGCGGGACCGGCATACTTCAAGCCGGCCAAGGCCAGCTTCAGGTCCACGGCTTCGGCCGTCGGGTTCACCACGCCAACCGTGAGCGTTTTGCCGTCCTTGGTCAGCGCCGCGGCCACGTCGAGCGGACCGGCGTCATGCGAAACCACGAGCGGCTTCTGGCCAAATTTTTCACGATAGAGCTGAAGCACGAGTCCGGTGGTCTCCATCTCGGCGGCCACCTTGCTGGTCTTGATGGCACCGATGACGTTCACGGTTTGCGCGTAGTGCGCCATCTGAATCAGGTCGCTCTGGCGGAAGAATTCGTGGAGGCCAGCGGCGATGCCGAGGCCGTCCTGCAGTTCATAAACACAGCCGAGTTCGCCGTAGGCGTATTCGCGGTGCCAGTAGTTCCACTCGTCCATGGCGATCGGCATGAGCTTGCCCTTCAGGTTGGGCAGGCTGGCCTGGAGCTTGCGATGCCCGTCCGCCTTGGCGCGGATGGCGTTACGAACCAAGCCGACATGCGTCACCACATCGGTGCGGCCTTCCTTGGTCCAGGGCACGCGGCCGACGTAGAAGTGCTCCGACAGGTAGTTCATGTGGTCGGCGCACTCCTCGAGCATGATGTGCGAGCAGGTCTTGCCCGATTTCGCCTGCGCCGGGTCGTGATCCTTGTTGATGGTGGTGAGATCGCCCACGGCGACGAGCTTCAGGGAGGGATCGACCTTCCACATGTATTCGGCGACCTCGTTGTGCTTCAGCGTGTAGTGCTGCATCTGCATGAAACCGAGCTGCCAGGGGCCGAACATCTCGTTGCCGACGCACCAGTATTTCACGCCGTAGGGCTGGGCGTTGCCGTTCTTGGCGCGCCAGCCGCCGGCGACGGTGTCGGCGCCACCGTTGGTGTATTCCACCCACTGGGCGGCGGAGTAGGCGTCGCCGAAGCCGGTGTTGGCGGCGATCATCGGCTCGGTGCCGACCTCGCGGCAGAACACGATGAACTCGTCGGTGCCGAAATCGTTGTGCTCGACGCCGGTCCAGGCCGGGTTCTTGCGCGGCGGGCGGCGGTCGCGGTCGCCGATGCCGTCGCGCCAGTCGTAACCGCTCACAAAGTTGCCGCCCGGCCAGCGATAGACAGTGCCGTTCAGCTGCTTTAGGAGCGCGAGCGTGTCGCGGCGCATGCCCTTGTAGTTGTCGGAAGGCATGATCGACGGCGGCCCGAGGAGCACGTCGCCGCCGGACACGCGAAGCTCGAGCTGCGCACCTTTCTCGAGGCCGGCCTTGGGGGTGAGGGCAAAGGTCTGCTTGCTGTAGTCGTTGCCGCTGAAAGCGAGCTTCACCGACGCTCGGTCGGCCGCACCTTCGCCCCAGACGAGCGTCACTTCGATCTCGGCCTTGCCGTTCAGCGGCTTGGCCCAGACGTAGCCATCGTAGCGCAGGCCGGCTTTCACCCCAAGGTCGCGCTGACGAATGCCGGCGCCGGCATTCACGCGCGGTGAGTGTTTGCCGACGAAGGCGCCTTCCTTGACCATCGTCACCGCCGAGGCGTCACCGATGATCTGCCAGGGGGAGGCACCGACCACAGGGAAGCCACGCTCCACGACCTGGCCGGGGAAATCGACGTTCTCGATCGCGCGGTAAGGTGCGTATTTTTCGGTGATCGGGAAGTAGAACTTCCGGTCTTCCAACATCTCGGCCCAGATGCCGCCGTAAATGCAGCGGCCCAGGTGCTCAATGAACTGGCCGTAGATGAACGGGTTGATCGGAGCGCCGGTTTTGGCGGCGTCCACCTTGACCTCGACGGGAGCAGCTTGGAGCGCGGTCATGGGAAGCAGCGACATCGCTGCCAACAGGGACAGTTTGAGGGATTTCATGGGGTAAAGGAACTCGGAACGATGCGCCCCGAGCAGGAATCAGCGGTAGAGAATACGCCTCCTCCGCAATCGCCAGTCGGTTCGGACGCGAAGCCATGTGACCGTCAAGGATCGACGGACAATCCCCGGGTGAGCAGAGTGGAGTGGCCCACGAAATACACGGAAAACACGGAATGCCATGCCCCTGGGATTCAGACGTTGATCGGCACACATGCTTCGGCTGTTCTGTTGCGCGGGCCGAATTTCCACCCCCCCATGATCGCCCTCATCGTTCTGGTCGGACTCTTCGTGCTGGTCGTCATCCTCGCCAAACTCTTCGGCTCGGGTAGCGCAGGAACTCCTCCTGCCCAAGGCGGCCCCGGCGATTCCGGTTACATGCCCATGGTCACCGACGGCGGCCATTCCGCGCATCACTACACGCCTGATTGCGTCCATGGTGATACCGGTGGCGGAGATGCGGGCGGAGGTTCCGATGGAGGCGGAGGAGGATCAGACTGAGCCACGAGCACCCAGGCAGCATTGATCCAATGATGTCATCCCTAGAACGCCCGATTAAATTCTTATGCGGCATGGCTGCCTGCATCCTTGGCGGGCAATTGTTGGCCGCGCCCGAGTCCAAGATTGAGATGACCGTCCAGCTGCCACCCTTCATCATCGAGCAGACGGCCGGACCGAAGTGGCGCTACACCCGGATAACGCGCTTCGAGATCCTGTCCCGCTGCAACGACCTGACGACGGAGCAGCTCGCCCTCGCCTTCCACCGCGCCAACCAGCTCCTGGGCCTGGTGTTGCCCGAACGCTTCCAGCTCACGCTCGACGTGCCGCAGGCCCTGATCTTCTACGACGAAAAGCTCTGGCCCGTCGCGGAGCAGCAGGCCGTCTCCGCCATGTTGAAGGCCCATCCGCCCGCGCGCCGCGACGGACTGCCGCCCTCCGGCACGCCACCGCGCGTCCGGCTCGAAGCGATCACCGGCGCGAAGTTGCTGGGCCTGGAACCGGCACCGCAGGCGGCCATCCCGGACAGCTTCTTCAGCAACCTGATGCTGACCGACGCCGACTCCATCACGACCTTTGCGTTGGTCTCGACCTCGACCATCGATCCGCAGCGGAGCTACCTGACGCCGGCCTACGTGGCCAATCTTCTGGAGCAACGCACCCCCGCCCTGCCCGACTGGTTCACCGCCGGTTTCCTGCGGCTCTACGAGAGGATGGAATTTCAGGACAACACCGTGACCGTTCGCCCCATCCGTTGGTATTTTCAGAACAAGCAACCCTCCGGCACCAAGACCGTCGCCCCTGAGCCGGACCTGATTCCGCCCGCGGTGTTTTTCGCCGGAAAGACGTCGCCCGACTACGACGCCGTCACGTGGCTCGCCCAAAGCGAGTTGTTCGCGAGCTGGGGACTTGATCCCGCCCAGGGCCGGGCGACGGCATTCTGGAAATTTGTGGAGCGAACCGCGACCGAGCCGGCCACGGAAACCGTGTTTGCGGAATGCTTCGGCCTCGATTGGGCCAAGGCCTGGGACCAGCTCGCCGCCCACGCCACCCACCATCCCGGCCTGCGCTGGACCTTGCCCGACGAACTCGCCCGTCCGCCCGCGGACCCGCTGGAAGACGCCTCGCCCCGGCAGATCGCCCGTCTCAAAGGTGAATGGGAACGACTCGAAGCGCGCTATGTGCGGAAGAACCGGCCCGATCTCGAAGAGCACTACGTAACGCTCGCCCGCCGGACCCTGCGCAAGCCCTACGACCGCGGTGATCGCGACCCGCGCCTGCTCGCTTCGCTCGGCCTGCTGGAGTTGGACGCCGGTAACAAGGCGGAGGCCGTCCGGCTGCTGGAGGACGCCGTGCAAAGCGGCGCGATGCGCCCCCGCGCCTACTACGAACTGGCACGTCTGCGTTACGACGCCCTCGTCGGCCGATCCACTCGCAACGACGGAAAGTATTCGGCTGAGCAGGTCGCGTCCGTAGTCGAACCCTTGCTCGCCGGCATGAAGCAATCTCCCCCGCTGGCCCCTGCCTACGAATTGCTGGCGCACATCAGCGCCCAAAGCGTTGCTTCATCCTCCGAAGAGGTGCTCGCCGCCCTGGCCGAGGGCGCGCGGCTCTTCCCGCAGAAGCGCGAGCGGTTGCACGACCTCGCCAATCATCCATTTAGCCACGGATTACGCCGATGAACACGGATGGGGAATTTCACAAGAAGGCCGTGAAGACGGGCTGATTTTCCCGGTTGCCTGAAAGGCCATGCAAAATAGGTTTCGGGCATGACCAAGCTCGCGAAAATCCAGGAGGCCATCCAGCGGCTGGCTCCCTCGGAGCAACAGGCGCTGCGGCACTGGCTGGATGAGCAGGCGGAGGAAACTCCGGAAATACTGGCCGCGATCGATGCTGGTCTGGCTTCGCTAAAGCAAAGGGGCCCCACCACACCAACCCGGGCCGAATTGGAGACGAAGGTCCGGCGATGGTCTGGCGTATCGCACTGACCGAAACAGCCGAGACCGACTTGGAGCTGGCGGTAGCCTTTCTCGCGCACTCCAGCCCGGAGGCGGCCGAGCGCATCGGTTTGGAACTGGTGGCGGTTATTTTCTCCCTCAACCAATTTCCGGAGCGTGGGTCACCCGTCAAAGCCCGGCCCGGTCTGCGCAAGCTGTCCTATCGCTACTACCTGATTTACTATCGGGTGGATGCGGCAACCCACATCGTTGAGATCGTGCGTATCTGGGACGGCCGTCAGAATTCCTCAAGACTGCGCCTGCCCTGAAAACATATCTATGGCGACCGAAGTCCTGCAAATTACAAATATCCGTGCCTTTCCGACATGAGTGAGCAAGATCAGGCACGCGTGATGCGACAGCAGACATCTCCATCGGAGAAGACCGCATTCATGCAAATCGTGGTTGGCTTCATACTGCTCTGGGTGCCGGCGGCGCTGGCAGGAGCGATTCGGCGACATCTCGGACTCGACGGTCTGGTGATGGCGGGCTGGTGCTCACTCGGGTTCTCGGTGCTCAGCATCGGACTTCTGTGGATGTTCTCTCTGAATGCCCGGCAGGCGTGTCGGGCGGTTCGGGACGGACTCAAAATCAGGACAACCCGGTTTTGGATTCTCGGCCTAGTCATCGGCAATGCGCTGCTGGCTGGACTGGTCTTTCTGCTCTACAAGATGCAACTCGCCCCAACGGCCGTCGGGGCAGACGTCGGGTGGGCGCACTACCTCGGCCTGCCGCCCGACCGGCGTCCGGACTTTCTGCTCCACTATCTGTTATTGTCGGCCGTAGACATGGTGGTGACCGGGCCCATTGCGGAGGAACTCTTTCACATCGGGGTCGTCGTCGGAGTTCTACGGAAACACAATATTCCGTGGCCGTGGATAGCCGCGTTCGATGCCTTGCTGTTTATCATCCTGCACCAGGGGCAAGGAGGTGAAATTATCGGCTTTGTCCCGATGCTGCGCCTTGGGATCGCCCGACTCTTTCTCGATTACCTCTACTACAAGACAGACAGCATCGCGGTCCCGATTGTCGCACACAGCCTCAACAACCTCCGGGTGCTTTCCATCAGCTGGTTCCCATTGCTGCCGTGATCGGATTGCGGCGGGATTCGGAGATCCCGCCCTACAAAAAGGGCGGACCAAGGTCCGCCCGGATTCGGGTATGTCGTAGTTCAATCACCCAGGACTACTTCAGCTTCGAGAAAACAACCGGGCTGAGGAATATTGAAGACGGCGGGCTGACGAGGATCGGGCCGGGGGCTTCGGATTCGGTGCGGACTTTGACCCAGTCGGGGTCCTGACGGAACGAGTTGAAGGAGGCCTTGGCGGCGTCCACGGACTTGTGGGCGAGGAGATAAATGAGGGTCTTGCCGGCGCCCTTGTCGGCATCGGTCGGGTGGAAATACGGGAGGTTGGTCATGCCGTGTTTCTCGAAGAGCTTGAGCGTGTGATTGCGGAAACGG
>CBINOW010000120.1:0-14543 GCA_966252395.1 uncultured Oleiharenicola sp. | reverse complement strand
TCGCTGTTCTTGGTCGGGTCGCTGTAGAGGGTCTTCAACTCGCTCATGCGGTCGAGGACCTTGCCGGTGACCTTGAGCACGCCGTCCTGCGATTGCAGGAAGGAGACCGAGTTGCCGATGTTGCTGGCGGCGGCGCCGGAGCGCTTGGCCGCGGCAGACAGCTTCATCGACACCGCGAGACCACCGGCGTCATCGGAGGGGTTGACGATTTTCGAACCGCTGGAGAGCCGGTTGAGGCTCTTCTGGAGGGCGGAGTTCGAGGCGGACAGGTTGTTAGCAGCAACCGTCGCCGCGTAGTTGGTATTAATCACGACTGACATGGTATCTATCCTTGATGGGTGCGACCTTCCGTCGTCGCCACGGACCGGGGGGAATCAGCGCCGGTCGCGCTGTTCGAGGCGAGTGCCTCAAAGGGTGACGGCGCGCGACAAAACGCGCCGCAAAGGGGAAAGGAACATACAGACAACCGCACTTTCTGACGCGGCGGGACCGGCAATCACTCCGATCCCGCGCGGACTAGCGGGGAGCTACTTACTGGAGCAGGCGGAGGGCCGTCTGCGCGCTCTGGTTGGCCTGGGCGAGCATGGCCGTGCCGGACTGGACGAGGACGTTCCACCGGGCGAGCTGCGTGCTCTCCGAGGCGACATCCACGTCGATGATGCGCGAATTGGCGGCCTCGAGGTTGGCCTTGTTGACCGTGAGGACCTCGGCGGCGAAGCCCAGGCGGCTCTGCTCGGCACCGTTCTCGGCGCGGTAGGTGGCGACAGCCTGGATCGCATCGGTGATGTCGGTCAGGTCAATGTCGGCGAGCGAGGTGACGCTGCTGGCGATCAGGTTGCCCACGCCGTCGGCGGTCGAGGACAGGTCCTTGTCGGCAATGGTCACGGAGGAGGTGCCATCCTCGGAGACCGAGACGGACAGGCCGTTGGTGCCGAAGAGCTCCACGCTGTTGAAGGTCTCGCCGGTGAGGGAGGTGAGCTCTTCCTGGAGCGCAACAAACTCCGAATCATAGTTCGCGAGGTCGTCGCTGTTCTTGGTCGGGTCGCTGTAGAGCGTGAGCAGTTCGCCCATGCGCTCGAGGACCTTGCCGGTGACCTTCAGCACGCCGTCCTGCGACTGCAGGAACGAGACGGAGTTGCTGATGTTGGTCGCGGCAGCGCCGGAGCGCTTGGCGGCGGCGGACAGCTTCATGGACACGGCGAGACCACCGGCATCGTCGGCGGGGTTCACGATTTTCGAGCCGCTCGACAACCGGTTCATGCTGCGCTGCAGCTGGGCGTTCGAGGAGGCGAGGTTGTTCGACGCGACGATCGCGGCGAAGTTGGTGTTGATGACGACTGACATGGTATCTTCCTTGATTTTTGATTTGCGACGTCCGTGTCGCATTCGGCTCTTGAGTAGCGGCTCCTGAGCGGTCCGGCCTTGGTTCTGATTCGCGGCACGCCAGATAACGGCGCGGTTCCGGAAAATATTTAGAAACTTGGCACGGATTTATTTTTTCGGGCCCGGTTTTGCGGACGGCCCGTGCACCGCGTTTTCCCTCGGTCGCGGGGTGGGGCGGGGGACGGCCCAAATGGGGTCAAAAATCTTTTTGCCGGACTTAACTTTCCCCCGGTCCGGCCGATGAAGGTGTGGGGCAGTGTCCCCGCTACTCCCACACCCACCATGGCTGGCTTACAACTCTCAGGACTCGCCTCCGGTCTCGACTGGAAATCCCTCGTGGAGCAATTGATGGAGATCGAGCGCGCCCCCATCTCGCGCATCGAGCGGGAGCAGACGACCAACACTCAGCGCTCCAACGCCTTGCGCGACCTCGGGACCAAGCTCGCCAGCTTGCAGACCGCCGCGGGCAGCCTCAAGGACCAGACCCTCTTCTCGGGCCGCACCGCCAGCTCCGGCACCACCGGCTCCACCTGGAAGCTCTCGCCGTCCTCCGGCGCGACGGCCGGCTCCTACCAGATCGCCGTCTCCCAGCTGGCCACCCGCGCGCGCCGCGACGGGGCGTCCGACATCACGCAGGGCCTCGCCACCACGAGCGACGTCTCCGGCGTCACGCTCGCGACCATGCGCACGGCCGGCACCATCACCGCCGGCACCTTCACCATCAATGGCGCGAAGGTCACCGTCGCCACCACCGATTCCTTGGAGAGCGTCTTCAGCGCCATCGCCACCGCCACGGGCGACGATGTCACCGCCAGCTACGATCCGGTGACCGACAAGATCACGCTCGATAGCGCCACCGACGCCGAGATCGTCCTCGGCGCGTCGAATGACACCAGCAATTTTCTCTCGGTGCTGAAGCTTGCCAACAGCGGCTCGGGCACCGTCACCAGCTACGGCAGCCTCGGCGCGGCGCGCACCGGCATGACCCTGGCGAACGCCGGCCTCAAGACCGCGGTGACCGCCGTGGACGGCACCGGCGCGGGCAGTTTCACGATCAACGGCGTGTCCATCGACTACAACGTCAACACCGACTCCCTCAGCACGCTGATGAAGCGGATCAACGCCTCCGCCGCCGGCGTGACCGCCAGCTACGACGCGGTGAACGACCGCGTGTCGCTCGCCAACAACGCCACGGGCGACCTCGGTCTCTCGCTCAGCGAGGCGGCCGGCGGCGTGCTCGGCGCGCTCGGCCTGACCAGCGGCCACACCACCGTGCGCGGCGACAACGCCGAATTCTCCGTGGACGGCGGCCCGACCCTCATCAGCACCAGCAACACGCTCGACAGCACCGCCCATGGTGTGACGGGGCTGTCCGTCACCGTGGATTCCGAGACGACCCAGACGATCACCGTGGCCGCCGACACGGCGAAGATGCGCGGCAAGATCGACGATTTCATCACCGCCTACAACGGGGTGATCACTTTCCTCGACGAGAAGACCAAGGTCACCTCCGCCAACGGCAAGGTCACGACCGCGGTCCTCGCCAGCAACCGCGACGTGCAGAACTGGGGCCGCGAGATGCGCAGCCTCGCCTTCGGCGCCATCTCCGGGCTCGACGGCACCATTGACCGCCTCGACGACCTCGGGATCGACCTGAACCGCGAGGGCATCATGTCCGTCAAGGACTCGACCAAGCTCGACAAGGCCCTGAAGGAGAGCGCGTCGGACGTGGAGGGCTTTTTCACCGATACGACCTCGGGATTTGCCGCCAAATTCGACACCCTGCTCGACAGTCTCATCGATTCCGGCGATCTCGCCCAGAAGCGGCTCACCGACACCAACAGCGACCTCGACCGGCAAATCTCCGACCTGGAGCGCCGCCTCACCCAGCAGCGCGAGTTGCTCACCAGCAGCTTCATTGCGATGGAGAGCGCGCAGTCGCAGATCCAGCAGCAGAGCTCGGCCCTCACCAACGCCTTTGGCGGCGGCAGCTCCTCGAAATGAAGACCATGACCCGTTTTGCCGGCGCCGTGCTGCTCGCCTTCCTGGGCGGATGCAATTCCGTGCCGTCCCTGCTCGAGGAGGGCGGCTTGGAACAGCCCCTGTATTACACGCCCGCCAATTTCCGCGCCGATTCGCGCCTGCCTGACGATATCCAGCGCGTGGCCATCCTGCCGGTCCATGGCGGCTCCGTTGCCGGAGAGGATTCGGCCGCCGCGCTGGACGCCGTCCTGCTCAAGGCCCTGCAGCAGCAGACCCGTTTCGAGGTGGTCGTCGTTTCCCGCGAGGACTGCCACCGGATCTTCGGCTCCAACGACTTTTCGTCCGTGTCCGCTCTGCCCCCCGGATTCATGGAGGCCCTCGGCAAACGCTACGCGGTGGATGCGGTGCTCTTTACCGACCTCACCACCTACCAGGCTTACCGGCCGCTTTCCCTGGGGCTCCGGTCCAAGCTGGCATCTGTGCGTGATGTCCGCCTGATCTGGGCCTTCGACGAGATCTTTTCGGCCGACGATCCCAAGATGCGCAACACGGTGCGCCGTTTTTACGGTCAAAGCGACCGCTCGGCGCCGTCCAGCCCTCTCCCCACCTCCCTCCAAAGCCCGTTGCGTTTCGGTGCCGTGGCGGCGGATCTCATGTTCCGCACATTGCCGCCCCGTTGAGGCCTCGCCCATCTGTAAAACCCTTACACCTGCTTTACTCCTTTCCCCTAAAGTCAGTGACCTGCACGACGATATTATCCATGTCTCATAACGGCGTTCCCTGTAACAACAGTCAGAGGCTGACCGTGTTCATCACAACGAAAGCCCATGATTAATTCTACGTCTTCATCCGACCGAGTGCTGCGCCCCGAGGCGCCGGTGCTCCATTCCAAAGCGCCTGTGGCCAACGGCCCCGGGGCCGATCGCTTCTCGCCCGAGCACACCGCCGCCCTGAAGGGCGCCCTCGCGCAGCAGCCCGAAATTCGCGCCGATGTCGTGGCCCGCGCCCGCGCCCTGGCCGCCGATCCCTCGTATCCATCCCCGGAAATTCTCCGCAAGGTGGGCGAGGCGATCCTCCGCTCGCCTGATCTCTCCGAGCAAGCCGACTGAGCCGCCCCCAGGCCATGTATGCCCAGAATTACGCGCGGACCTACCGTGCCAATTCGATCCTCACCGCCAGCCCCGGCCAGCTTGTGCTCCTGCTTTTTGACGCCGCGTTGAACTCGCTGGCGATTGCCCGCAAGGCCTGCGACGAGTCCACCTCGGACCCGCGCAAGCTGGAGGTCGTGCACACGCAGCTGGTGAAGGCCCAGAAGATCATCGCCGAGCTGCAGGGCACCCTGAACCTCGAGGCCGGCGGCGAGTTTGCGCGCACGATGCACCGGCTCTACGACTACTACGACCGCCGCCTGCTCGAGGCCAACCTCAAGAAGCAATCCGCGCCGATCGCCGAGGTCGAGCGCCTGCTCGGCGAGGTGCGCAACGCCTGGTCCGAGATGCTGCGCCAGCAGGAAGGGGCCGCCCCGCAGGCCGCCCTCCATCATGTTGCCTGATCGCATGGAAACTCCCTTCCAGTCCGCCACGCGCCTGCTGGTCGCGCTCGATGAGCTGCTCGGGGAGGAGACCGCGCTGATCCGCACCATGGATTTCGTCGAGGCCGTGGCCGTGCGCGAGCGCACGGCTCCCCTCGTCGATCTGCTCTGTTCCCTCGCCGCAGACTCCGAGGTCGTCCGCTTGCAGCCACGGGTGCATATGCTGCTCCAACGCTGGAGCCAGAACCACCACTTTCTCGAGACCCAGCTCGTGCGCCTGCAGGCCGAGCTCAGCCGCGTGAGCGAGGCCCGTCAGCGCCTGCGCCGCGTGGTGCCCGTTTACGCCGGCCCGGCCGTGCTGCCGGAGTCCCGGCTCAATACGGCGGCCTGAAACGGCCCGGCCCCCGCGGCCGAAAATCGGGCACAAAAAATCCCGCCGGTGTGCCCGTGCGGGAAAACGATCCTCAACCCACCGCGGCGGCGGCCATTTCCGGCTCGGGCACGCTGAGCGCGGCCACGACCGGTGCTCCGGCCATCCACTGCGCGGCCAGCTTGCGGGCCGCGCTTTTCCAGTCACTGCCTGGTTTTGTGAAGACAGCGTGGAGGGTCGGCGTCTCGGAGCCGGTCCAGTGCAGGTGCGCCTTCAGGCACGGCGTGCCATCGGCGAGATTGTAGCTTTGCAGCAGCACCGAACCGCGGGGTTTCACTGCCTTGTCGGGCATCTGCACGGCGAGCTGCAGCCGGGCCAGACCGTTGTGGTAGTTCACCGTCCGGCTGTTCTGCCAGGTGCCTTCGTCCGGTGCAGGATCGTCGGCGAGCAGGGTGCGTTCGAAATCGGCGAGAAAGGAAAGCAGGCGGGTGTGGGTGTTCACGTGTGGATACCGGGATGAATGCTCCCGTCACCCGGACGCATCGGCCGGCGGCATGCGAACTTGAGGAAAATATTCCGGAAAGCCGGAGAAATGGCATTGAACCGGTCTGGGGCGTCGCGTAGGTCTTTTTGTCCACCGAAGCAGACCCTCACATGCCTTTAGAGAAAGTCCTTATCGTGGAAGACGAGCCTGTGGTGCGCAGCCTGCTGCAGGAGATCTTCACCCGCCGAAAATTCACGGTTACCCTCGCCGAGAGCTTGGCGCAGGCCGAGGCGGCCACGCTGAAGGAGTCCTTTGACCTGGTGATGCTCGACATCCGGCTGCCCGACGGCGACGGCCACAATTTCCTCGAACGTCTGGCCACGCTGCCGGAACATCCGCTGGTGGTGATGGTTACCGGCTATGGCACTATCGAGTCGGCCGTGGCCTGCATGCGGGCCGGCGCCTTCGACTACCTCGTCAAACCCTTCCGGCCGTCACAGATAGACATCCTGATCAAGCGCGGGCAGTCCTTCCGCCAGCTTGAGCAGGTCAACCAATTGCTCAGCGACGACCAGGAAGACGCCCTGCTGGTCGGCCGCAGCCCGGTCATGCAGCGCCTGCGTCAGCTGATCGAGCGCGTGGCGCCGACGGATGCCACCGTGCTCATCACCGGCGAGAACGGCACGGGCAAGGAAATGGTCGCGCGCGAACTCTACCGCCGTAGCCCCCGCAAACAGCAGCCCTTCATCAAGGTAAACTGCGCTGCCATCTCGGAGAATCTCATCGAGAGCGAGTTTTTCGGCCACGAAAAGGGTGCTTTCACCGGCGCCACCGACCGTCGCGCCGGCCGTTTCGAGCTGGCCAACCAGGGCACGCTGCTCCTCGACGAGGTGAGCGAAATCCCGGGTTCCCTCCAGGCCAAGCTCCTGCGCGTGCTCCAGGAGCGCGAGTTCGAGCGCGTCGGCGGCACTCGCACCATCAAGGTCAACGTCCGCATCATCGCCACGTCCAACCGCGACATGCTCTCCTATATCGAGAAGGGCTCGTTCCGGCAGGATCTTTATTACCGCCTCAACGTCTTCCCGGTCCACGTCCCGCCGCTGCGCGAGCGCCCCGAGGACATCATGATGCTGGCCAATCATTTTCTTGCCCGCTGCAGCCGCCGTTTCGGCACCAAGGTCACCGGGTTTTCCACGTCGGCCGAAGCCGCCATGCTGGGTTACCGGTGGCCCGGCAATGTGCGCGAACTCCAAAACACCATCGAGCGCGCCGTGATCCTGACCGAGCCCAACCGCCCCGTGTCCTCGGCGGCCCTCGGCCTGCCTTCGGGCCAGATCGGCGCAGGCGAGTCGCTGCTGACCGCCGCCCCCTTCGATTTTGAGCAGCCGGAGACTCCCGCCATGGCGATGGCCACATCCGCTTCGGCGGCTGATTCCGCGGTGGTGGTCCGACCCATCGCCGAGATGGAAAAACAGGCCATCAAGGCCGCCCTTCAGCAGACCGGCGGCAACCGCACCAAGGCGGCCGACTTGCTCGGCATCAGCATCCGCACCCTGCGCAACAAGCTGCAGGAATACCGGGCTGAAGGTGATCCCGATCTCGTGGGTGCCGGCGCCGAGGACGAATAAGTCCCCCTGATGGGGTGTTTAAAAAAGGTGCGTGTTCGCGCCTAAAGTCCCGTCCCGGCGGGCCGATAAACGGAAGAGCGACTTTTTCCTTCCTCGCCTTCCCATGCCTGCCGTCACCCAAGAAATCTCCGAAACCCTGATCCGGGACAATATCACGCGAGCGGTCTGCGACGTCTTCAAGACGATGCTGCACCGCAGCGCCAAGCTCGAACTGATGTGCGTGGCCGGCGGTCCCGAGGAATGCCCGCCCGCCCTGCGCGAGGAGAACCTCGCCAACAAACCCCAGGTCGTCGGCACTGTCGGCTTCCTCGGTGACATCAACGGCCTCATCTACCTCTACTTTGAGAGCGGCTTCGCCAAGGAGTGCACCGGCCACATGCTCGGCATGACCTCCGCAGAGGTGGACGAAGGCGGCGACGAGGTCATCAACGACGCCATCGGCGAGATCACCAACATGACCGTCGGCAGCTTCAAGAACGGGCTCAGCGACCAAGGCTACCCCTGCAAGCTCACCGTTCCCTCCATCCTGCGCGGCAGCAATTTCTCGATCGAGCCCATCAGCGACTCGATGCGTTTCATCTACTCCTTTGACGCCGGCGGCCAGCGCCTGGTGGCCGACATCATCCTCAAGGTCGGCGAATAAAATTTCCCCAACACAGCCCTTCCCATGCGCAACAAGATCCTGACCGTCGACGACTCCAAGACCGTCCGCATCATCGTGCGGAAAACCTTCAAGAATTACGATTGCGAGATCCTCGAGGCCGGCAACGGCGTGGAGGGCCTGGCCCTCGCCGCCAAGTCCATGCCCGACCTCATTCTCCTCGACGTGACCATGCCCGTCATGGACGGCGTCGAGATGCTCACCAAGCTCAAGGCCGATCCCCAGCTCAAGGGCATCCCGGTCATGATGCTCACGGCCGAAGGTGGTCGCGACCACGTGCTCAAGATCGCCAAGATCGGCGTGCGCGACTACATCGTGAAGCCCTTCGAGGAGGACGTGCTGGTGGAGAAGGCCGGCCGCATCATCGATCTCAAGCCGCTGGTGGACGGCCCGGCCAAGGCCCGCTCGCTCACCGACCCGGCCACCATCCTCGTCGTCGAGGACAAGCCGGCCATCATCCAGCAGATCCAGGAAGGCCTGAAGCACACCCCGTGGAAGATCATCGGCGCCGCCACGCAGGGCGAGGCCATCGATTTCTGCTCCAAGACCCCGCCCGACCTCGTCATCGTCAGCCTCTCGCTGCCCGAGGAGTCTGCCTTCGCGCTATTCCGTCTCCTGCGCACCAACGTGAAGACGAAATACACGCCCGTGTTCGGCCTGGTCGTGAAGACCGAGACCGGCACGCTCCAGCAGGCCCAGACGGTTGGTTTCACCACCGTCATCACCAAGCCGATCGACTGCTCCGACCTCGAGTCGCGCATCGCCAAGGCCATGAACCTGGACACCTCCACCCGCTACTTCAGCGTCGAGAACGGTTTCTTCATCTTCAAGATGCCGGAGAACTGCACGCAGGCCGTGCTGGCCGAGATTTCGACCTACCTGAAGCCCAAGCTCACCGAGGCGGTGGACGCCGGCCACAACCGTGCCGTCATCAACGTCTCCGCGCTTAAGACCCTCCACATGGGTGTCATCAAGCAGCTCGTGCAGGCCATGCAGTTCTGTCGCGATGCCAGCGTGAATTACGTCCTCGTCGGCAACGCCCAGCTCGTCACCGAGTGCAAGGGCTTCGAGGAAACCCGCACCTGGTCGTTCTACGACTCGGTGGACGAGGCCAAGGCCAGTTTCGCCAAGTCGTCGCCCGCTCCCGCGGCCCCGGCGCTGGCCACGGCCTGAGTCCTGTTCCGCAAAATCCTTCACCCTCCAGCGGCGCCCTCAAGGCGCCGCTTTTGTTTTAGGGCAGAACCGGCGCCGCGCCGGCCGATTCTCAAGGTTTGGCGGCGGACGACCCTCGCTGTGGTGGAATTGACCATGCTTTCTGCGTGCATGGTTCACGCGGCTGAAACGACCGGCCCGAGGGCGGGCCGGCTCCACGCTTCGCGACGAACGCGTCTAAAAACTGGAGCCGGGGCGCCTGTCGTCCATAGGCTTGGCGGCGGACGACCCTCGCCCCGGTGGGATTGGCCCCGCGTGCTGCGTTTCCGGGGCCCACTTCAAAACTGACCGGCGAGGGGGGGCCGGACTTCGCGGCTCCGCGCTCCGGGCGAAACTCAGGGATGCAGGCAGCGGTGCAGGGCGGCGGCCAAATCCTCGGTCAGGGGCGGCTTGCCCAAAATCTCGCGCACGCCGATCGCGCGGATCTGCTCCAGCTTGGCGGGCTCGATGAAGCCTGAGAGGAGCAACACGGGCATGCCCGGCTTCCGGGCGAGTGCCTGCCGCGCCAATTCGTCACCGGGCAGGCCCGGCATGGCCAGGTCGGTCACGAGCAGGTCGTAGTCGTTGGCGTAAAGCAGGGCGATCGCCTGCAATGGATCGTTGCAGTAGGTGGAGCGGTAGCCGAATTTTTCCACCAGCCGGCTGATGACGGTGCCGCTGGCGTGCTCGTCGTCCACCACCAGCACGATTTCGCCCTGGCCCCGGGGAAGATCGGCGGCGGTCACGCCCGGTTCGGAAACCGGGGCGGCCGCGATCAGCGCCGGCAGGTAGATGCGGAAGGTCGTGCCGGCCCCGGATGCGCTTTGCACGAGGATCGCGCCTCCGTGCCCCTCCACCACGCTGTGCACAACCGCGAGGCCGAGGCCGGTGCCCTTGCCCGCCTCTTTGGTGGTGAAAAACGGCTCGAAGATTCGCTCGAGCGTGGCGGCGCTCATACCCTTGCCGTTGTCGCTCACGGTGAGCAGCACGTGCGGACCGGACTTGAGCGGCGGGTGTTCCAGGGCGAATTCCGGGCTCACCTCGTGGGGCGCGAGTTTCACCTCGATCCGGCCGCCGGCCTCGGGGAGGGCGTGCCAGGCGTTCGTGCACAGGTTGAGGATCACCTGGTGGATTTCCGTGGGGTCGGCCAGCACCGGCGGGCAGCCGGGATCGAGTTCGTGGTCGAGCCGCACCATGGCGGGCAGGGTGGAGCGGAGCAGGTCGAGCGATTCGCGGGCCAGCAGCTGCAACCTCACGGGTCCGCGCATGCTCTCGGTCTTGCGGCTGAAGGTAAGGATCTGTTGCACGAGCCCCTTGGCCCGCTCGCCCGACTTCAGGATGCCGTCGAGCCAGGGCGTGGCCGGATGGCCGGGCTCGATGTCCGAAAGGCCGAGCTGCGCAAACCCGAGGATGCCGGTGAGGATGTTGTTGAAATCGTGGGCAATGCCCCCGGCGAGCGTGCCGAGGGACTCCATCTTCTGGGCTTGGCGGAGCTGGGCTTCGCTCTTGCGCAGGGCGGCCTCCGCCTGCTTTTGCGCGCTGATGTCGATGACCGAGCTCAACAGGTGGGGCTGCCCCTGGATGGACACGATGCTCGCGCTGTAGAGCACGTGCAGGCGGCGGTCGTTCTTGCCGCGCATCTGGGTCTCGTAGCCGCGCACCGCGCCCTCCCGCTGCAGACGCTCGATCAGGTAGGAACGATCTCCGGGGTTGACCCAGCTGCCGAGATCCAGGGTGGTCTTGCCGATTACCTCCTCGCGGGCGTAACCGAAGAAGTCGGTCGCGGCCTTGTTCACTTCGCGGATCTCGCCGCCCGCCGCGGCGAGCAGGATGATGGGGATGGGACTCTCGTCGAACACCGCGCGGAAGCGGGCTTCGCTTTCGCGCACGGCCCGCGTGCGGGTCTCGGCGACGCGGAGGGCGTCCTCGTAGATGTCGGCGTTGTGAATCACCAGCGCTGCCAGCTGGGCGAGGAGCCGGCCTTTTTCCCGCTCCTCGTCGTTGAACCCGTGGCCCGGGCGGTCCCGCAGGAAGCCCAGCACGCCGAGACAGCGTTGCCCGTGCAAAATCGGGAAAAGCGCCACCGCCTGGAACTGCGCGCGGCGGTAAACGGACGATCCTTCGGGCAGGGTCTCGTAGCGTTCGACGAACACGGCCTCCCGCGAGTCAACGGCCCGCCAGGAAAGCACGGCCTCTTCCCGCCGGGCCCGGGCGCCGCCGCGGGTGCGCACGGTGCCGCCATAGGCGTGGGTGACGAGCTCGTCGCCCTCCACCAAGGCGACTTCCACCTGCATCGAGTCGAGCAGGCCGGCGGCCCGGCCGGCCAACGCCTCGAGGATCTCGGCCTTGGCGCGGCGCTGCAGCAGCGCGAGGGTGGTTTGGTTCAGGGCGTTGAGGAACTCGATCTGGCGCGAGGCGGCCAGCTCCGAGGTCTTGCGCTGCGAGATGTCGATGTTGGTCCCGATCAGCCGGGTGGCCCGGCCGCTGGCGTCGCGATGGCTGGGGCGGCCGCGGCTGTGCACCCAGATCCATTGGGCGTGTTCGTCCAACACGCGGTATTCCTCGCTGTAAACGTCCGTCCGTCCGGTCACGCACGCGAGCGTGGCGCGGTGGGCGCGGTGCCGGTCCTCCGGATGAAGCCGCGCGATCAGGTCCTCGATGCGGGTGACCGTGGGCTCGGCGGGACCGCCGCACATGCGGGACCAGTTGGCGTCAAGCGTCACGAGCCCCGTCGTCAGGTCGTAGTCCCAGATGCTCGTCAGCGTGGCGTCGAGCGCGAGCAGCAGCGCCTCGTCGCGACGTCGCGAACCGGTCTCCGCCGCCGGCAGGTCTCCGGGCGGACGTGTGGGGTCGGCGGGCGAACTCATGGGGTAGATTGTGCTAGCCCCGGGCCGGGCGCGCGTCGAGCCGCACCCCCTGGGGTGAAATCCGCCGGCGAACCCGGTCGAACGGCCTTAGTTGGCGGTCTGCGTCATCTGCTGGACCGCCTCGGGGGCGACCACGCGGTCGATGTCGAGCAAGGTCTTCACCTGGCCCTTCACCTTGGCGAGGCCCAGCAGGTAGGAGGTGTCGATCACGCAGCCGAATTCCGGCGTCGGCTCGATCTCCTGGTCCGTCAGGGTCACAACCTCTTCCACGCAATCCACAATCAGGCCCATCTGGACGGGCTGGTTGTTGGCGGGACGAACCTGCACAACGACGATGCAGGTGCGCTCGGTGAAGCCGGCTTCGAGGCCGAATTTCACCCGCAGGTCCACCACCGGGATGACGCGGCCGCGCAGGTTGATGACACCCTTCACGTAGGGCGGCAGCTGCGGGACAGGCGTGATTTTCAGCATCCGGATGATTTCGCGGACCTTCAGGACGGCGATGCCGTAGGCTTCGTTGGCGAGACCGACGGTGAGATACTTGCCGGCAAGATGCACGGCGGTGGCAACGGGGACGGGAGAGGTGCTCATGAGATTAATGGACGGGCGCTTCGGCCCGCTTGCTTGAGTATCGGCCGGGTGGGCTGCCGATTGAGCGCAATCTTGCCCCTATGGTGCAATTTACCTTAAGCGGCCCGCCGGAGACGCCGATAAAACGGGCCTAAACACACTCCCTCGGTTCATGCCAAAGTCTCCCGAAAAATACGCGGCGCTGGAAAATGCCGTCAACCGCCTGGCCTCCGAGTCGGTCCTTGCCACCGTTGGCCGCGACGAAGGCCTGGTGCCGGCCTTCAGTCTGGTCGGCGAACTCTGCGAACTGTGCTCCGGCCAGCCCGCCCTGCACGCGCCGCTGGCGCAGCTGCTCTCCGCCCTCGAAAAGAGCCTCGATACCGCGCAGCCCTTCACCGAGGCGCTGCTCCGGCAGCTCCGCTCCACGGTCGAGTGGCTCGGCCCGGCGATCGAGGCCGCGCGCAACGACGTGGCGATCCCCGCCCTGGCGGGCGCCGAATCCGCCCCCGCCGCCGCCCCGGCTGCGGCCGTGCCCGCCGCCCGCGAGAAGAGCGACGTGCTGATGTCCTTCGACCTTGAGGACAACCGCGAGCTGCTGACCGAGTTCCACGCCGAGGTGGTGGACCACCTGCAGCAGATCGAGGCCGCCCTCCTGCTGCTCGACCAGCAGCCCGACAATCCCGAGGCGCTCAACTCCATCTTCCGCTCCTTCCACACGATCAAGGGCAACGCGGGTTTCCTCGGCCTGGTGCCCATGCATACGCTCGCCCATGAGGTCGAGTCGCTGCTCGATCTGGCGCGTAACAACAAGCTCCGGCTCTCCTCTGTCATCATCACGGAGATTCTGCGCAGCCGCGATGCCCTGCAGGCCTTGACCCAGCAGGTCGGCACGGCCCTCGAGAAGGGCCAGCTGCCCAGCGAGATGATCCCGGTCAGCCACCTCATCCAGTCGGTCAAGCGCCTGGCCGCCACCGGCGGTTCCTCCGCCCCGGCCGCTCCTGCAGCCGAGGCCGCGCCCGCCCCTGTCGCCGTCGTGGCGGAGTCACCCGCGCCCGAGGCCGCCCCGGAGGCGCCCGCCGAGGCGCCGATTCCCTTCCCGGCGTCCGCACCTGCCGTCCCCGTGGCCGAGACCGTCGCCGCCGCTCCGGTTGCTGCCGCGGCGCCCAAGAACGGCACGTCAACGCCGTTCTGGAGGGCAGCGTGCGCAAACAGGGAAAGCGCCTGCGGGTGTCGGCGCAATTGATCAACGTGGAAGACGGCTTTCACCTGTGGTCGGAAAAATACGACCGCACCATCGATGACATCTTTGCCATCCAGGATGAAATTGCTTTTGCCATCACTGAAAAACTGAAAGGCACCCTGCTGCAGAACGACCGTGACAAGATCACCAAGAATTACATTCCCAACAAACAGGCCTACGACCTTTACCTGAAAGGGCGCTTCTCGTGGAACCGGCAGCAGCAGCGCATGCGCAAGGGCCTTGAGTATTTTCAGCAGGCGGCGGCGCTTGACCCGCAGTTTGCACCGGCTTTTTCCGGCATTGCCGATGCGTATGCGGTGCTGTCGTTTTACTGCCTGATGCCGCCACACGAAGCCATGCCCAAGGCCAAAGAAGCCGCGGAGAAGGCCATTGCATTAGATCCCTCCCGCAGCGAGGGGTATTCGGTGCTGGCCTTTGTGGCCGCCTTTTACGAATGGAACTGGGCCGAAGCCCGCAAACGCTTTCAACAGGTTTTTTCCATAGAGCCCGCTTATGCACCGGCGCATTACTGGTACAGCCTTTACCTGTCGTGGGTAGAGGGCAAAACGGAAGAAGCCATCAATGAAGCAAGGAAAGCCGCTGCAAGGAAGAAGAAAGAAGCTGCATTGGCTGCA
>CBINOW010000119.1:0-14614 GCA_966252395.1 uncultured Oleiharenicola sp. | reverse complement strand
ATCTCGGCGATCTCTTTGTAGGCGAGGTCCTGCAGGTAGAAAAGCGTGAGTGGCACCCGGTAGGTTTCGTCCACCTCCTGCAACGCTTCGACCACCAGCCCCGCGTCCATACCCGTCACCACATCCACCTCGGGCGCGGCCGGATCAGCCTCGACGGGACCGAGGTCCTCCAACGCCGTCACCCGCTCGGCCCGACGCCTGCCACGCAAGAACTCCCGATAGAGTGTGGTGAAAAGCCACGATTTGGCCTTCTCGACCTCGCGCAAAGCATGGCCCTGCTTGGCCCAGATGAAAAATGTCTGCTGCGTAAGATCTCCCGCATCCGACGGGCTTTTCGTCAGACTCAGGGCAAAGCGGTAGAGCGGCGTGTAATGCGCATCCACCAACTGCGTGAACATCTCGCTGGACATTGTTGATGCGTGGGAGGCGACAAGCCTTGGAATTATTCCCGGAGGACTCTGTCCGCTTGGTCTGACCGAATCGAACCCGTCCGCCAAGGGGCAATCGTGACATCGAACCCTGGTGCCCAGGGCGCCCGCCGCACCCACCGTCCGTGTGTCGCAGGCGCTTAAGCCGGCCAATTTGAGCCCTTTCCCATTCCACCGGACTGCGCCGTGAGCGCTTCCACCTTGGCCGAGCCGGCAGGGCCTGAACGGTCCTGAAGAATAACTGCCGCCAACCCGCCCTGGCCTTGCTTGGCTACCGGAAGTTTTCCCCACCCACCCCATGCGCAAAACCCTGCTCTTCGCCGTTTCAACCCTGGCCTTGGTTTCGACCTTGGTTTGCTCCGCCAAAATCCAGGAATGGAAGGATACCCAAGGCAACGCCTTCAAAGCTGAGGCCGTCGAGGCCTTCGGCCCCTTCGCCTTGTTCCGGACCGCCTCCGGCTCCGGCAAGCGGCTGCCGTGGCGCGCGCTCTCGGCCGAAGACTGCGTGCGTTTCGAGGCGCAGGCCGAGGCCAAGACCCAGCCCGCCGCCCGCTGGGCGGATGCGACCGGCCAGTTGACCGGCCGCCTGCGCGGCTACCTGCGGTATTTTGAAGAGGTCACCCTGACCATAGCCAAATTCGAGGCCATGCCCGAGCCGGAGCTGATGATCGTGTTCTACGTTGAAAACTCCGCCAGCGGCTCCTGGGACATGATCTCCAAGGCCATCGAACCCTACAAGGTGCTGCAGGCGAGGCATCCGGGCACGCTCGCCGCTTTCCAATATGGCGTGAATCACGGGGCCCAGGAACACAGCGACATGGCGCTGCGCTCCAAGGCGCCCTGGCTGCTGCTTGATTACGATGAGCAGCGCCGCATCAGCTCGCTCTTCAACCTTTCGCCGCGCCGCAGCGAGTTTGCCGTCTTTGCCGTGACGCGCAACGGCGTCCCGATCCTCGGGGCCAGCAATCCCGATGAAGCCGCCCTGCTCAAGTTTTTCGCGGAGGTGGACGGCGTGTTGACGCTGCTGCGCCCCAACAATCCGCACAGCTGGCCCGACCGGGCGCACTTCCTCTCCGCGCTCCATGCCAAGCGTCACGAGCACGACCAGGCCGGCCCGATTCTGGTGGGTGACCCGCTGGTCCCGCACCGCCTCAAGGAACACGGGATCATGCTCGTCGAAGCCACCATCGGCGTCGGCGCGGACGGCAAGGTCACCTCGGTGCAGGTCAAGGAAGATGGCTCCATCCCAACCAAGGTCATTCCCGATCTGGCGCGCCCGCTGCAAAGGTCCGCCGTCTTCGTCCCCGCCGTGGACAAGGGCCAGTTCGTCGCCGGCACGTATAACTACCGCCTGGTGATGCTGCCCTGACCCGGCGTCACCCGCCCGCGAGCATGCGCACGCGGCGGTGTTTCTGGGGAAACTGCAGCGTCACGACCGTGCCGACGCCCTCCTTGCTCTCGATGCCGACGTGTCCGCCGTGCTCGCGCAGGATGCGCTGCACGATCATCAGGCCCAGCCCGTGGCCGCTCACCTTCGTGGTGTGGTAGGGCTGGAAGAGCTTGGCGAGATCCTCGGCCTTGATGCCGCTGCCGGTGTCGGCGAGCGCCACATAGACCGAATCGTCGTCGGCGCGCAGCTTGAGGTTCAGGCGGCCGCCGGGCTGCATCGCCTCCATGGCGTTCTTGATGAGGTTGAAGAACACCTGCTTCAGCTGGTCCCGGTCGGCCATGATCACAGGCGTGCCGGCGGGCATCTCGACCTCGACCGCGATGCCGCGGTCCGCCAGCTCGCGCTCCTGAAAATGCAGCACCTCCTCGATCAGCCCGGGCAGATGGAGCTCGGCCAGGTCGGGCGGACGCGGCCGGATGGCCTCGAGGAAATTCTTGATGATGCCGTCGAGCCGCGTGACCTCGTCGCGGCAGACTTTGATCGAATCCTCCAGCGAGCGCGTTTCCTTCGAGGCCTTCAGCTTCTTGAGTTTCCGGTCAATGAGCTGGAGATGGATGGTGAGCGAGTTGAGCGGGTTGCCCAGCTCGTGCGCGACGCCGGCCGCCAGCAGGAGAATCGAGGAGATTTTCTCGTTCTCGATCAGCTCGGCCGTGGACTGCTTCTCCGCGGTGATGTCGGACAGGATGATCGCCTGCCGTTTGCCGTGCTCGCCGTCGGCGAAGGGCACCATGTAGAGCCGCACCAGCCGCGGTGACGGGTAGGCCAGTTCGAACTCGCGCGTCACGAGCGGCGCGGACTCGGCGTCCGAGGCCAGCGAATCGTGCAATCCGGGCACCAGGCGCCAGAGACTTTCGCCGGCTGCCGGCTCCTTGAGCCCGATCAGCCGGGCGGCGGCCTCGTTGGCGTATTCGATCTGGCCGGTGGCATCGATCACCAGCACGCCTTCCTGCAGCGTGTTGAACACCGACTCCAACAGCGCGCGCTCGCGGGCGAGCCGTTGCACGAGGTTGTGCAGGTTGGCCTCGTCGAGCTGGTCGAGCCGGCCGAGAACTTTGTCGAGCGAGCTGTGCTTTTTGACGGCCATGGGAAAACCGAAGGAAGCCGGAAGCCGCCGTTCGTTCAACCAAACAGTGTCAGCTGGCCCTCGAGGTCGCGCGGCTGGGCGTAGAGTTTGCGCAGGAAACTGTCGCGATGGATCGGGCAGCGCCCGCGCTTCAGGATAGCGTCCCGGTGCTCCTCGGTGCCGTAGCCCTTGTGCTGCGCGAAGCCGTAGCCCGGGTGATGCTTGTCGAGCTCGTCCATCATCCGGTCGCGCGTCACCTTTGCCACGATCGACGCCATCGCGATGCACAGCGAGCGGGCGTCGCCGCTGACCACGCCCTCGTGCGGATAAGGAAAATGACGCAACGGCAGCCCGTCGATCAGCACACGGCAGGATACCGTCGGTTGGAAAGCCGCCTTCTCCTCCTCGCTGGCGAACAGGTCGGGTTCCGTCTTCAACTCGAAGGCCGAGGGCGGGTAAATGCCCCCGAGCGCACGGCGCATCGCGAGCTTGGTCGCGCCGAGAATGTTGACCGACTCGATCTCCGCCACGGTCGCGACACCGTAATTGGCATGGATCTGCCCTTGGGCGACCAGCTCCTCGAACTCGCCCCACAATTCCTCGCGCTCCGCAGCCGTGAGCTGCTTCGAGTCGTTGACGCGACCGGATTTCGACACGGCCCAGCGTCCCTCGAGAAACTCCGCCGTCACCAGCACGGCCCCGGCCACGACCGGACCGGCCAGCGACCCGCGTCCTGCCTCATCCACTCCGATCAAGCCCGTCACGCCCTGAATTTTCTTCAGGTCGAATCCACGGAGCTGGCGGCGCACAGGCATGCGGAGGTTGTAAGGCCGGTCAGGACGCAGGCAAGCGGGGAGAAATCTTTCCGTAACCGTTGCGGAGACCAGACATCGGCTGGCTAATTCGCGACCGTGCATCGCTTTCCGCTGCCATGGGAAAGTCACGCCTGGCGGCTGGCCTTGGCTCTCTTCGTGGTTTAACTGGCCTTATGAGCCTGCTCGAAACCCTCGAAATGCTGAGCTACCTCGTGACCGTCGTGGGCCTGCCGCTCGCGATCCTCACCTTCGTCTGGGAGCAGCGGAAGGAACGGCGCAACGAGGAGGAGGAAATCTTCCAGCGCCTCTCCGACGAATACCGCGAGTTCCTGAAGCTCGTGCTCGACAACGCCGACCTGCACCTGCTCCGCCGCGAGGGTGCCCAGACCGAGCTCACCGAGGAACAAAAGGAACGGCGCCTGGCCATCTTCGGCATCCTGATCTCGCTCTTCGAACGCGCCTACCTGCTCGTTTACGAGGATGAAATGGACAAACAGACGCGCCGCATGTGGCAGTCCTGGGAGGACTACATGCGCGAATGGGTCCGCCGCGCCGACTTCCGCGACGCCCTGCCCGGCCTGCTGGAGGGCGAGGACGAGGAGTTCACCCACTACGTCCGCCGTCTCATGCAGGAAGAGCAGAAGTCGGCGTAAGGCAGCGCGGTCGGGGTCGCCCGCGCTCCCGCCCGGATCATGGGAGCCACGGCGACCTCGCCGTGGGAGAGCATCCTCACCGTTTCCACTCCGTCTTCTCTTTCGGCTCCTTCAACGGCAGCTCGTCCAGCTTCCCGGCCGCCGCCACGACTTCATAGCTCGTGCGGAAATGCAACTTGGCAAATTCCCCCAGCGCGCGTGCGCCGAAGCGCTCCACGATCTGCGCCGCCTGGGCCTTGGCGTCGGCGCCGGCACCAAACCGCAGCTTCTCGCCGAACTCGCGCGCCAGCTCGCGCATCTGGCGCACGAACTCCGCGCGCGCCACGACCGACGCCGCGGCCACGACCGGGTCGGACTCCGCCTTGGTGCGCATCTCGAGGTTGAACCGCTCCAACCCGCGCTTCTTCAGCTCGCGCTGCACGAGCGGTTCCTTGGAAAACTGGTCAAGCAGGCCGCGGCCGACCCACTTCTTCTGCAACGCCGCTTCCAGCGCCCGCGCATGCTGCCAGGCCAGCAGGCGGTTCAGGTTGGCCTGCGGCTTTAGCATCAGCTCGTTGTATTTCGCCATGCCGCAATAGACCACCTCGACCACGGCGCCGGGCGTATTGCGGATGATTTCGTCCAGTTTCAGGATCTGCGAGTCTTCGATGCTCTTGCTGTCGCGCACGCCGGCTGCGCGCCAGGCATCGATCGCCGGTTTCTCGGCGATGACCGTCGCCGCCACCACCGGTCCGAACAGGTCGCCCTTGCCGCTCTCGTCGAGACCCGCGTGCGGCTCGAACCACTCGGGATTGTGCACCTCGTCGTAGCCGAGCTTAGGTGTGCCGGTGACCTCAGCCTCTATGATGTTCTGCACGAAATCCTCGGTGTCCTTGCCCGCCACCACGACCTTGCCGCTGGTGTAGGCGGTGACGTTGACCTTCGGGCCCTTGAACGCAAAACGCGCATACGGCACCTCAACCTCCTCCCAATACTTGGCCGCGACGACCGCGCGCAGTTTCTCCATCTGGGCGTCGTCGAGCTTGATTGTGTAGGTGGTGAGCGCCTTGGGCTTCTCTTCCTCGGCGTCGTCTCTCCGTTTGGGCATGGGGATGACATGGCCACAAAAAGGCACAAAAACACACAAAAAAGTATCCGCTCACCCGCCATTCCCGTATCTCGGAGCTTGTCAGCCGTAGCCTGCAGCGAAGGCTGATGCCTTTTTGTGGCCCAAACCTCCCCCGAGTCTCTGGTCGATTCCCGCCCCGCCTTTCAAGCCGCCCTGCACAGCTGGTATGCGGTGCACCAGCGGAAACTCCCCTGGCGTGACTCGCCGTCCCTCTACAAGACGGTCGTCTCGGAGTTCATGCTGCAGCAGACCCAGGTTGTCACCGTGCTGCCCTACTTTGACCGCTGGCTGCGTGAGCTGCCCGACTTCGCCGCCCTCTCCGCCGCCCCCGAAGCGAAAGTCATGAAACTCTGGGAAGGTCTCGGCTACTACTCCCGCGCCCGCAACCTCCACCGGCTCGCCCAAGCCTGGGTCGCCGCCCATCCAAAACCTCGCTCACCCGCCGAGTGGCGCGAACTGCCCGGCATCGGCCCCTACACCGCCGCCGCCATCACCAGCATCAGCTTCGACGAACCGGCGGCCGTCGTGGACGGCAACGTCGTGCGCATTCTCGCCCGCCTGACGAACGAGCAACGCCAGTTCCGCGACGGCACCGAGGCCGTGAAGCATTTCACGCCGCTCGCCGACGCGCTCATCCCCGGCGCCCATCCCGGCACGCACAACCAGGCCATGATGGAACTGGGGGCGACGGTCTGCTTCCGCCAGAAACCCCTCTGCCTCACCTGCCCCGTCGCCGGATTCTGCGCCGCCCGCCGCCTCGGCGACCCGGAAAAATTGCCCCGCCTCAAGCCCAAGCAGATCGAGGCCAAGTTCGTGGTCCGGATTTTCTGTCTCGACCGCGACCGGCTCCTCCTGCGCCGCGGACACGCCACCGCCAAACGCCTCGCCGGCCTGCACGAGCTGCCGGAGGCCGCCGACCTCGGCGTGAAACCGACCGCCGAATCCCTGCTCGCCACCAAGCGGCGCGCGATCACGCGCTTCTCCATCACCGAAACGATCCACGCTGCGCCCCCCACCGCTGCGCTTCGGCGGAAAATAGCGGCTTCCGAGACGCTCGAATGGGTGCCGCTCGACCGGCTCGACGACGTCACTCTCTCAGGCCCGCACCGGCGGTGGATTCGCGAGTTGCTCGCCCGCTAGCCCCCCCCCGGAGTCGGCCGCAAGCCATGCGCGGGCTTCGTCAATAACCGCCGAGCCGCCGCGGCGGTTTGGCGGCATCATGGAGCAGTCGGACTCCGTCCGCCGGCCGCCACGCATGTCCACCTCCGCCGACCAACAATCCAAATACGCCTGGTCGCTGATCAACCGAGCGACCCCGCCCAAGCGTTCGGCCGCGGAGCGTGTCGCAGATTTTCGGGAAATCTACAGCGAGTTCGACGAGGCGACGGCCCGCGCCCAGGCAGCGCGTTGCATCCAGTGTCCGAACGCCCTGTGCATGACCGGCTGCCCGCTGGTGAACCGCATCCCCGAGTGGCTGGCCCTCACCGCCCAGGGCCTGTTCCTGGAAGCCGCCGCGCTCTCCCGCGCGACCAGCAACATGCCCGAGATCTGCTCCCGCGTCTGCCCGCAGGAGCGGTTGTGCGAGGGCGCCTGCATCCTCAATACCCGCACCGAACCCGTCGCCATCGGCGCGATCGAGCGGTTCATCAACGAATACGCGTTCAGTCACGGCGGCGTGGACGCCACCCCGGTGCCGGCCAACGGCCGCAAGGTCGCCGTCATCGGTTCGGGGCCCGGCGGACTCGCCTGCGCCGACGAGCTGGCGCGGCTGGGCTATGGCGTGACGATCCTGGAGGCCCAGGCGATCCCCGGCGGCCTGCTGGTGAACGGCATCCCGGCGTTCAAGCTCGAGAAGTCCGTGGTGGACCGCCGCATTGATCTCCTCGCCCGGCGCGGGGTGGAGTTCCGTCTCGGCGTGCGGGTGGGTTGGGATGTTTCGCTCGCGGGGCTGCGCGACAAGTTCGACGCCGTCTTTCTCGGCATCGGCGCGCAGAAGCCCAAACCACTTGATGTCCCCGGCGCGCACTTGTCGGGCATCGTGGAAGCCCTGCCCTTTCTCATTCAGAAAAACGTGGATTCCCCGCTGATGGCGGGAACGCCCATCGAAGTCGCCGGCAAATGCGTGGCCGTTCTCGGGGGCGGCGACACCGCCATGGATTGCCTGCGCACGGCGTTGCGCAGCGGCGCGCGGCAGGCCGTGTGCCTCTACCGGCGCGACCTCGCCAACATGCCCGGCAGTCGCAAGGAATACGCCAACGCGCTCGAGGAGGGCGCGCAGTTCCAGTTTCTCACCAATCCCGTCGCGCTCATCGGTGACGACACCGGCCGCGTCACTGCGATCCGCTGCGTGCGCATGGAGCTCGGGGCGCCCGACGCCTCCGGCCGCCGCTCCCCGCAGCCGGTGCCGGGTTCGGAATTCACGGTGCCCGCCGATCTCGTGATCGTGGCCTACGGCTTCGATCCGGTGCCGTTCCCCAAGGATAGCGATCTCGCGCAGATCGCCACCGACAAGTGGGGCGGCTTCAAGATCGACGCCGGCCAAATGACCAGCCTGCCGGGCGTATTCGCCGGCGGCGATTCCGTGCGCGGGCCGAGTCTGGTCGTGCACGCCGTGCGCGACGCCCGCAAGGCCGCCCTGGGCATCCACCGCTGGCTTGAATCACGTCAACCCGCCTGAGCGCGAGTGCCGTTCACGCCGCCGGCTGGCGCAGCAGTTTCGCGTCCACAATGAACGGCCCGGCCGGCAAGAGGCTCGCCAGGAGCACGAGACCCGTGCGCTTCCAGTCCCAGTCGTGTTCCAGCGCCGCCTGGATCGCCGCCCACACGTAGAGCATGAACAGGACGCCGTGCGCCATGCCGACCACGCGCACCGCCCCAGGCTCGTCCCAGACGTATTTCAACGGCATCGCGATGCCGAGGAGCACGAGGAAGGACACGCCTTCCCAAAAGCCGATCACGCGGAGCCGTCCAATACTGGTTTTGAGCCATGACATAGGCCGGCAACGCGAACCATGAAACGACCTTCGTCAAGTGCGGGGACAGGAGGGCCGGTCTTGGACCGGACAAGCGCGGCTTGGTGAGGTTATCGGCGTCCGGTCTGAGACCGGACCTACTTCCTGAACCGTTTCGCGAGCAACTCCTCCACCCGTGCCTTCGATGCCAGCACCTGCTCGGTCGTCAAACGCGGACTGAACTCCAGCACCAAGGTGTGCTCCGGGCGCCAGAAACCGCTGACCATCTCGAAATCAATTTTGCCCGTGCCGATGGGCTGGTGATCGCGACCTTCGGCGCTGACGTCGTGCAGATGGAAACCGATGAGGTTGGCCGCGTTCTTCTCCAAGTGTTCTCGGTGGTTGAGCAGGCCCATGTCCTGCTTGATCTGCGCATGGCCAGTATCATGCCAGTAACCGCAGGCGTTGGGCTTGGCCAACGCGGCGACCAGCTCGGGATGATCGGCATCCAGCGGCAGCTCATCGAAGGCCTCGCGGTTCTCGAAGCCCAGCAGCACGCCCTTCTCCTCGGCGTAGGGCAGCAACTGCGCGAGTCCGGCCTTCGTGTTTTCCCAGTAGGGCGGCATCCGGTCGCGCATCTTCTTCAGGGATTTGGCCAGCAGCTTCTGGTAGGTCGCATCGTTCGTGAGATCGGCCCCCGCTTGCGCCTCTAGGTAGGCGTCGAGCTTGCCGGAGGGATTGAACCAGAAGAACTCCACCGAGCCGAGGTGCAGGACGACCTTCCGGGCCTTCACCTGCGCGGCGAAGTCGAGGGTCCGTTTGCTCTGACGCAACCACTGGTCGCGCTCACGCGCATCGGCCGCCGAGGGCCGGTAGAGATTCGGCGCCGCGTGGTTCACCCCGGCGGGCAACGGACAAAAGTTGTGGCACGAGGCGACTTTGATCACGCCCTCCTCCACCGCCCGAAGCACCCCGGGCACGAGCGGAATCTTGATGCCATGGCTCAGCTCAACCCACTCAAAGCCCAGGTCGGCGATCTCCCGCAGCATCGCGTAGCCATCCTGATGGCGCTGGGAACACCAGCAGCTGGAGAGGGCGACGATGGGCTTCATGCAGGGGCGCAACCACTAGGACACGGGCCTTCCCCGGAATCAAGCCGCACGCCACCCGGCCCCGACAAAAGCAAAACGGCCGGCACCCGTTGGGATGCCGGCCGTTGAAAGGGATCGGACGGGAAACTTACTCCGCGTATTTGCGGCGGAGCATGGCGGTGAAGGCCATCACCTTCTCCTTGCGGCGGCGACGCTCGCAGGGCTTCTCGTTGTAGCGCTTCATGCGCACGTCCTTGATGATGTTCTCACGCTCGAGCTTCTTCTTCATGCGGCGCAGCGCACGGTCGATCGGCTCATTCTTACGCATTTTGATCTCGATGGGCATGGTGAAAGGGAGGGATTTGTCGTTGGAAAAGGTCACAAAGAGCCAGCCGCCCCGCCGACCGTCAACAGCAATCTTTTACCCTGCACACCCGCCCTTTTGCCCCCTGTAGCCGCCTAGGAACCATGGTGCCAAGGCGGTCAACCGGCCACGCTTTCATCCCGCGACTGCGGGATTCAGGCGCAGCTACGGGAATCGGGGCACTTCCGCCCGATTAGTTCTTGCCCGCACCTAACCCGCTGATTCCCATACACGAACCTTGGCCGCGTCCGACACCAATTTCGTTCATCTCCACGTCCATTCCGACTACTCCCTGCTGGACGGCGCCTGCCGGATCGACCGCCTGATGGACCGGGCCAACGCCCTCGGCATGAAGGCCCTCGCCCTCACCGACCACGGCAATCTCTACGGCGCGATCGATTTCTACAACACCGCCAAGGCCAAGGGCATCAAGCCGCTCGTCGGCTGCGAACTCTACCTCGCCGCCGGCTCCCGCCTCGAACGCACCGGCCGCTCCGACGAGGGCAAGTCCATCTACCACCTCGGTCTGCTCTGCCGCGACCTCACGGGTTACCAAAACCTCCTGAAGCTCGTCTCCGACGCCCACCTCAAGGGTTTCTATTACAAGCCGCGCACCGACCTCGACACGCTCGCCAAGCACGCCAAGGGCCTTATCGGCTTCACCGGCTGCCTCGCCTCGCTCGTGCCGCAGCACCTGCTGCACGACAACTACCCCGAAGCCCGCAAGGCCTGCGCACGCTTCGTCGAGATTTTCGGCCGCGAGAACTATTTCGTCGAAATCCAGGACCACGGCATCCCCGAGCAGCGCAAAATCATCCCCGGCCTCCTCAAGCTCGGCGAGGAGTTCAACCTGAAGGTCATCGCCTCGAACGACGTCCATTACGTGAACGCCGGCGACTCCGGCCCACACGACACGCTGCTCTGCATCCAGACCGGCGCGAAGATCGCCGAGGAGAACCGGATGAAGTTCGACGGCACCCAGTTCTATCTCAAGTCGCGCGACGAGATGGGCAAGGTCTTCGGTGAGGTTCCGGAGTCCATCACCAACACCCAGCTCGTCGCCGAGATGTGCGATTTGGCCATCCCTTTCCCCAAAGGCTCCGAGCGCTACCCGAAGTATCCGCTCCCGCCAGAGGTGAAGACCGACCGCGCGGGCTACCTCAAGGATCTCTGCATCGCAGGTCTCCAGTCGCGTTATGGGGTCGATTACACGCAACCGGACAGCGCGAAGGACAAGGATCAGGCCAAAATCCTCGTCGAGCGCCTCGACTACGAAATCTCGATCATCGCGAAAACCGGTTTCATCGACTACTTCCTCGTCGTCTGGGATTTCATCCACTGGGCGCGCGAGCACGGCATCCCTGTCGGCCCGGGCCGCGGCTCCGGCGCCGGCTGTCTCGTCGCCTACCTCCTCGGTATCACCAACCTCGACCCGCTGCGCTTCAAGCTCCTCTTCGAGCGCTTCCTCAACCCCGAGCGCGTCTCGCCGCCTGACTTCGACATCGACTTCTGCATGCGCCGCCGCGGCGAGGTCATCGATTACGTCCGCCAGAAATACGGCAACGACTGCGTCGCCAACATCATCACCTACGGCACCCTTGGCGCCAAGATGGTCGTGCGCGACGTCTCGCGCGTCCACGACCTGCCCTACGTCGAGGCCGACCGTCTGGCCAAGATGATCCCCGACGAGCTCAACATCGAGCTCAAGGCCGCCATCGAGAAGTCCGCCGAGCTACGCAACGAATACGAAAAGAACCCCGTCGCGAAAAAGATCCTCGACCAGGGCCTCGTCCTCGAGGGCATGGTGCGCAACACCGGCAAGCACGCCGCCGGCATCATCATCACCGACAAGCCGCTCGAGGAGTTCGTCCCCCTCACCCTGCAGGAAGGCGACGTCACCGTGCAGTTCGACATGAACGCCGTCGGCAAGCTCGGCCTGCTGAAGATGGACTTTCTCGGCCTCAAGACGCTCACCGTCATCGCCGACGCCGTGGACAACGTCCGCCGCACCGTGGACCCGAAGTTCGACATCGAGTCCGTCGGCTTCGACGACCCCAAGACCTACGCGCTCCTCAACTCCGGCCGCACCACCGGCGTGTTTCAGCTGGAATCCGGCGGCATGCAGGCGCTCTGCCGCCAGATCGGCCTCTCCTCGATCGACGAGATCGTCGCGCTCATCGCGCTCTACCGCCCCGGCCCGATGGAGTGGATTCCCGACTACGTGCGCGGCAAAAAGGAGCCGAGCACCGTCACCTACCCGCACAAGCTCCTCGAGGACGTCTGCCGCGAGACCTACGGCATCATGGTCTATCAGGAGCAGGTCATGGAGGCTGCCAAGATCATCGCCGGCTACACGCTCGGCGGCGCCGACATGCTCCGCCGCGCCATGGGCAAGAAGGACGCCGAGGCCATGGCAAAGGAGCGCACCAAGTTCGTCGAAGGCGCCGCGAAGGTAAACAAGATCGACGCCAAGACGGCCAACTCGATCTTCGACATCCTCAACAAGTTTGCCGGCTACGGCTTCAACAAGTCCCACTCCGCCGCCTACGCCGTCCTCAGCTACCAGACCGGTTTCCTCAAGGCGAACTACCCCGTCCAGTTCATGGCGGCCATGCTCACCTCCGAACTCGGCAACTCCGAAAAGGTCGCCCACTTCGTCGCCGAGTGCGAGGCGATGGGCCTGCAGGTGCTCGGCCCGGATGTAAACGAGTCGCGCGTCAATTTTACGCCGGTCGGCGACAAGATCCGCTTCGGTCTCGCCGGCATCAAGGGCGTCGGCGAGCAGGCCGCGCAGAAGATCCTCGAGGAGCGCGACAAGAACGGCCCGTTCAGCGACTTTGCCGACTTCACCGCCCGCGTGGACGCCCGCGCCCTCAACAAGCGCGTGCTCGAACACCTCGTGAAGACCGGCGCCTTCGACTTCAGCGGCTCGCCCCGCAAGCCGCTTTTCGACTCCATCGACTCCGCCATCGCCGGCGCCGCCGCCCACGCCCGCGACAAGGCCGCCGGCCAGAACACCTTCCTCGACATGTTCGCCGAGGAGAAGCCCGTTAAGAATGGAGCCGGGACGCCCTCGTCCCGGAACGAAGCCGGCACCGCGTCCGCCGCGGACTTCTCCGCGACCGAACGCCTCCAGTTCGAGAAGGAACTCCTCGGCTTCTACGTCTCCGGCCACCCGCTCAACGCCTACACCGGCCTCGCCGAGGCGCTCTGCACGCACACCGAGGAAACGGTCATGCTCGAGGGCGACCGTATCGAATACCGCCTCGCCGGCCTGATGAGCGGCATCAACAAGAAGCTCTCAAAAAAGGACAACCGCCCCTGGGCCTTCTTCAACCTCGCGAGCAAGCGCGCCACGCTCTCGGTCAACATGTATGCCGACGCCTACGAGACCTACAGCAAGCACCTCGCCGAAAACGCACCGGTGGTGATTCTCGGCACGGTGATGAAGGGCAACGACGGCACGCGCCTCAACGTCAAGGAGCTCTACCCGCTCGACGCTTACCTGCAGAACAACATCCGCAAGGTCACCTGGCTCGTGCAACCCGAGCACCCGCAGCTGCCCGACTTCCTCCGCCTCCTCCGCCAGACCCTCGACGCCGCCGGCGGTGACACCCGGGTCGAGCTCGCCTTCCTCTTCGAAGGCCGCGTCGCCCCTATCGCCGAAACCTCGACGGCCCTCAAGTGGCGCATCATGCCCGAAGCTTTCCAACGCCTCCGCGCCCACCCCGCCTGCGCCGGCATCCTCGCCGAAGCCCGCAGCCCCGAGCTCAAGGAAGTGAAGCGCTGGGGAAAGAAGTTCTGATTGCCTCCCCGCTTGGCCGTGCTCCCGCGAGGCCGTCCGTGTCACCCAATTTTCCGCCTGTGAGCTGTTTCGAGGTCAAGCCCCAGCCCGGTGCTCGCTCGGGTGACACATGCATCGAACCCATGTGACGACCCACAAAACCTCCTTCCCCTCTTCCGCGTATTCCGTGTATTCCGTGGGCAACCAATGTCCTCCCCCGTTCTCAACCAAGCCGCCCGCATCCTGAAGCTCGTGCAGACCGGCACGCCCGCCGACCAAGCGCTGCGCGAGTCGCTCACGCAGGATCGCCACTTCACCGACCCGGCCGGTCGGCGCGCAGTGAGTCGCGCGGTCTTCGTCTATTTCCGCTGGTGGCGCTGGCTTTCACCCAAGGACTCGCTCCAGAAACAGCTGGAGGCCGCCCTTGAGCTACAAACTCGTTTCGACGCCAACCCGTCCTCGATTAAACCGGAGGCCCTCGCCGCCCGCGCCGTGCCCGACTGGTTGAAATCCGAAATGGACCTGCCGGCCGATCTCCTCCGCCAATGGCAGCGCGACCCCGTTCTCTGGATCCGCACCCGCTCCGGCGCAGGCGAATCCGTGGCTAAGCGCCTCGGCAACTGCACGCCGCCCGATCTTGCTGCTTTCAGGTTTCAGGTTTCAGCATTCAGGTATTCCGGTTTGAAGGACCTCTACCGCACGCCCGAATTCCAAGGCGGTGAGTTCGAAATCCAAGACCTCGCCTCGCAGCTTGTCGGCCACGCCTGCGCTCCGAAACCAGGCGAAATCTGGTGGGACGCCTGCGCCGGCGAGGGCGGCAAGACGATGCATCTTTCCGACCTGATGCAAAACAAGGGCCTGATCTGGGCCAGCGACCGCTCCGAACGCCGGCTGGCCAAGCTCAAGG
>CBINOW010000118.1:0-14624 GCA_966252395.1 uncultured Oleiharenicola sp. | reverse complement strand
TATCACGTTTACATCCTCCGGAATCCCGCAGGACGGCAATACATCGGCGTGACCGGGAACGTCCCGGTGCGCCTCAGCCAGCATTTTCATGAAACGGATGACCTAGGGAGCCGGACGAAACAGGTCGGCGGTCAGACGAACATTTCGCACCTCCGCTGCGCCGCGAAACACAAGGTCGTTTCCGCCGGGGAGTCGGTGTTGCCACGCGCAATTCCCGGCGAACACCCGGACGCGAGCTCGCTGCCAATCGCCGGCCTCGAGCAGATTGATATCGGCGATAACGCCGAAATCCCCAACTTCGGATTTTGTCCGGTCGGTGTCGGAGAGGATCTCAAGCTTGCCGCGCTTCGTGGGCTTGTAGTCGAACTCCAGCACCGCCTCGTAGTAAGTCTTTCGCAGCATCGTCGCCGCGTCTTCTTCGAGACGGAGTCGCTGGATCGAGCCACCCGGCGTGGGCTCCGGGGCGGGTCCGCCCAAACGGACAAGCACCCCGTTCGGATTAGCGACCAGGATGAGCCGCTCCGGGTGCGGCATCGCCCGCTCGCGCCCGGCGATAATGGCCTCGGCTTCGTCCAGCGCCTTGGACGCGCCAGCATCGCGACGCGCCAGAGCCAGAGCCGCTTGGTCAAGTATGGTGGATACAGAAGACATGCCAAACAGCCCGATGCGTCCCAAGCGCTGGACGCGCTTTCTCAGTTGGAAAAGCCGCAGCGGAATTTCGGTCATCTCGGGCGTGGCTTGAAGTCCCTTGAAGCGGGCGGCGGCGGCGGCGGTCAGTTTGAGGGCGAGACCCTGGTCCTCGACGGAGGGCTCGATCTGGCTGCCTTCAGTCCAGTCGTTCCAAGTCGGCACAAAGACCCAGTCCAGGTTGCCAGCGTTCTCTACATTGAATTTCCACATGTCCCGGTAGAGCTCACCCTGGCCACGCACGAGCTGTGAAAAGTCGTTACCCCACCCGGCGCAGTTCCGGTTGTCGAAGCCCGGCGTCGCGCTGCTCACTCGCGGGCCCGCTCCGCTGGTTGCCGTCACCAGTTTTAGGTAGTCGAGGGCATCCTCGATTGTCCCGTGACGATCAAATTGCACTTCGTGGCGCGCGCCGCCGCCGGGGCGGGCGCGCGCCGGCACCCAGCTAAAGAAACCGGAAACACCGGCGCGAAAGCCGCGGCTCGGCTCGAACCACGGGGCCGATTCCCATGACTGCACGAGCGCGCCGTTTGCGTTAGGTTTGCCAGTCAACCGCGGCCGGATCAGGACGCGGGCTGCAGGATCTTTCGCGGCCACGACCGTCTGATTCAGCCGGTCGAATTCCTCCGGGGACAGACCGTCGCCAAAGAGGAAGACTACGGGCTGCCCCTTGAAACGAGCGGTCACGCGCTCGGCATCGATCGTCCGAAGCAGCTGACGGTAGTTCTTGATGAATTCCTCCACCAGTTGATCGCGTTCGCGCAGTTCCGGCCGCTTTCCCGGCAATTGCTGGAAGAGCCAGCGGTCACAGAGGTTGATGCCGATCTCAAAGTCATAGCGCACCGCCGCCGCGGTCAGGGCGCGGCGAATCCGGTCACTCCCATGCTCGAAGTAACCCCATTCGACAAAGAACCCGTCAATGTGCGCGGCCTTGGCCGAGAGGACCTGGTATTCGATGTAATCCGGGTCCAATTCCGACTGCATGCCGACGAGCGGGTAGTCGGCGGAGGCGAGTTCATGGCGACCGCTCTCCTCGACGAGGTCGGCATTGCGGTTCACCACCGGATTCGGCAACCGGCTGTTTTTTCCGATCGTGCTGTATTTCCAAATACCCAGCGCGCCGTCGTGTTCACGGGTATAGCGGGCGCTGTGATAGTCCGCATAGACCTTGCGCGGCTCGGTTTCCCAGGCCAGCGCGGCGACGTTCGAGCCGAGAACAAAAATCGTGAATGCGAAAAGGGTGTGTTTCATGCGGCGGCCAGTTCGAAAAGGGGATGGCTGGGGCGAGGCTGAGGATTTTGATTTGTGAAGCGGCGAAGTGTCTTACCACGACGAAGGGCACCGGAGTCGGAAGTGGTTGGCGGCGCGGGCAACACCCCGGGGGTTGACCGGTGTCTGCCGCACGACGCCCCGCGTTCGGAGCGCGCCGGTCACCCGGAGAATGCCGATGGATTGGTCGTTTCCAACCATGATGAATCAGACCCTGGAGCGCTGGCGGGCAGCCAACAGTGCCTCAACACGATACAATCCCAGCAAGGAAATGAAAAACACCACGCTGAGAACCAGCATGACGTAGCGATAGGGTCCGACTTCGAGCGGAGCTGAGAGTGGTAGCTGCAGCAATCGGGTGCTGCCCTTGAGCGTATCGAAGAGCCAACCGCAGAACGGACTCACCACCGAAGCGATGACGATCGCCTGAAGCACCACATTGGCCGAGAAGAACTGGCCCAGCTTGAGGGCCGGGAAGACCTCCTGGCCGACCATGAACTGGCAGAGCATGATCGCCCAGTAAAGCACCCCGGTGATCAGCGAGAAGGCGAGAAAGGTGGCGCTGTCGCGGATAAAAAAGAACGAGAGCACATAGCTTACGCTTTGGATCCAGAGGGCCCATTTCATCACCCGGAAAACTTTCCAGCGATCCACCAGCAGGCCGAGGGGGTAGGCCACGATGACCCAGGCCAACGACGACCAGGAGAGGGCCTTGCCCGCCTCCTCGACCGTCATGCCCAGCTCTTGCAGGGCGAAAAATATGCGGAAGGTGGCCACCACCGCGGACGCGTAAACCATCAACCGGCAGACGTAGGTCCACCAATGCAGCGAGTCGGAATAACATTCCCGGAAATACGCGGCGACAGTGATCGCCCCACGGCGAAACAGCGGACGGGATTCCCTTTCAGCGTCGCGTTCCACCGGCGGATAGTCCGGTTCCTTAACGAACCGGCACAGCGCGAGGAAGCCGACGAGGTTCAAGAGTGCCATGGCCAGGAACATCTCATGAGGCAGGCGCACTCCGGGACCAAGGAGCCAGTAGTTCAGGATGAAGGTGCCGAGCGCACCGACCATCCGGAACAGCGCCATGAAGCGGCCCATATGGCTCTCCGGGACCACGTCGCGGAAGAGGTAAAAGAAAATCGAGGCCGTTCCGCTGTAGAAGAGATAGAAGCCGAAAACCAGAATCCCATACATCAGCACGGCAGGGGCTATCGGCATCCGCTGCAAGAGCTCCGCCGTCCAGGCTTGTTGCTGTAGCCACGACGCGATCTGGGGCGCATACGGCGTCAAGGCGAGGAGGAGCGAAGCCAGAGGCGTCACGACGAAGAGATACGGAATCCGCCGACCCCAGCGCGTCCGCGTCCGGTCGGAGCAGGTGCTGTAGATGGGGTTCAGCACCAGCTGCGTCACCTGCACCAGCGAACCCAGTATCCAAGCGACGTGGCTGTCGGAGGCTCCGGCATTCTTGAGAAGAATCGGCAGCACGCTTGGCTCGAGCTGGTTCACGATCATGAACGAGAGGTCGGCCAGAAGCAGCCAGCAGAACAGCCAGGCGAGCTGCTTGCGATTGTAGGTGAGATTGCCCACGCGCAGAACCGGTTCGCTTATCGGATGCGCGACGCTCTCCACGGTCGGTGGGGTCGTTGGGGCAGGAGCGCTCATGCAGGGGCGAGGGGTATGTTCGGCAGCTTGCGCGGGAATTCCACCAAGGGGAGCGCGCTCAGTGAAGCATCGTTCAATTATTGGCCGCTATCGCCGGGCTCGATCGGGCCCCGGAGTGGTCCGTCCCGCCACCCAACGACCTGGGATCAGGTGCTGGCTCGGGTGGGTTACGAGACCGCGCGTGTTGTGATGCAATTGGGATACGACGGCGTCGATCGCGCGGGCGCCGACCTCGCCGGACGCTTGGTCAATCCCACTTTCGCTGCTGTCCGGACCGCCCCGGTGCAGGTTCGCCAATCCGATTCGCGATGGCACGAGCTGGGCCAACGAATCGCGGATCTCGTAGTCGCCGTAAATCAGGGCATCCGGTTTCTGCTGCTTCAGCCAGGTGGGCAGGGCGGCCGGAATGTCGGCCACCAATTCCGGCATCAGCGGCGCCAGCCGCTCGGCTTCGGGAAATTGCGCCTGGCAGAGCAAATACCCGGCCAGCCAGCGGTTGCCCAGCCTCTCGCTCACCGCGTAGCTGACGACGAGGCCGATCCGACGGTATCCCGCGGCACGGCACTCCCGCATCGCGAGCACGATCGACTGGAAATGGTCGTTTGAGACGCGTTCGATCGGAGGCCAGCCAAAGCTGAAACCAAGTCCCACGTTGGAGAACTCGCTGAAGTCGAAATCCAAGGGCCGGCAACCGTCGGGCACGGGCGCCACGACGATGGCGTGAATACCGCGCGCGAGCAGGATCGTCCGCAGCCTGCGCGCGCTCATCTTCGAGGTCAGGCTGAATTCTTCGAGGGTGTAACCGATCTCCCGGGCGCGTTGGAGCGCCCCGTCAAACATCTGCTGATGACTGAGAAACTTCCGCCAGTTCACGCCCGGCGCCGAAGAGGTGAGGTAGGCGATGATCGTGTGCTTGGGGCGGGTGGCATTGCTCCGGCGATGCGACAGGAGCGCTGCATGCAGAGGGTCGCGCTGGTAGCCGAGCTCCGTAATCGCCGCCGAAACGCGCGCGGCGATTTCAGGGGAACCGCGGTTGGGGTGGCGCAGCACGAGTGAAACCTTCGCCCGGGAGACGCCGGCCCGCGCGGCGATTTCCGCCATGGTGACGTCCTGCCGCCGGCGTTTGTGGCGCAACCCGCCCATCAGCTCGCTGATGAGTGGATTCACCTGGTAACCCAGGTTGTCCGCGGTCTCGCGGACCTTGCGGCGCGTTTCGACGGCAATCAACGGGTCATCCCGCAACGCGAGCGACGCAGTCGCCAGGGACACGCCGGCAGCACGCGCTACCGCCCGTAAATTACGCGAACTGGTGGGCATTATTTGAACGATGCTACGCGCGCGGCCTTTGGCAACGCCAACCCTCGCCCTCATCAAGGTCTCGCTGACCGAAGCCCCCTCGCTGCAAGCGTCCCTTCAGCAGCCCCCTACCCTCGCCCTTCTCCCATGCTTTACCCAATCGACACCGAAACGCGTGAAGTGCGCGATTTGAACGGCATCTGGGATTTCCGTCTCGACGCCGAGGACGATGGCCTCGCGGCCGGGTGGTTCGGCGGGGATTGGCACGGGCAGAGGATCGCCATGCCTGTGCCCGCAAGTTACAATGACATCTCGACCGAGGCGGCCGTGCGTGACCATGTGGGACCGGTCTGGTATCGCCGCACTTTTCACTGTCCCGAAGCCTGGAAGGCCAAGGACGTCGTGCTGCGGTTCGGTGCGGCCGCCCATGCCGCGCAGGTGTGGCTGAACGGCGAGGTGCTCTGTTCCCACAAGGGTGGCTTCCTTCCTTTCGAGGCCGCCGCCAATTCCCTGCTGAAGTTTGGTGCGCAGGGAGCGAACGTCCTCGTGGTCCGGCTCGACAACCGACTCGACTGGACGACGCTGCCACCGGGCGAGGTGACCGATACCCCCTACGCCGTCGAAAAGGGGATGGGGAAACGCCAGACCTACTTCCACGACTTCTTCAACTATGCCGGCCTGCACCGACCGGTGCGGCTGATCATCCGGCCCGTCGGCGGCATCGAGGATATTTTGACCCGTGTGACCCGCTCCGGCGCGGAAGCCCGGGTTTCCGTCGAAGTCACGGCCCCGCAGACGGCTTTTCGCGCGACCTTGGTCAACGCCGACGGGTTCATTGTCACCATGCTTCGCGGCACGCGGCAGGTGGAACTCGCGGTTCCAGATCCCCGCTGGTGGAGTCCCGATCAGCCTTATCTGTATGCGCTCTGCATCGAATTGCTGGGCGACACCGGCGAAGTGGTGGACGTTTACCGGCTGCCGCTAGGGCTCCGCACGGTGCGGGTCGAGAAAGACCAATTCCTGCTCAACGAGCGACCCTTCTATTTCACAGGCTTCGGCCGGCACGAGGACTCGGACTTGCGCGGCAAGGGCACGGACGACGTCGTGGATCAGCGTGATGTGAATCTCCTGAAGTGGATCGGGGCCAATTCCATCCGCACCTCCCACTATCCGTGCGCCGAGGAATTCCTCCGCCTGGCGGACCGCCTGGGCATCGCCGTCATCGGGGAATGCCCGGCCGTGGGGCTGTTCAAGTTCGAGGAACAGGAAAATCCCACGACGCCAATCTTCTGCCCCGAGCGGGCGGGCTTGAAGCTGCGGCAGCATCATCTGGACACGGTCCGTGACATGATCAATCGGGACCGGAACCACGCCTGCGTCCTGATGTGGAGCCTGGGCAACGAGACGGCGACGAACGAAGTGGCCGCGGTCGCGCACTTCACGGAAGTAGCGCAACTTGCCCGCGGGCTCGATCCGACCCGCCCGCTTACCATCGTCGAATGCAATTACCCGCAGCACTCCAAGATCGGGCATCTCGTCGATGTGATCGCGGTGAACCGCTACTTCGGCTGGTATCTGGAGGCCGGAGACCTCGCGGTGATCGCCGCCAAGCTGGGAGCCGAAATCGCCGAATGGCACCGCCGCTGGCCCAAGCCGTTCCTGCTGACTGAATACGGCGCCGACACGATTGCCGGCCTCCACAAGTTGCCGGCCGTGATGTTCTCCGAGGAGTTCCAAATCGAATACGTGAAGACCTGCAACGAAGTCCTTGATCGCTGCCCGCAGGTCATCGGGGAACACGTGTGGGCCTTCACTGATTTTGCCACGAAACAGGGCATCACCCGCATCGATGGCAACCGCAAGGGCGTGTTCACCCGCCAGCGGCAGCCGAAAGCGGTGGCGCATTACCTGCGCCAGCGGTGGCACGCCCTCGCCACTAAGCACTCGCCATCTTCCCCCAACTCAAATCCAACCCATCCCCAGCATGAAGACCTCGCGTCGATTCATCCGAACGGTAGCGCTTCTGAGCGTCTGCCTTCCGCTCGCTGTTAGCGCGCAGACCTCCTCCCCCTCCTCCGCTGCCGATTCGACCAGCGAAGTCCTAACGCTGTCGCCGTTCCAAGTCAGCGGAGCCCAGGACACCTCCTGGCGGGCCGCGTCCACCCTCGTCGGCAGCCGCACCAACCAGGAGCTCACCCGGGTGCCTCTGACCGTGGACGTGATCACCGGCGAGTTCATGAAAGACCTCGAGCTCAACAGCGTGGAGGAAGCAGCGCGCTACATTGCCGGCATCACCGTGTCGCCGCAGTTCGAGTCCCGAACGGATGACAATCGCATCACCTACCGCGGCCTGAATTCGACCGATACCAGCTCGCGCAATTTCTTCCTCTGGTATGTGCCGACCGACACCTACAACATCGAACGTCTCGACTTCAACAAGGGCTCCAACTCGCTGATGTTCGGAAATTCCGCGCCGGGCGGCCAGACGACGGCCTTCACCAAACAGCCGCGCGGCTACAACTTCGCGGAGCTGTCCGCCAATTACGCGAGCTTCGGCACCTACCGGCTGCAGGGCGATTTCAACGTCGCCCTGAACAGGAAGCTGAGCATGCGCCTGAACCTCGTGGATCGCTCGAACAAGACCTACGTTGACAACAACTATCAGGCGCTGGTCGCGAAGGATTTCGTGGTCTCTTACCGTCCGTGGGAGAACACCACGATCACGGCCGAATATGAGCGCGGCCAGTTTACCCGCCGCCGCGCCGACAACACCCTCGCCATTCGCAGCACCGCCGCGCCCGGTCGCGGATTTTCGACCAACTACCGCTGGTATTACACCTCCGATGGCGAGGTCATTCAGCGCACCTCCACGAGCCCGGCGGCGGTCGATCGCAACGCGGCCGGTGGCGTGGTGCTCTCGCTGCTGGAAGGCCAGACGACGGGCGTGCTGCTCCCCAACGGCACCACCAAGAGCTTCACCGGATTCGACCGCGGCTTCAACGTGCTCGGCACCGGCGACTATCTGGACCGCTCGTATGACTCGTTCTCGGGCACGATCGACCAGTCGATCGGGAAGTTGAACCTGCAACTCACCTACAATCTCCAGCGACAGTCCCAGCACCGCAACGACGTGTCCTTCGGCAGCGCATCTTCACCGGCCATCGTTGAGGTGGACAGCCGGGGACGGCCCTATGTCGACCTCGATGGCGGCACGAACTTCAAGATCTTCTCCACCAAGGCACAGGCCGGACGCTTCACCGCAGCCTACCCGGTCGAGCTTCCGTGGATGAAGCAATTGCTCGTGGTCAACGCCACGCGCGAGCAAACCCTCCAAGGGTCGCGTCGCTTCAGCCTCGTCAACAACGCCGCGACGGGCTCGCTCGCCAACAATGTGGTGCGCATCCGCGCCTACCTGGACGACCCCGATGTCATGAGCGCGGACTTCTGGAACGCGCTCGCGCCGGCGAACCTCGCCACTTCCGCCACCTTTCAGCCGATCCTCAACGAGGTCTACGTCAATACGGGCCCGATGTGGGACCAGCGCTACTCCAACAGCGCGAACCTCACGGTCTCGGGCGAGTATTTCAACGGCCGTCTGCTTTCGCTGCTCGGCACGGGCACCTATCACATCGAGCGCAAGGTGCCGATCGCCTCGGTTTATACACCGGACGCGCGTGGTATCTTCACGCTGGTCGGAAAGCCAGCCGACGATCCCACCAAGTTCCAGTATGATCCGGCTTACGACATGGACGCGACGACCAGCATGGCCGGCCTGACCTGGGTCATGTTCCGCCGCCCGAATCTCAACGCGAATCTGTATGGAGTGTGGTCGGAGTCGTTCAACTGGCAGTCGGCGCAGACCTTTGACGGCAAGGCCCTCGGCCCGATCACGGGAAACACCAAGGAAATCGGACTTAAGGGCGACCTGTTCAAGCAGCGGCTGTTCTACACCGTCGCCTTTTACCAGATTCATCGCCAGAATGCGGCCTATGCCTGGACGCCCGACCTGCTCTCCAACACGCAGCTCGAGGACTTGATCAACCCGAACAATCTCACCCCGGGTTCCGCCGGCTACCTGCCGGTTACGACTGGTCTCAACAATGAGCGCCGCACGGTCAACTCCGAGGAGGAATCGACCGGCATGGACCTCACCCTCCAAGCGCCGCGTTTCCACGGCATCCAGGCGCGGGTTACGATTTCTCGCACGGATGTCAGCGTGCAGCGTGACTTTTCAACCTTCCAAACGCTATTGGACGCCGCCATCGCCCGCACCACCGCCGCGACGGCGTCTGGCGGCGACGCCACCATGGCGGAAAACGCCACCTTCATTGCCAATGCGAAAAATATCCTCCTTTCGAACACCAACACCACGGAGGTCACCGGTCTGCGCAGTGCACCCTATGGCGCCAGTTGGACCGTCGACTATGACATGCCGCGCAAACTGGGTCTCCGGCTTGGCGTGAGCGGCGTATGGGTGCCTGATTACAACGTCGCGATCCTGAACGGCGTGGCCTATAGTGCCGGCGGCTCACACGTCATCGATCTGTATGCGTTCTACACCCGCAAGGTGCGAAACGTTTCGCTCACCTTCCGCCTCGGCGTGAAAAACGCTTACGATCTCACCAACGGCAACAGCGAGTATCGTAAGACAAACTCGCTCTCAACAAACAGCGCCGGCCAGCCGAACTACCTCTATCGCTATCAAGAGCCGGTGGCCGTCTCCTTCACAACTTCGGCGCGGTTCTAGAAATCCGGGAGAACCCGATAGCTCTCCGCTTTTCACGGCACCGCCGACAACCATCCCCGAAGCTGCCTATACCGCTTGTTTCACCTAGGTGGGGCCGTGCTTGGCCTCACTTGGCAGGGGAAAACCACCGCAATGAATCGATTCCTTTGACGCCCCTGAGCTGTTCGAAACCGGAACGGGCAACCAGCAAAGTCCAAATCGCTCGAGGCAACTAGACCTCACGCAAAAGGCGCCCGGTGATCCCGGCCGCCTTTTTTAGCGCCCTGCCACCCGCGACGATGCGCGCTACGTCGAATCTTCCAGCGACCGGCAGCCGTTGATTTCGCCACTTATCACCGCGCCGCCCGCACGTAGGTTTGGATGGCGTGGGCGGGGATGGTGCAGGCGAGCGACTCGCCGACGGCGGCGAGCGCGAAGGATACGGGGGCGTTGGTGCGGTTCATCACGATCGTGACGAGGGAGCCGTCGGGATTGGCGAAGGCAATGGAGTCCAGTCCGGCGGGGCCGCCGGCCGAGGCGATGCGATGCGCGCCGGGCTTCACGAATTTGCTGAAGTGGCCTAGGTAGTAAAAGGCCGCGCTGTAGCGGATCTCCTTGGTCTTCGTGTCCACGATCACGGGGGCGTCGCAGAAGTTGCCGACGTGGTTGGGCCCGCCCCGCTGGTCGAGGACGATGTTCCAGTCGATGTAGGCGGCAACCCAGTGCTTGAAGTCGCCGATCATCTGGGTGGCGTAGCCCTCGCCGTGTTGCCACAGGCCGATGTTGGCGCCGCCTTCGAAACAGCCTTCGGTGAAAATGATCGGCTTGTCGGGATACGCCGCGTGCACGCGGGCCGAGGCGGCGTAATCGTCGCTCACATACCAGTGGATGCCCAGGCCCCACAGGTATTTCGCGGACTCGGGATCGCCGAGCAGGGCGGCGGCGCGCGCCTCGACACGGTCCCGGTTGTGGTCCCAGCCGATGAGCTTGATGCGGTCGCGGAGGCCGGCCTTGTCGAGCGCGGGGCCGAGGTGGTTCTTCACGAAGTCACGTTCTTGCTCGGGCGTGTAGAGGCAGGACTCCCAGGTCTGGTGCGCCTCGGGTTCGTTCTGCACGGTGAAGGCCCAGACGGGGAACTTTTCCTCCTGCTGCATGGCGCGGGCGAAGCGCACGTAATAATCGGCCCAGGCGGGCGCGTATTCGCGGCGCAACGAGCCGCCGTCGTCCATGCGGTTGTTGATCTTCATCCAGGCGGGCGGGCTCCAGGGGGAGACCAGGAGCTTGAAGTTGGCATCGCCGCCCGCGGCCTTCCGGGCGTCGTGCAGCAGCGGCATGACCCACTTGCGCATGGGATCGAGCGTGAAGCTGTGGAGATCGTAGTCGCCGGGCACTTCGGCGAGGGCCCACATATTCAGGGAGAAATCGCAGGAGTTGAGGTGGGTGCGGCCGATCGTGTAGCCGATGCCCTCGACCGGATCGTAGTAGCGGCGGATGACCTCGAGCCGCTTTTCGGGCGGAAGCTGGGCGAGCACCCAGGCGGAGGATTCGGTGAGCGCGCCGCCGAAGCCGATCATCTCCTGATAACGCTGCGCCGGATCGAGTGTGAGGGCGCCGGCCACGGGAGCGGCGGCAGGGGCCGGCGCTGAGAGCGGCGCGAGCAACCGGCCGTTGTCGCGGGCGGTCTCGTGCAGCGACCACGCGGCGGAGGCGGGGGAGGCATTGAACAGGGTCGCCATGAGGAAGCCGGTGGCGGCGAGAGGAAGAGAGCGGGTGACATTCATGCGGAGAAATCTGAGGCGCAGCGAAACCGGCGGCCGCGTGGAGTGGCGCAGTTTGCCGAACCCGGCGAGACCAGACCAAGGTCCGCCCTCGCGGCGGATAGTTTGGACTTAAACAGAGGGTCGGGTCGGGAGAGGTGCGCGCCGGATTGGAGCGGCGCGCACCCCAGACTAACCCCGAACCAAGTCGTCAGAAGGATTGGGAATACGACAGGCTCCAGCGGCGCGGAGCCTGCGGGATCAGGCCGTAGTAATCGGTGTTGTTGGCCAGGTTCTCGACGTTCAGTTGCACGCTGGCGTCGTGGTCGCGCACCTTGAAGCCGTAGCGGACCATGCCGTTGTAGAGCGTCTTGCTCTTGGTGTTCAGCGTGAGCGGCTGGCCGTCGGCGCCCTTGGGCTGGCGGAAGAAGGTCGGGTAGATCGTGCCTTCGCCGATGTAGATGCCGCCGATGCCAAACGCGAGGCCGGCGAGGGAGGAATCCTTCGGCATCATGTAGTTGATCCAGACCGAGCCCTGGTCCTTGGGCGTGTCATCCAACGACAGGCCAGTGCCGTAGGAGATGTGCGTGGAGGTGTCGGCCGGGTCGGTGAAGCGAGCGCTGGCGGGCGTGCCACCGTCAGCCCAGTCGATGGGCGCATACCAAATGGCCCAGCGATCCTGCGGGTAGGGATACTTGATCCAGGCGGCGGCGTTCAGCACCTTTTTCTGGATGTGCGACCACGACAGGGCGATCTGGAGATTGTCGATCGGCGAGAGCAGCACCTGCGCGTCCCAGCCGGAGGAGCGATCCGAACCGAGCGGCACGGACTGGCCGCCGGTCGGCCCCGGAGGAGAGGCACCGTTGTAATCGAAGGTCGCGGTGTTGGTCAGGTTGTCCGAGCTGTAGATCCAGCCCCACCAGCCGGTTGACTTGGTGGCCACGGCGTTGGCGAAGACGGCGTCAAGCAGGGCGGCACCGGTCGCGCTGGAGGCATTGACATACCAGTTCGTGTTGCCAGCGGAATTGGTCGCCTGATACACGCCGCCAGCTGCCAAGGCGGCGTTCCACTGGGCGGTGGAGGCGACGACGGCGGCGTTCCAGCCGTTGGGGCCGGGGTTCAGGTCGTTGACCTGATAGACGATGTTGCTGTTCGGTTTGAAGTTGCTGGGCTGGCCGAGCGTGGGCGCCCACCACAGGCCGCCGGGGTTGCCGATCCCGACGCGGGTGCGGGTGATCTCGAACTTGCTGATCGTGCCGGAGACGCGACCGGAGAAGAGGTCGAATTTCAGGCCGTATTCCTTGTCCTTGCCCAGCGAGGCTTGCAGCAACTGGCCGGTGAAGTCCTTCGCGCCGGAATAGTTCGGCTGGCTGGCCTCGGCGCTCATCGCGTAAACGGAGAGGCTGCCGCTGCGGGTCAGCTTGATGTCGATGCCATATTGATGGGTATTGTCCTTGCTCGTCGGGCTGCGCAGGGAGACGGGGAACGTGTCGGAGCCCTGGTTCTGGGCCTTGTGGTCGGCGCCCCATTGCGGGTTGTAGTGCCAATTGTTGTTCCAGCTGCGGTCCTTGCGGACGCCGGCGATCACGGTGACCCAGCCGTCGAAGAGCTTGCCCTGGTAAACGGCGTAGTTCGCGGCATCGGTGTTCGAATCCTTGACGTTGAACAGATCCGTCATGCCGTGGTCGGGCTGGCCGTTGGCCTGGAAACCGAAGTGGAAGCGCGTGTAGTCGGTCGGATTCTTATACATGTTCCGGTCGAACGGGGTGCCGGTGACGATGTTCTGGTGGATTTCGTGGGTGTAGTTGGTGCCGAGCAGGAACGTGTTTTCCATCCTCAGCCACTTGGCGCTGTCCTCGAAAAGCATGAGCTTGTAGGTGAGGTCGGCGCGGCCCTGCCGGTGCGTGTCGCGCTCGGCCGACTGGTTCCACTGGTAGCCGATGGTCGCGGCGCGCGGACCGGCGGGGATGCCGAGCTGGCCGACTTGGAGGCCGGAATAGGTGACCTGGGCGATGGCCGACGCGGGGACGCTGGTGCCCGGATTTTGCAGGGAGGCGTTCACGTCCAGCTGGTCGTAGGTGAAGCGGGAGCTGTTGTAGCCCGCTGAGAAATACAGGTTCTCGGCCAGTTTCTGGTTCACCTTGATCAGGAAATTGTAGGCCTGGCTGTCGTTGTAGGTCTCGGGACCGCTCCATCGGAACTCCTTCACGTCCTTGCCGGGGATCTGGAGGAAATCACCGTCGAGCCCGGCGGAGTCGTTAACGAAACCGCTGGGCACGGCGCGCAGGTTCTTGAAGCCGATGCCGCCGCGCTTCTGTTTGCCGTATTCCGTGTCGATGGTGACCTCGGTGTTGGCCCAGGGTTTCCAAACCACGATCGGGGCGATGAAGAAATGTTCCTCGTTGGCGTAGTCGGTGTAGTCGTCGGTGGCCTGCACGGCGCCGTTGATGCGGAACGCCAGCTTCTCATTGACCGGGGCGTTGTAGTCGATCGTCGCGCGCATGAATCCGTAGCTGCCGAACTCCGCGCCGATCTCGCCGCCCGCCTTGTTGCGCGGGGTCTTGACGAGGTAGTTGACCACGCCGCCGAAATTGCCGACGCCGTAGAGCAGGGCCGAGGGGCCGCGGATCACCTCGACGCGGGCGAGGTTGACCGAGTCGGTGGCATTCTGGCGGCGGAAACCGTCGCGCAGGGTGGAATCCGTCAGGAAGCCGCGGATCTTGACGCGGGACTGGTCGGCCGTGGCGGTCGAGCCCTCGGGGTTGTTGATGCGGCCGGGCACGGCGGAGGCGTAGCCGGAGGCCACGCCCCAGTCGTTCTGGGTCTGGAGCTGGATGCCGGCGCTGTAACGCAGGCTCTCGCGGAGATCGTTGGCGCCGATGTCGCGGATGAACTGCTCGGTGATAACCTCGATGGGCATCGGCAGGTCCTTGATCGCCGTGTCCAACCGCGTGCCGGAAGTGGTGTTGGTGGCGCGGTAGCCTTTGTCGCCTTGCGTGGAGACCACGAACGGCGAGAGGACCAGGATTTCATCCTTTTCCAGTTTCAGGGGCTGATCGGCCGACGTGGTGGCGGGATTGGCTGCGGCCACCTGGGCGCGCAGAGTGGGCGTCAGGACGCAACTGGTCGAGAGGCACACGAGGGTCAGTAACTTCGTGGGGTTCATGTCGGTTGGGTTGGGGAGAAACCCGGCGGGGGCGGTCGTCGCGACCGGCGTATCTGTCGGG
>CBINOW010000117.1:0-14743 GCA_966252395.1 uncultured Oleiharenicola sp. | reverse complement strand
GGTTCAGGTGCTGGCGCTTGTATTCGTGCAGGCGCTTGATCTGCACGTCGAACAGGGCGTCGGGCGAGACCTCGCAGCCGCACTCCGCCTTGATGATGGCGGCCAGCTCGACCTTGTTGGCCCGCTTGACGGCCATGAACTCGTTCTGGAACGAAGCGTCGCCGGCGGCCTTTTCCAGGCCGCGGAGCAGATCGAGATCCCGCGCCCAGTTGTTGTGGCCGAGTCGCTTCGTGATGAGCTCCGACAAACGCGGGTTGCACTTCAGCAGCCAGCGGCGCGGGGTGATGCCATTCGTCTTGTTCTGGAATTTGCCCGGATACAGCGCGTCGAATTCCGGGAAGAGGTCCTTTTTCAGGAGCGCGGTGTGCAGCGCGGCCACGCCGTTGACCGTGTGCGAGCCGGCAACGGCGAGGTTCGCCATCCGCACCATCTTGCTGCCGTTTTCCTCGATGAGGGAGCAGACCCGCTTCTTTTCGTTGTCGCCGGGCCACCTCGCCTCGACCGTCTGCATCAGGCGGCTGTTGATCTCGTAGATGATCTGGAGGTGGCGCGGGAGCACCTTCTCAAACAGGCCGACGCTCCACTTCTCGAGCGCCTCGGGCAGGAGCGTGTGGTTGGTGTAGGCAAAGGTCCGGCCCACGATCTCCCACGCGGCTTCCAGCGTCATGCCTTCCTCGTCCATGAGGATGCGGGCCAGCTCCACCACGGCGATCGCCGGGTGCGTGTCGTTGAGCTGGACGGCGACCTTGTCGCCGAAGTTGGCCCAGGAGTTGGCCGGGTTGCGAAGGTGCCGCCGGATGAGGTCGCGCAGTGAGCACGCCACGAAGAAATACTGCTGCATCAAGCGCAGCTCCTTGCCGTTCTCGGTCTTGTCGTTCGGGTAAAGGACCTTTGAGACGGTTTCGGCGGCGGTCTGCTCGCGCACGGCCTCGAAGTAACCGCCGCGGTTGAAGGCGGCTAGGTCGAAGTCCTCGGTGGATTGCGAGGCCCAGAGGCGGAGCAGGTTCACCGTCTTGGTGCCGTAGCCGGCCGTCGGGATGTCGTGCGGCACGCCCAGGATGGTCTTGGTGTCCACCCAGCGCGGACGGTAGTTGCCGCGGTCGTCGAACACGTTTTCGACCCGGCCATAGACGCGCACCTCCTGGGTGTATTCGGGCCGCACCACTTCCCAAGGATTGCCGAAGCGGATCCAGTTGTCGGGATGCTCGACCTGGTGTCCGTTGACGAACTGCTGCCGGAACAGGCCGAACTCGTAATAGATGCCGTAACCGAGCGCCGGATAATCCTGCGACGCCAGCGAATCGAGGAAACACGCGGCGAGCCGTCCGAGGCCGCCGTTGCCGAGGCCCATGTCCACCTCCGCATCGCGGATTTTCTCAAAGTCCTGTCCAAGGGACGCCAGCGCCGAGCGCGCCGTCTCAAGCATCTCGGTGGCGAGCAGGTTGTTTCCGAACAGGCGGCCCATGAGGTATTCGAGCGAGAAGTAGTAGATGCGGCGGACGTTCTGGTCGTTGTGCACCGCCTGCGTGGCAATCATACGCTCGTGAATCGTGTCGCGCACCGCCAGCGCGGTGGCGACCCACCAGTCGTGCGGCGTGGCCGAGCCCTCATGCCGGGCCAGCGTGGACACCAGATGGCGGTGGATGTGCAACCGGAGCTTGTGCTCGTGGCTGTCGGGATGGGCGACGGCGGGAGCGGGAGCAGCTTTCTTGGCAGACTTGGAGGCTTTGGCGGTCGGCATAAAGGGATGGGTATCACATGCCGTGCCAACCGCACAGGCAAGGCGGGACTATCCCGTCACCCCGTCTTTGCGGAAAAGTGCGCTGAATCTAAGAAAAATCGCCGTGTCGGAGGTCGCGGCCGTGCAATCCGGGGCCCGGACCCGGCGGACGCAGGGCTCAGCGCTGGAAACGTCGCGCCAGTTCGCCGCGCGACAGTTCAAAATGCGTGGGCCGGCCTGTCGGACTCGTATGCGGCTGCCCGCAAGCAAAGAGCTGCGCCACGAGCGCCATCGCCTCACTCTCACCGAGGCTGACCGGCAGGCGCACGGCCTTTTGCGCCGCCAGCTTCGCGAGTTCCTCCCGCGCCAGGTCGGCCCGGCGATCATCGAGCCGTCCCTCACGCATCAGGCCGATGATGTCGCGCAGGAAGCCCTCGGCATCCGATGGGTCGAGCCAGACCGGCACCGCCTCGATGCGGAAGAAGTTGCGGCCGAATTCCGCCACTTCCAGGCCGTGACGATTCAAAAACGGCAGCCGCTCCAGCAGCAATGCGCTCGCAATCGCGTCCAGTTCCACCGGCACGGCGAAGAGCAGCCGCTGGCTGGCGACTTCGCCGATGGCAAATTGCGCCTGCAGCCGTTCGAACCACACGCGCTCATGCGCGGCCCGACGGTCGAGCACCACGAGCCCGCCCGGCGCCTCGAAGAGCGCATAGTCCCCGTGGGCGGTGTCGAGGTAGCGCCAGCCCATGAGGGCTCCGGGATTCGGACCCGCCACTCGCGACGGCAGCACGGGCGGGACGGAACCACCGCTCCGGAAGGGCGGAACCGAAGTTTTCCCCGGCGGAACCTGAATGGGCGGAAGCGACGTCACCGGTGTGAAGGGTCGGAACGGCTGCGCCATCACCGAAGGCGCAGGTGTCACCGGTGCAGCGATAGCCGCAACCGGCGGAACCACAGACGGCACCGGATCACCGGGCATGCCCTCGGCCAGTTCCGCAGCGGTCTTCGCACCGCCGAACTCGCGCAGGGCCTGCAATACGGCCCGGATGACAAAACCGCGCACCCCGCCCTCGTGACGGAAGCGCACCTCGCGCTTCGCCGGATGCACGTTCACGTCCACCGCCGCCGGATCGAGATCGAGAAACAACACGGCCACCGGATATCGGCCCTTGGCGAGCGAGGTCGCGTAGGACTCGATCACCGCGTAGTTCAGCGTGCGGCTGTCCACCGGCCGGCGGTTGACGAACATGATCATCTCGTGCCGCGTGGCACGGTTCACCCCGGGCTTGCCGATGAGACCGCTCAATTTTAGCCCGGTGTCGGTCGCGTTCACCGCCAGCAAATCCTCCGTGAGCTGGCGTCCGAATATCTCCCCCACCCGTTCCTCCAGCGTCGTGCAGACCGGCGATTGAAACAGCACGCGCCCGTCCTCGATCAGCGTGAACGCCGTCTGCGGACACGAGAGCGCGTAGAGCCGCACCGTCTGGATGATGTGCGCCGACTCCGTGGCGTCGCTCTTGAGAAACTTGCGCCGCGCCGGCACCGAGTTGAACAGGTGCGACACCGTGATCCGCGTGCCCGGCGCCAGGCCACACTCGCGCACGTGCACGAGCTTGCCGCCGTTGATCAGGATTTCCGTGCCGGCCGGATCCTCCGCCCGCCGGGTGCGCAACTCGAACCGCGAGACGCTGGCGATCGAGGGCACGGCTTCGCCGCGAAAACCGAAGGTCTCAAGCTGGTCGAGGTCCGCTGTTTCCACGAGCTTGCTCGTCGCGTGGCGCTCCAGCGACATCTGCGCGTCATCTCGCGACATGCCGCAACCGTTGTCCTCGACCCGGATCAGGCTGCGCCCGCCGTGGCTGAACTCCACCTCGACGCGCGTCGCGCCCGCATCCAGCGAGTTTTCCACCAGTTCCTTCACCACCGCGGCCGGCCGCTCGATCACCTCGCCGGCGGCGATCTGGTTGGCCACCCGGTCGGTGAGGATGCGGATCGTGGGCATGGGGAACAGGCGGACGGTGCAGAAAAAATCAGCGGGCGCCAGTCTATCATTCGCGGCGGTCGCCATCAGCCGGATCGGCCGGACGGACGAGCGAGGCCACGACCCGGAACGGCCGGAACAGCCAGTCTCCCTCCAGGATCGGGTCCACGTGGCCGGGGGCTTCCTTGAGGCGGTTGGCGAGCAACACCAGCAGCGCGGCCCCGATCAGGATGAAGACGAAGAAACCCTGGAAGGCCGTCGGATTGATCGACGGGACCTCCCCCCCGCCCTTCAGCACCAGACCCCAGACCATCGGCGCGAGTCCGCCAAGAAAGAAGGTCATCGCCCCGTGCAGGGACACCGGCAGCGCCCGCTCCGCCTCGGGCAAAATTTTGGCCAGGTAGCTGACGTTCGCGGCGTTGAACGTCCCGAGGGTGGCACCCAGCAGGAAATACAGCACCGGCAGCAGCACCGGCAGCAAGGGGCGCCAGTGCAGCGCCACCAGCCAGCCGGCCGCCACGAGCCCGCACAACGCAAACGAGGCGCGAAAAAAGGGCTTCGACCCCGTGCGGTCGATGCGCGAGCGCATGAACCAGTTGCCGGCGATCACGCCGAGATACTGCACGATCGTGCACCCCATGATGATCGCCGAAGGAATCCCCGCCTCGACCTTCAGGAAGTAGGCGGAAAACGGCACCAGCGGCGTGGTCACCACGTAGTAAAGCACCGCCAGCCAGAGATAGGAGCTGAACTCGCCGGCGCGAAACATTAGCCGCGGGGTGTCGGCCCAGATCTTGCCGAGGCTCATCACGCTCGGCCGCGCGATGTCCGGCAGCGAGCGCAGGCAACGAACCGCCAGCCACGCCCCCGTGATGCTAAAGGCATACTGCACCGCGTAGGCGGCGGAAGGCGGCAGCCACGTGAAAGTCGCCGCACAGAGCAGCAGGGTCGCGATAGACGCCGTGCCGCCCATGATCTGGTCGGTGGACCAGTAGCGTCCGCGCACCGCCTCCGGCACCAACCCCTGCAACCACGTGGTGATGGCTGCCGCCCCCACGGAGCGGCTGAGCGAGTAGCAGAACATCGCCCCGATCATGGCATAGACCATCCAGGCCGCCGGTTGCGCCGGCGCCGACAAGGCGAGCCCGAGCGGCACGAGCAGAAACCAGCTCCGCGCGCCCCACCCGGCCATCGTCAGCCGCTTGAATCCCCAACGCGGCAGCAAGGCCGTCGCCAACACCTGCACCGGGGTGAGCAGCAGCGGCCAGCCATAGACCAACCCGGTCTGGAACGAGTCCGCGCCGAGATAGGCCATGAACAGCACCGTCGGGGTGGCGGTGGCGACCTGCCAGTTCATCGCGTTGCAAAACGCGAAGTAGAGGCCCTTGCGATAGGGATACAGGGCGGGATCGCGCTGCGGGAGCAAGGCCAGCATGGCAAAGCCCGGACGGGCGGCGCTCAGGCCAGCTGTTTCTTCCAGCGGGCCAACTGCCGCCGTAACTGGGCCGGGCCGGGCATGCCGGTGCCAGCGCGCCGGGCCATGGCCTTCACGAGATCGAAGGAATCCACCCAGTCCTTCTCATAGGCGGGGTGTGCGGATTGCACGTCGGCCAGCGTGAGCCGGTTCAGGGCGACACCTTTCTGCTCGGCAATCTTCACGACCGCGCCCACCGCATGGTGCGCCGCGCGGAACGGCACGCCCTTGCGCACGAGGTAGTCGGCGAGGTCGGTGGCAAGCAGCGCGGGATCGGCAACGGCGGCGGCGCAGCGCTCCGCCTTCACCTTCATGCCGGCAAAGGTGCCCGCGAGCACGTCGAGACAGAGTGCGGTCTGGTCGTGGCTGTCGAAGACGGGCGGCTTGTCCTCCTGCAGGTCGCGATTGTAGGTCAGCGGCAGGCCCTTCGCCAGCGTGAGCAGCGTGTGCAGGTTGCCCTGGAGGCGCGCCGACTTGCCGCGGATGAGCTCCATCGAGTCGGGATTCTTCTTCTGCGGCATCAGGCTCGAGCCCGTGCAAAAGGTGTCGGGCAGGTCCACGAAGCCGAACTCGCTGCTCATCCAGAGAATCAAATCCTCCGCCATGCGCGAGAGATGCACGCCGGTCGTGGCGCTGGCGGCGGCAAACTCGATGAACACGTCGCGGTCGGCGACGGTGTCCATGCTGTTCTGAGTGACGCGCGGCCGGCCCTTGGCGTCCACAAAGCCGAGGGTCTTCGCGGTAAACTCGCGGTCAATGGGCAGGGTCGTGCCGGCGATGGCGCCGGAGCCGAGCGGACACCAGTTCGCGTGGTCGGCCACGACGGCGAAGCGCTCGGCGTCGCGCTGGAGCATTTCAAGATACGCGAAAAGATGATGCGCGAGAAACACCGGTTGGGCGCGCTGGAGATGCGTGTAGCCGGGGATGAGCACCGCGGAATTTTTCTCCGCGATGCCGAGGATGGCCTGCTGCGCCGCGGTGATGCGCGCGATCAGGTCGGCGCAAGCGGCCTTGAAATACAGCCGCATGTCGGTCGCGACCTGGTCATTGCGGCTGCGGGCGGTGTGCAGCTTCGCGGCGGCGGGCACGCGCTGCGTGAGCGCCTGCTCGATGTTCATGTGGACATCCTCGAGTTCGGTCCGCCACTGGAACTGGCCGGCGTTGATCTCCACGAGGATGGCGTCGAGGCCGCGGTGAATCGCATCGCGCTCCCGCTTCGTGATGAGCCCGACGTGCGCGAGCATGGCGGAGTGCGCCTTGCTGCCCGCGATGTCAAACGGCGCGAGCCGGTGATCGAAGGAGACGGATTCGCTGAAACGGAGCATGAGCCCGGCGGGACCCGCCGAAAACCGCCCGCCCCAGGTGGCCTGTGCCTGCTTTGCCATAGAGGGTCAAGCAACGGCCCGCCCTCGCCCTTGGCAACGCGGAAATGGGTGTGCTTTCCCGTTTGCCTGCAACCTTCTCCGGCGCATGGTGACTCACCCATGATGCCACGCTTCATCCTGTGCCTGTTGATCCTGCTGGGGGCTGTCTGCCGCCTGCCGGCTGATACGTCCCAACGCATCGGCGACTGGGACTCCGTGACCATCGAGTCGGTCAAGACGTCCATCTACGTCGGCTCGGTCACCCTCACCACCGGCGAATTGCAGCGCGAGGGCAGCAAATACACCTCGTCCTACGAGGCCAAGGTCTGGCCCTGGTTCTTTTGGAGCGAAACCGGCCGCATCAGCATCACCCTGCCCGACTCCGATTTGGAGCGCCTCGCCCGGGGCGAACGCGTCGAGTTCACCGGCGAAGCCCACAACCACAAGAACAAGCCCCGCACCATCACGGGACGCGCCGACCGCATCGATGCGGCCACCGGCAAGATCAAGGTGCGCATCGGCGTGGACGACACCGAGATCATCTTCAACTCCACCTACCGTTTCAACAACGTGGTGAAGTAAGTCCCGAAGCGGAGCCATCCCTGCCCCAAAAACTGAATGTTCGTATTACGAACATTCGCTTGGAAGCGCGTGCTGATCAGTCCGCCCAGTGAAGGGTCAGCGGGCGGTCGATGCTGGGATGCAGGCTGTGGTGCACCGGACAATTCAATGCGGCGTGCTCGAGGATACCCTCGGGGTCTTTGGATTTAGGGAACGGCAGCCAAATCTGAACGGCGAGTCGGACAATTCGGCGCGGCTTGTCGGCCGACATTTCCTTGGTCACCTCCCAACGGATACCAGGGATGTCGCAGTTCAGCTTCAGCTTCGCCGCGATGGCCATTGTCGTGACCATGCAGGAGGCGAGCGAAGCAGCGGTGAGGTCGGTCGGCGAGAATGCCGCGCCGCGTCCGTGGTTGTCCGTGGGCGCGTCGGTTTCAATGACCCGGCCCGAGGGACCGTGGGTGAGATGGCAGTTGAGTCCGCCCGTGTAGATGCCGGTGCTTTTGACCATGCAGTGAGGGAACCATGAAAAACACGAAAGACACGAAAAAATATCCGCCCGCTCATGCTGGAGGCGGGGTGCCCTCACCCCGCGGGAAGCTGGCAGCGTTTGCGGAAATTCGCGGGGTGAGGGCACCCCGCCTCCACCATCAGGTGAACCGCTTCAGCCGTGCTTGCACGTCCGCGCGCACGCGGTCGAGGTGCGCGAGGGTGAAATTCTCGACGGAGAGTGTGTCGTCCTTGATCAACGGAGTGAGATCCATAGCCCACGTGACCGCGCTCGCTGCATCGGTGGCGTGCGAGGTGTGGAAGGTCGCGTTGGCCAGGCGTCGTCCGGCGATGGCCAGATCATAGCGCTTGCCCCCGGCGATCTGCGACTGGAAGGCGCCAATGAGCTTCGCCGCCAGGGCCGGTCGGGCAGAGTCGTTGAGCAGGACCTTGTCGGTGTCCACCAGCCAGTCGAGGTTGCGCCAGACCTCGCAGCCCAGCACGCGCTTGGGACGCTTGGATTGGGGCAGAGAACGCAGGGCGTCCAGACAGCGGAGAAACACCGCAACATGCGTGTCGTGCTTGTCGGCCGGGTTGTGGAGATAGACAGTCTCCAATCGGCCACAGGATTTCAAAATCGCCCCGAGATCGGCGGACACCCGCGCGTCTTGGGCGTCCTTCACGACGGCACTGGGATGCGCGAGCTGGATCACGGTAGCGTATTTGCCCAGCTTCGCCGCGCGGCGCTGCTCGGCGCGGCGTTCGGCCTTCATCTCCTCATCGGTGAACTTGGCAAACTTCCCGGTGCGCGGACTGCCGGCGCCATCGGTGACAACCACGCCCGTGAATCCGAGCGACTGCTTTCCATAACAGGCCGCGATGGCTTGGTGGGCCATGATCTCAATGTCGTCCTGGTGCGCGGCGATACAGAGGTGCGTGGTGCGGGCCAACGCCTTGGCGAGCGGGCGGCCATCGGGCACATAAGCATCAGCGGCGGGCTGGGAGAAATTCACGCGGCAGGTTTAGCCACAAAAAGGCGCAAAAGGACACCAAAAGAATACCCGAAGCGTTAGGCCCGCCCGGAATCCCACGAAGCGCTTATCCCCTCACCTGCAGCCACTCGATCCCCGCGGCGCGGCCATCGGCCTCAAACTCGACGAGCGTGCCCGACAGGCGGTTGTCGCCGGTCGCCACCTCGCAGCGGCGCGGCATGCTGTCGAGGAAACGTCCGATCACCGGCGTGATTTCGCGGCCGAGCACGGACTCGTGCGGACCAGTCATGCCGACATCGCACTGGAAGGCGGTGTGCCCGCGCAGGATCGCGGCATCGGCCGTGGCCACGTGCGTGTGCGTGCCGAGCACCGCCGTCGCACGCCCGGCGAGGTGCCAACCCAGCGCCTGCTTCTCCGAGGTGGCTTCGGCGTGAACCTCGACGAAGGCACCGTCGTATTGTCCCGACAGGCGTTTTAACAAGGCATCGGCGCAGAGGAACGGACACTCGGCCTTCAAACCGATGAAAGAACGGCCGAGCACGGTGAAGATGAGCAGCCGAAAGCCATACTTCTCGAGGATGAGATGATCCCGGCCCGGGTTGACCGCCGGCAGATTGGCCGGACGACACACGCGAGCAAGGGCCACAATGTCGGTCTCAAAGCCCTTCTGATCCCAGACGTGATCGCCCAGCGTGATGGCATCCACGCCGGATTCGAGCAGGGTCTTGGCAATCAGACCCGTGATGCCCGCCCCCGCCGCGGCGTTTTCAGCGTTGGCGATAACGAAGTCGATTTTCTTCTCGGCGCGCAGCCTCGCCACCGTCGCCCCGACGATTTCCCGGCCGGGCTTGCCGACGATGTCGCCGATGAAAAGCAGGCGCATGAATCAGGGCGCGAGGTAGCTGGCGTTGCCGGCGTTGCCGAATGCCGTCGGGCTGAGGCGCGTGGCCTTCCCCGACTCGGAGTCCACAATGTAGAGCACCTTAGTATTGGCGGCGCGGTAGGTGCAGATAAAGTGGCGTCCGTCCGCGAGCCAGACCGGCTCAATGGCATCCGTCGGAGCTTTCGTGATGATCTTGCTGGTGCCGCTCTTGGTGTCGAAAACGGCCGACTGGTAGCCGCGCCCCACACCGGCCGTGAACACAATCTTGCTCGGGTCGGCGGCGCTCCAGTCGGGCTCGGCGCAGTATTTGGAGATGTTCGTGGCGAGGCGCGTCGCGGAACCACCGCCCACTGGAATCGTGTAGAGCTGCGGACCACCGGCGGCGTCGGAGACGTAGAGGATGCGGCCGCCGTCGGGGGAGAAGGTCGGCGAGGCCTCGACCGACTGGTTGTTCGTGAGGCGCTTCAGCTGGCGGGCGGAGGAGTTGCCCACATAGACCTCGGGGTTGCCCTCGCCCGAGAGCACCATGGCGAGACGCGAACCGTCGGGGCTGAAGCGGCCGCCGCTATTGGTGCCCTTAAAGCTGGCGAGCAGCGAAATCCGTCGGCTGGAGAACTCGATCTGGTAGATGTCGGGGAAGCTGGTGCGGTAGCTGGTATAAACGATCTTCGAGCCGTCCGGCGACCAGCGCGGGCCGATGACCTGCTTGCCGTCGCTCGTCCACTTCACGAGTTCGCCGAAGAAGAGGTCGGAAGTGTAGATCTCGGTCTTCCCCGTGCGCTCACCCACGAAGGCGAGTTTGCCCGCGAACCAGCCGCGCAGGCCGCTGGTCTTGGTGACGGCCACATCGGCCGCGCGCAGGAGGGCGTTGCGCAGACTCGTGCCGGAGACAGTTTGCGTGTGCGTGGTGGCACCGCCGCGCGAGATGGTGACCGTGACCGAGGTCGCGCCCGCGGGTGCAAAGGTGATCGAGTAGCTCGCGCCACTGGCGTAGAGCTTGTAGCGGCCGTGGGCGTTGAAGGCCTGCATCGCGAGGTTCTGCAGCTCGGGTGAGGACGAGCTGACGGTGATGCCCATGACATTGGCGTCACCTTTGACATCGACGACGCCGATGTCGCGCTGGGCAAAGGCGGGAACCACGAGGAGGAGACCGAAGAAGAGTCGAAAAGCGTTACGCATGGAGGGTGGGACGATAAGTAATGAAGAAAGTTCGCGGCGGGTTTTTGTTTTACTCCCCGCTCGCACCTCACAAGGTCAAAACCGCCTTGTTTTCCAAGCACTTTTCCCAATCCGCGTGACCGCCGACTCCATCAAGGAAGCCCTGAAGCAAGTGAAATATCCCGGATTCAGCCGGGACATCGTGTCCTTCGGCCTCGTCCGCTCGGCGGCCTTCGCCGACGGCACCGCCAAGGTCTCCGTCTCCATCACGACCTCGGACCCGAAGGTGCCGACGATGCTCAAGACCGAGATCGAAAACTGCCTGCGCGCCCAACCCGGCGTGCAACAGGTGATCGTCGAACTCGCCGTTTCGGCGGCCAAAGCCGCCTCCAAGCCCGGCACCGCCAACCTCGGCGGCGGCACCACGCCCGCCGGCCTGAAACACTCCGTGGCCATCGCCTCCGGCAAGGGCGGCGTCGGCAAATCTACCTTCGCGGTCAACCTCGCCGGCTCCCTCGCCCAGATCCTCGAAAAAAGCGGCCGCCCGGGCCGCGTCGGCCTGATGGACTGCGACATCTACGGTCCCTCCGTGCCACTCATGATGGGTCTCGGCGGCGCCCGGCCCGAGGTGGACGGCGAGAATCTCGTCCCGCTCGAACGCCACGGCGTGAAAGTCATGTCCATGGGCTTCCTCGTGGACGACAACACGCCGGTCGTCTGGCGCGGCCCGATGATCATGAAGACGATCCAGCAGTTCGTCCAAAACGTGAAATGGGGCGACCTTGACGTGCTGCTGATCGACCTGCCGCCCGGCACGGGCGACGCCCAGCTTTCGTTGGTTCAGACCTTGCCGCTCGACGGCGCCATTCTGGTCACCACCCCTCAGCCCGCTGCGACCAACGTCGCGCGCAAGGGCGGCCTGATGTTCCAGAAGGTCAACGTCCCGCTGCTCGGCGTGGCGGAGAACATGAGCTGGTTCGAGGACGCGACCGGCGCCCGGCAGCACCTCTTCGGCGAGGGCGGCGGCGCGACCATTGCCGAGATGCTCGGCACGAGCCTGCTCGGGCAGGTGCCGTTGTTCGCCGAGATCCGCGCCGGTGGCGACAGCGGGCAGCCCATCACCCTGAGCACGCCGGCCGGAAAACCCGCCCAAGCCTTCCGCGGCATCGCCACGACGCTGCTGAACCGCTTGAAAGTGCCGCACGCGGGTTGACAGGCGAGAGACGACACCTCTAGCTTTTGCGCACATGACGCTTAAGACGGGCCATCCTTTGCCGACTGGATGTGTCGGCCAATCCGACTATTGTTCCTGAGCGTCACCGTATGCCTCTACCCACTCCCAACACCCCCGAGAGCGGCGACAATCGAGAGTTCGTGAAACAATCGAGCCTCTACCAGGAGTTTCTGGCGGAGCGGGAGGAGATTTTGAAGCACAAGTGGATCGAGTCGGAGCGCTTGGGTTACGATATCGGCTTTGAACGCGCCCTGCTCGACTGGATCCGCAAGCATCGGGACAGCTGGCGCGCCGCGCGCCGCGCCCAACTCGCCGCCGGCACCGCCAGCACGCCGCCGATGCCGGTCGAAACCACGAAGAAGTAAGAGCCCAGCAAAAAGGCCGGTCCCGCGAGGGAGCCGGCCTTGAAAGTTTTTGGTGGAGGCGGAGTGGGCGCACCCCGCGAACCAATCCGTTACTTGATCTCCTTGTGGAGCGTGTGGCGCTTGAGGAAGGGATTATACTTCTTCTTCTCGATGCGCTCGGTGACGGTCTTCTTGTTGCGCTTCGTGAGGTAGCGCGAGACGGGTTTGCCCTCCTTACGGGCTTCGGTGCATTCCAGGGTGACGGTTTCTTGCATGGCTTTAAATGGGTTGGAAGGATCGAGAGAAAAGCCGCGCGGAAAGCCGGCGCAACCACAATCTTCTATCCGACGGATTTCCCCGTCAACGCGCGCCGGCTCAGGCGCTTACCTTGTTTTCCGTCAACGGCATCATCACGCCGCGCCGGAACAGCGTCACCTGGCCCGTGCTGGAGGAGACCACCAAGGCGATGCAGTCGGCCGCCACGGAGATCGCCGCCGCCGCGGCATGCCGGGTGCCGAGCCCGCTAGGCAGGGAGTGGTTGAAGTCCGCCGCCTGGATGAGCGCCCCCGCCGCCTGCACCACACCGTCGCCGCCGATGACAAAGGCGCCGTCGATGGACGAAAACTCCTTTATCGTCTCGTCCATGAAGGGGTTGAGAATGTTCCTGTCCTCCTCCTTGTAACCGTAAAACGGGTTGAGCACGAGCGGCTTGGTCAGCTTTTCGACCTTTTCGCTGTCGCCCACGACGAACAAGCACCCCACCGGGCGCCCTTCCCGTCCTTCCACCGCGAGCTCGGTCGCGACGGCGATGACGCGCTCGAGCACTTCCGGCTTCACATCGGTCGGCAGCAGGTCGGCGTGGCCGCTCAGGAGAGTCGAAAACTCCTTTTCCACGTCCACGATGACGATCGCGTCGAACTGGTTGGAACCTGCGATCCCGCCGATGCAACACAGGCGGTCCTTGAACGTGATAAACCCGCGCGTCAGGCCGACCAGCACGGCGCTGCGCAGCTGGGCGAGACGTTGACTGGAAAACGAACGAACCTGGACGCTTTCGTCGAACCGACCCGGCCGTGACTCGTCCTCGGGCAGGTTTCGCGTCACGAGGATGGTTTTGAGTGAGCCTTCCACCTTGGGAGCCCGGATGCGGCCGGTGAAAACATCGCCGAACACCATGAGGCCGGTGCAACCGCTGCCGATGGCGATGCGCCCGGCCTCCTTGAGCACGACGCGATTCAGCCGCGTTTGCGCCGCCGGCAACGCCTTGACCGCCACGCCGCCGAAGCCGGCGAAGAGCCGGTCGTAAAGCGTGTCCAAGTCCGGCGCCTTCAGGAGGCTCTCGACAAAGGCGGGGTCCTTGAACAGCTGGGCCAACGCCGCCAGCAACTGCAGGTAATCGCGCGTCTTCTCGTCGGCGAGCAACATCACCACCAGGTGCACCGGCTCGCTCTCGATCGCGCTGTCGTAGCGGATGCCGTAGTGGCTGCGGCCCACGGCGAGCAGGTAGCGCCGGTTCATTTTCAGGCGCACGTGTGGCATGGCCACGCCGCCGCCGAGGTAGGTGGTCATCGTGCTCTCGCGGCGCAACAGGCCCTTGAGCAGCGTGTCCTTGTTCAGGTCCGGAAACCGCTCGACCGTCAGGTTCAGCAGCTCGACGAGCGCCCCCTCAAGATCGGCGCTGCCGAGGTCGGCGATGCGCGCCCGGGAGATATATTTGTCGAGCCGCATCGGCTAAAAACTCCAAACTTCAAATTCCAAACGCCAAAAAACCGGATGTGTTTCTTCAGGCTTCATCGCCAAGTTATTTGGAGTTTGGCGCTTTGGCGTTTGTGATTTGCCACGCCCTGCGTGGTCTATTTTTCCCACTCCAGCGCACCCTTCTTCACCTCGTAGAACAGACCGAGCACGAGCACGCCGAGGAAGAACAGCATCGGGGCGAGGATCGAGATGTGGTTGGCCAGGAAATCGCGATACACGAAGGTCCACGGGATGAGGAACACGACCTCGATGTCGAACAGGATGAAGAGCATCGCCGTGACGTAAAACTTCACCGAAAAGCGCGTGTGCGTGCTGCCGTCGGAGTGGATGCCGCACTCGTAGGCCGCATCCTTGATCTTGCTGCCTCGCGCGCGCTGGCCGAGCAGGTGGCTGGCCGCGATGACGCCGACGGTGATGCCGGCGGCGAGCAGGATCTGGACGAGAAACGGCAGATAGGCGGAGGACATCGGCCTCGAAGGTTCCCTCCCGCAGCCCGGGATTCAAGCGGAAAGTGGTGCAGCCAAGGCGCAACCGCGGGAGCGTCTCGCCGACTTTTCCATTGCGCCGGCTCCGCTCCGTCCCTCGACTCGCCCCGTGGTTGCCGAAGCCGATTATCGCATCAAACTCCCCGTGTTCGAGGGTCCGCTGGACCTCCTGCTGTTCCTGATCCGCAAGAACGAGCTGGATATCTACGACATCCCGATCACCACGGTCACCAAGCAATACCTCGAGGTCATCTACGCGATGAAGGACCTCCAGATTGAGCTCGCCGGCGAATTCTT
>CBINOW010000116.1:0-14838 GCA_966252395.1 uncultured Oleiharenicola sp. | reverse complement strand
GCATGTTGGCGGGCATGGCCTCGCCCTCGAGGCGCTGGGTGGTGAGCGTGATCGTGCCGCCGCCGGGCATGGCGTCGCGGGCGTTCACACACAGGTTGAGCACGATCTGCTGCAGCTGGTTCTGGTCCGCCAGCAGGGGAGGCAGGTTGTCGTCGAGGGCGAAGTTGAAGGTGATGTTCCGCGGGAAGGTCTCGGCCAGGAGCTTCACGAGGTCGCGGAGGTGCTGGTTGAGGTCGAGCGGGGCGACGCGCACCTCGGCCTTGCGGCTGAAGGTGAGGATCTGGCGCACCAGGCCGGTGGCGCGCTCAGCGGCCCGCTTGATCTCGCGCACACTCTTCTGGATGATGGCGGGCTCGCTGGAATTGAGCACGCACAGCTCCGCGTAGCCGTTGATGACCGCGAGGATGTTGTTGAAGTCGTGGGCGATGCCGCCGGCAAGCGTGCCGATGCCCTCCATCTTCTGGATCTGGCGGAGCTGGCCTTCGAGCGTCTTTCGCTCGGTGATGTCCTCGCGCAGCAGCAGCAGGTTGGAGATCTCCCCGGCAGCGTTGCGCAGACAGCACACCTGCACGGATTCCCACACAAGGCGGCCCTCTGGGGTCTGCCGGTTGATTTCACCGCGCCACTCGAGGCCGGAGCGCACCCGGGCCCGGAATTCCTGGTAGGCTTCCTCCGAGGCATGGCCCTCGCGGAGCACATCGAGCTCCCGGTCGAGGATGGTTTCGAGCGTGAGGCCGGTGGTGGCCGTGAACTTGGCGTTCACGTATTGGACGTTGCCCTCGGCGTCGGTGATCGCGATGGCGATGGGGGACTGCTCGACGGCGCTGGAAAGCTTGTGGAATTGCTCCTCGGCGAGGCGGCGGCGCGTGATGTCGTGGCCGACGGCGCGCACGCCGATGATCCGGCCCTCGACGTTGAAGATGGCGGATTCCTCCCAGTCCACCCAGCGCCAGCCCTGCGGCGTCAGCCAGCGTTGCTCGTGCGCGGTGGTGTGCGGGGCGCGCTGCACCGCCTCGTCGGCCCGCGCAAACGAACGGACGTCGTCCTGATGCACGATGCCGGCCACAGGCTTGCCCGGAATCTGGTCGCACGGGCGGCCGAATTTGCGCGCAAAGGCCTCGTTCGCGGCCAGGAAACGACCCGCGAGATCGCGGCAATAGACAAAGGCGGCGCTGCCGGTCCAAGCACCGAGCAAAGCCTCTGGCGACGGGTGGGCGGACGCCCCCGCGGGTGTATCGCAAAACACGACTGACATGCGCGCTTAGAATCGGCCGCGCAGACGCGAACTTGAGGGGGCAGTAGCGTGACTTTTACGCTGCGCGCCTTGCGCTGCTTCAGAGCAGGCCGCTCAACATCTGCGGCAGGCGGGGCAGGGCGTTGTCGATGGCCGCACGGGCGATCTTGGTCTCCGGACCCTCGTCTCCGTATAGAATGTGCCAGCCCTCGAGCTGGCTCCACGCGTCTTTCTCCACCGGCTGCACTTTCTCGAAGCCGCCCAGGATGCCGGCGTGGCGCACGAGACAGTCGGCCACTTGCACGGCGGCGGCGAACATCTGGTGCCGCGGGGCGACGGCGGGTGTGTTGTGGTATTGCACCGCCAGCACGATTTCGTCGCTCATCTTGTGGCGCTCGAGGTAGATCGCGCCGATCTGCGCGTGATCCCACCCGATCAGCTCGATCTCGCGGCGGGACACGTCGGCGATGGAGGCAAATTCCGTGCGGTTGAGTTCATCCAGTTCCTCGGGGAAGGCGTGCGCCATCACGACCTTGCCGACGTTGTGCAGCAGGCCGACGAGATAGTCGGTGTCGTCGTCGATGGTGATCGGCAGCGCGCGCAAGATCTCGCGGGTGAGGATCGCCGTGCCGAGGCTGTGCGCCCACAGATCCTTCCACGGGAGCGGCGCCTTGCCCTTCGTCTGGAACGAGGACATCTCCTCGATCACGGGCGTGGCCATGGCGAGTTCCCGGATCTGGCGCAGGCCGAGGAAGAAGATGGCTTCCTCGATGTTGCTCACGCTGTTGGAAAGGCCGTAGTAAACCGAATTCACCATGCGCAGCAGGCGCGCGGTCAGCGACGGGTCGCGGCGGATGATCTCGGCGATCTGCGACGACACGCTGCCTTCCGAGTTCACCAACTCCCGCAACGCCTGGTTGATGCGCCCCAGCGACGCCAGTTTCGGGCAGTCGTTGATGCGCTTGCGGATGATCTCGTCCGAATACCGTGCCGAGGGGAGCGGGTTGGAGGTGGGTGACATGGGCGATAAACGAGGACCGCTGCCGGCGGAGATTCCCGTGCGGCGCGATGGGGTGTTCAACGTCCCGCGGAACACGTTCTTGAGCGCAAATACTGCGCAATAGTTGTCCGCAAGATTCCGCGCGCCCCGCATTTTGGCCTCAAGTCGCGGGCGCCGGTGCCGATGTGACGGCTGCGAATCTCCGTCTCCCGCTGCGGTGCCGGGCGTTTGCGTTTAACCGGATGTCACACGCCCAATACCAACGCCTGCTGCAGGATGCCGTCGTGCATCACCGGGCCGGCCGGCTTGACCAGGCGGAATCGCTGTATCGTCGCGTGCGGGCGGCGTTACCCAACCATTTTGACGCCGTGCATTTGTCCGGGCTCGTGGCGCTCCAGCGTGGGCGCACGGCCGAGGCCTTGGACTTGCTCGCCCGCGCCCACCGACTCGCTCCGCGGCACGCGCCGTGCGCCTTGCGGCTGGGGCTGGCGCTGGTTTCGGCCGGCCGGGCGGCCGAGGCCGAGCAGCCATTGCGGGCCGCGGTCACGATCGATCCGAATTCCGCCGAGGCGTGGGATGGGTTGGCTCATTGCCTGAAGGTGCAGGACCGCCTCTCGGCGGCCATCGAGTGCCACCAAAAGGCGCTCGCGCTGCAACCGGCCTTCGCCAAGGGGCTCTACAATTTCGGTCTCACCCTGAGCCTGGCCGGCCGGCAGGCCGAGGCACTGGCTTGTCATGAGCGGGCCATCGCCGCCGATCCGAAATATGCCCGCGGTTATTACGGGCGCGCCCAGGTCCTGCAGCAGATGCACCGCATCCCCGAAGCCATCGCGGCGTATGACCGTTTCCTGGAACTGGAACCGGGCAATCTCGAGGCGCGCAGCTACCGCCTCTACGCGCTCAACCACCTCGACGATCTCGCACGCGAGAAACTCTTTGCCGAGCATGTTGCCTACGGACGGGTCGTCGGCCAGACGCCGGTGCCCGCTTTTCCGAATGATTCCGCGCCCGGCCGCCGCCTCCGCCTGGCCATCTTGTCACCTGATTTGCGCGCTCATTCCTGCGCCTGGTTCCTCGAGCCCCTGCTTCAGCATCTCGATCCGGCCCAGTTCGAGCTGTGTCTTTACCATGATCACTTCCGCGAGGATGCGGTGTCCGCTCGCCTGAAGTCGCTGGCGGTTGTCTGGCGCAATTTTGTCGGCCAGCCCGACGCCGCGGTGGAGAAGGCGATCCGCGCCGATGCGCCCGACATTCTCGTGGACCTCGCCGGCCACACGGGCATGACCTCGCGCTTGCCGCTTTTCGCCAGGCATCTGGCGCCCGTGCAGGTGAATTACCTCGGCTACCCCAACACCACAGGGCTCTCCGCGATGCATTATCGCTTCACCGACGCCACGGTTGATCCCGTCGGCGAGGCTGATGCCCTCGCGACCGAGCGGCTCGTGCGCTTTGCGCCGACGGCCTGGGCCTACCAGCCCCCGCCGGTCACGCCCGAGGTCAAAGTGCGTGATACGAACACGGGCCAAATCACCTTCGGCAGCTTCAACAACGTGGCCAAGGTCACCGACGCCACGCTTGCGCTGTGGGCGCGCGTGCTCGCCGCCGTGCCCGGCTCGAAGCTGCTCCTGAAGGGCAGGGGATTCGGCGACGAGCCCGTGCGCCGGCGCTACTTCGAGCGGTTTGCCGCCGCCGGTCTTCCGGTGGAGCGCGTCGAGTTCCTCGAGCGCACGGCGAAGACCGACGATCACCTCGCCCTCTACGGTCGCGTGGACATCTCGCTCGACACCTTTCCCTACCACGGCACCACGACCACCTGCGAGGCGCTCTGGATGGGTGTGCCGGTGGTCACCCTCATGGGCGACCGGCACGTCTCCCGCGTGAGCGGCAGCCTGCTGGCGGCCATCGGTCGCAACGAGTGGATCGCGCAAACGCCCGATGACTACGTGCGCATCGCCGCAGAACTGGCCACCGATCCGGCGAAGCTTGCAGCCATCCGCGCCAGCCTGCGTGACGAGGTGCGACGCTCTCCGCTTGGCGATCATGCCGGGCAATCCGCCCGTTTTGCCGCCGCCCTTCGCCAGTGTTGGGGCATGTGGTGTGAGTCTCGTAATGCCACCCGTGCCGTGGCGTAAGTGCTTGATTTTTAGTTCGTAAAAACGGCCAGGAAAAATTTACCCACTCCATTCCAACGGCCCTAGCCGGGGTCGAGTGCTGGATTTTTGTGCAGGAAATAAAATTTTCTATCTATTGATAGACAATTAATAAAGAAATTGCTCACAGAATTGGGCGCACGATTTGCAGTCTGTGACGAACTTTAACCCCCATGCGTGCGCTCATCCTCTCCTGCTACCCCGCGAGTCAGATGAATATTCCCCAGGTCGCCGATGAACAAATCATCGCCGGCCCGGATTGGCCCGACGCCCAAGATATCGAGGGACGTTGGCTTTCGTTGCGTGCGCCCACGGGGATCGAGGATCTCGACCTCGTCCTGTCGAAGATACCCGACACACAGTGGCCCGACCGCATCATCTATCTGCGTGAATCGGCCTCGGCGCTTGATTGCCAGATTTTCGATGTGCCGATGGTCGCCTGCGCCTGACCTTAACTTGATTGGATCGGACTGATGCCCCTCGTGCCTGGGGCTTGTGAATACGTCGCTGTGGGCGATTGAAACCTCCCGTCTTGGGAATGGCGGAGGAAGCCGCGGTTTTGCGGCGAGCTGCTTTCGCTGTCCGAGACGTGGTGGCAAAAATTGCCGCTCGATTGGCTGGCTGCCGGGTGGCCCGGCTGCCGGTGCGGAGTTTTTCAAAAAAAAGATTTCTATTTGCTTTATTTCAAGTGTTTGCGCGGCGCTGACGATGGCAGGCGCGGCATGTGCAATCAGCACGATGCTCCCTTTATGCGCGTCCTGCTTCTCACCGGCTCCCATCCCCTCTATCAGTCGTCGCTCAATCTGTCTCCCGAGCAAATCACGGCCGGACCAGAGTGGCCCGATGCGCAGACGCTTGAGGGCCGCTGCCTGTCCTTGCGCACCGAGGCCGGGGTTTTCGATCTGGCACAATTGCTGGCCAGAATCCCCTGGATGGATCAACCCGATGCCGTGGTCTGTGTGGCCGATGCCGCATGGAGCGTGCAGCCGGACAATCTGCGCGCATTCCGGGGCACGAAAATCCTGCTGTTATCGGATCGCCCCGGCGACAAGCCGTCCATGGCCGAGGTTTTCCGTTATGTCGGTCGCGAGACTTTCGACCGGGTGATGTTCATGCGCGATCAGGCCGAGCTGGCGCGCTTCCTGAGCGGAGCCGCCCCGGGCATCGCCCCGCGTCTGCACGAATCTGTCTGGCCTTCCGAAACCCCCGTCGCGCAACCCCGCGCGATCTGACCCCAACCCTCCATGCGCATCCTCTTTCTCACCGGTTCGCCCGCCCGCTACATGGCTCCGCCCGTCCTCGCGGAGGAGCAGATCAACGCCGGTCCCGACTGGCCCGATGAAGTTGCCCCCGACGGCCGCTGGCGCTCGCTGCGGACCCCCGTGGGCACCTACGATCTCGCGGCCTTGCTGGCCAAGCTCCCGTCCGAGCAACAGCCCGATGCGGTGGTCGCCTTGGTCGATGCGAGCTGGCGGAACCAGCCGCGCAATCTGGCCAGCTTTCGCGGCCCCAAGGCCCTGCTCGTGGCCGACACCCACCACCTCTCGTCACCGCTTATCAGCATGTTCACCTATGCCGCGACCGAGCGCTACGACCGGGTTGTCTTCCTCTACGATCGTCACCACCTGGCGTTCTTCCGCTCGGCCGGTTTCCACAATCTCGCGTGGTTTCCCGGACTCACCTTTCCGCATGACGATATCACCGTGCAGCGGGCGCGGGCGCGCAAGCGCGAGGCGCGCATCGCCTTCGTCGGCCAGGCCGGCAACCTGCATCCGCAGCGGACGCGCCTGTTGGAGGCGCTCAAGGGCCGCGGCCTGCCGGTGGAGCAGCGCACCCTGAAACAGCACGACGCCCTCGCGCTCTACGGCTCTTCCTTGGTCGGTTTCAACGCCAGCCTCAACGGCGACCTCAATCTCCGTGTCTTCGAGATTCTTTCGAGCGGGTCCGCTCTGCTGACCGACCGGCTCGCCGTGGACTCAGGCTTGCTGGAGATTTTCGACCACGGTCGCGAACTGCTGACCTACGGATCCGCCGAGGAACTCGCCGAACGCGCGGCGCATGCCCTGGCCAACCCGAAGGAGACCGCGGCCCTTGGCGCTGCCGGCGCGGCTTGGTTTGACGAGCATTTCAACGCCGCGCGCCGCCAAGCTGCCTTCCAGGAGCTGTTGATCAACGGCACGCCGGTGCCGGAGTTTGCCGGGGCGACCGGGCCGGAGGCTCGCGTCTTCTTCGGCGGCGACACCGGCCAGCTGCTCAAGACGATGATGGTTTACGAGGGCATGCAGGAGTTGCACCGCACCGAAGAGAAAGTGCGCGTCGTGCTCACGCCCGGCGTGTCCGAGGACATCGCTGACATCTGCAGCACGCTGCCGCGCGTGGAAGTGACCCGCGCCGAGACGTCGACCCCGGCCGACATCACGATCTTCACCCGGGACGATGACATCGTGCCCGCCGCCATCGCTGCGCCGCGCGTGTGGTGCTGCGACGCCCAGCCCGAGGAACAGGCGATCCTGAACGACTACCTCGTGCCCGCCGGTTTCACGCCTGTGAGCGAGGACGTCGCCGTGCTCTGCCGCGTCGCGCCGGTCGAACCGGTCAACGTGAACACGACCGAGGCCGCTCTTCCGGCGCAAGCCCTGGCCAGCTGACCCCATTTTGCATGAACACCGCTCCCACGCCTCTTCCCTCCATGCCGGCGTCTGATTGTGATCGCGCCCTCCGCGAAGTGCAGGCGGCGTTCACCGCCGGGCGCACCAAGGAGGCGGCGCTGGCTGCTCATGCCCTGGTCAAAAAACATCCGAGGCTCACCGAGGCCTGGCGCCTGCTCAGGCAGGCGGTGGCGAGTTTGGGGCTCCATCGTGAGGCTCTCACGGCCCACCGGCAGGCCGTGAATCTTGAGCCCGGTCGCGTGGAAGACATGGCGGAATCGGCCCGCCTGTTGTTGCAATTGGAACGCCTGCCCGAGGCGATGAACGAATTGATGCGCGCCGTGCGCGTCGCTCCCGCCCACATCGAGCATCAGGAGCAACTTGCCGAGTTGGCGCTGCGCATGCAGCTTCCCGCCGTGGCCCAATCGTCCTTGGACGCGTTGCGCGCTTCCGGCAAGGCATCCCCAGCCACCGACCGATTGCAGGAGCGGCTGGAGAAATTACGCGGAACCCTCGCGGCTGATCCCGATGTCGCGCACGATCTTCTGGTCACGCACGTGGAGGTCTGTCGCTTGCATGGCACGGGTGTGCTGCTGGAGCGCTATCTGGGCGCCAGAGGCAAGCTCGTGACACTGCGCAGCCACAGCCACTATGAGGGCAAGACCGATCTGCCCGCCACGCACCTCGTCCTCGAGGAAGGCGGAATGTCCGCTGAGCAGGAGGAACAGGCGATTCGCCAGCTCCTGGCGGGCTTCAAGATTCGCCGCATTCTCTGCATTCCTTTTTATGAGGCCGATGCTCGTCGCGCCGTGGTGATCCAGCGCCTCACAGGCGCCCCGCTGTGTGCCTATGTGATGGACGATCAGACGATCTATGCCAAGGGCGTGTCCGTTGAGTCGGCCCGCCAGATGTTTGAGGCATCCAGCCTGCGACTGGTGATCTCGCCGGAGATGCGTGCGGCCTACGAGGAGAAATTTGGACTCGGGTTTGAGATCATGCCGCCGCTCCTGACCACCGCCGCTGGCCGGCAGGAAAACCGGTGGCGCCAGAAGCCGGGCGGAACCGTCCACGCCGCCCTCGTGGGCAATGTCTGGTCCGCGCAGCAGTTCGCGCAGCTGCGCGCGTTCGTCCGTTCGGCCGGTCTGAAACTCGACTGGTTTGGCAACGCCAAGACCTCCTGGCTCCCGACGGATCCCAAGGAATACGAGTCGGATGGCATCTATGCCCGTGGTTTCCTGCCGGAGGCAGAACTCGCCCGGAAATTGGTGGACTACCCGTTTGTGGTCGTGCCCAGCGGACAGCTTGATGGATCGGAGAGCAACGAGTGGCTCACCCGGCTCAGCCTGCCTTCCCGCATGGTGTTCATCATGGGTCAGACCATGACGCCCATGCTGGTTATTGGGCATGAGGCCACGGCGGCCAGCCGGTTTGTTTCCCGGTTCGGACTTGGATCGGTGGTGGCCTACGATGCCGCCGACCCGCGCGCGGCCCTCCGTCCCTTGCTGGAAAAGGAATCGCGGCAGCGCATCCTCGCCAACATCGCCCGGTGTGCCGACAAGTTCGTGCAGCCCGATGCCGGCGCCTGGCTCTGGCGTTCGCTGGAAGCTGGCCGCGCTTTGCCCGCCCCGTTCATCGAGCTCTATGCCGAGACCTCCCAGGAGGAGCTGGTGCCGACGCTGCCGGACGATTCTGGACCGGTCGTGAGACCCCGCACGCTCAACCTGCAGGCCATCGACGTCTGCAACAGCCGCTGCGTGATGTGCAACATCTGGAAGGACGGAGTGCGTGAGACCATGTCGCTCGAGCAGTTGCGCGCCTATCTCAAGGGTTCGTTTTTCTCCGAGGTAAACCATGTTGGCATCACCGGGGGTGAACCGACCCTGCGGAAGGATCTCGTGGAGCTTTACCGGATGCTGCCCGAGTGTCTGCCGGCGCTGAAGGGGGCCTCCTTCATTTCCCACGGCATGCAAACCGCGAAGGCGGTGGATTTCTACACGCGGGTTCACACCCATTACCGCCAGCGCGGCCTTGAATTCAGCGGCATGATCTCGCTCGACGGTGTCGGCGCCGTGCATGACACAATCCGCGGTCGCCCGGGCGCCTTTGCGGCCGCCTCCAAGACCCTGCTGGAACTCAAGCGCGCCGGCGTGAAGGTCATGGCGGCCTGCACCATCGTGCGCAGCAATGTCTATGGGCTGCACGAACTGCTGGAGTGGGGGCAGGCCAACGGCATCTACGTCCGCTTCCGCGTGGCCGAATACATCCGCCGGCTCTACAACGATTCCTGCGCTTCCGAAATCAGGTGCTTCACCGACCGCGAACTGCGTCACCTGGTCTGTTTTTTCCATGTCCTTCTCACGGAATACGAGCGGGAGGAGTCGATCCGTCGGACCTACCGCTCGGTCATCGAGTTGCTGACCGGGGGCGAACGTCAGATCGGTTGTCCTTACCAGAAGGGCACGGCGGTGAACATCAACAGCCGTGGTGAGCTGGCCGGTTGCGCACCCAAGGGGGATTCTTTCGCGCCGGCGGCCACGGAGCGGCAAACCCATGCCATCCTCGCGGGACAACGGCAAAGCATCGCCCGGGACCATTGCGCGCGGTGCATCCATGACTATCACGATGATTGGAACGCGGCGGCGCTGGCTGAACAAGCCGGGGCCCGCGCCGCTGCGAGCAAGCTTTACGATCTCCCGGACGAAAACTTCACGTCCGCCGAGGTGCCCGCGGAGTCGCTCCAGCTGAGCGGGATGAAACGCATCCTGCTCGCTGGCTGGTATGGCACCGAGACCGCCGGAGACATCGCGATCCTCCGCGGCATCATGGCCGAATACCTCGCGGTCAATCCCGCGCTGCAGTTCACCATCCTGAGTCTTTATCCCGCTTACACCCGGACGACCGTGGCTGCATGGCCGGAGGACCTGCGGGCGAAGGTCGTGACGGCGGACTATCTCAGCCAAGCGGCCTTGGACTCCGCGCGCGATTGTGACGCCGTGGTGATGGCGGGCGGTCCGTTGATGGATATTCCCGATACCCGCAAGATCCTCGCGTTGTTCAAACTATTTGCCGACCACGGCAAACCGCGGGTGATCGAAGGGTGTGGGGTCGGCCCGCTGAACCGTCCTGACCTGCGCTGGAACGTTTGCCGCATCGCGCGGCTCGCGACGCGCATCACGGTCCGGGACAGCGCCTCGCGCGACTTGCTCCGGTTCTATGGCATCCGCAAGTCCATCGAGGTTCGCTCCGATCCGGCAGCCACCTTCCTGCGCGCCCAGCCGCACCGGCATCACGGTTCGGACCGGGGCGTCATCCGGTGTTTCCTCCGCGAGCTCACGAGCGAGTATCCGCAGGCGCTCACGCCGCAGCAGGCCACCGGCAATCTCGTGCAGCTGCTGAACCGGCTGCTGGAGTGGTATCCGACGCATCGGATCGAGCTCTGGGCCATGCATCATTTCCCCGTCGGTAAGGATGACCGGCTTTTTGCGCGCGAATTGCAGCGCAAGGTGGCCAACCCGCGGCTCTCTGTCCAGTGGGAGCCCAGCACCCCGGAGGAAATCATGGCCGCGATGGCCGCGGCGGAATTCTGCGTCTGCATGCGGTTCCACTCCTGCGTGTTTGCCTCGGAGGTTGGCGCGCCCTTCTTCGCCATCGACTACACCGCTGGCGGCAAGATCCGGGGCTTCCTCGAGGACACCCGTCAGGAAGTCCGTTTGTGCACGCTCGACGGTCTTGCGCAGCTCGATTTCGACGGATTCACCGCACGTGTCTGGCCGCCAGCCGTGCGCCCGGCCTCTGCGCTCGTCGAGCCGAATGGCACTGGAAAGCCACGTGTTTTGCATGTCATCCAAGGCCTCACCGGTGGCGGTGCCGCCCGGGCGTTGATCTCTCTCGCACGCTATTCGCGTCAATTCGACGGTCCCGAGCATGCCGTCGTCTCGCTGCAGCGGGCCGACGAAAAAGGCCTGGAACTGGCCCGGGCGGCCGGCCTCCAGGTGCTGGACCAGCCCGGCTCACGGGCCCTGAACCGCGCGCTGTCGGAAGCCGACATCGTGCTGGTGCACTGGTGGAACTGTCCCGAACTGTCGGCGTTCTTCCGGCGCGATTTGCCGCCGATGCGGCTGGCGCTCTGGGTGCATGTAGGCGGCTATCACGCGCCCTATCTGCTGACGTCCGAGCTGGTCAACTTTGTTGACTCCGCCGTGGCTTGCAGCCCGCACACGTTTGCGCATCCGGCGTTTTCAACTCTGCCGGCAGAGCGCGGTGCCATGATTCTCGCCGGTGCTGAATTTGAGCGGCTGCAGGGACTGAACCCGCGGCCGCATGAAGGCTTCCGGGTCGGCTACATCGGCATGCTTGATCCCACCAAGATGCATCCGGACTACATCGCCATGAGTTGCGCGGCCCGGGTCCCGGATATCCGCTTCGTCGTGTGTGGCAGTGGCAGTGCCGAGGGACTGGCTTTCCAAGCGGAGCGTTTGGGCCGGCGGGAAAGCTTCGAGTTCCCCGGCGCGGTCGAGAACATCCGTGACGTTTTGGAAACGCTGGATGTTTACGGCTATCCGTTGTGCGAGGACACCTACGCCGCGGCCGAGCTGAACCTGCAGGAAGTCATGTTCGCGGGGTTGCCCGTGGTGGCTTTCCCTTACGGCGGAATCGCGGCCCTGATCCGGCATGGCGAAACCGGACTGCTGGTGCAAACCGCAGAGGAATATGCCGCCGCGATCGAATATCTTCACCAGCACCCCGAGGAGCGGGCGCGTCTAGGAGCCAACGCGGCCGCCTATGCCCGCGAACATTTCGGAGCCGAGAAAACGGGCCGAGAGTTCAACGACCATTTCACCCGGATGCTGGCCTTGCCCAAGCGCGAGCGCCAGTGGGGCGTGGGTCCGGGCTTTCCTCCGGTGCGCGATCCCGACCGGGAGTTTGCCCTCAATCCCGGGGCCCGGATGTTCCTGGAGTCGTTGGGCGCGATCGGGCGCGACTATTCCGCCAGCCTGCAGGCACCCTCGGTCGCCGAACTCATCGAGGCGGACAACCGGATCGGCGGTCACACGCTGCTGACCCATTACACCTGCGCGATTCACTACCGAAAACTGTTTCCCAACGACGCGCTCCTGAATTTCTGGGCCGGTCTCGGATTCCTTGCACGCAAGCACACCCCCGCGGCCTTGGATGCCTTCCAGCGGGCGCGCCGGGCGGGCTTCACCCAGTGGCGGATTCATTGGTATTGTGCTGTCACGGCGGAGCAGTCCGGCCGTCTGACGGATGCCTTGGCCTCGGTGCAACAGTTGCTGAAAGCGGTGCCGGGGCTAGCCGAGGCGAAGCAGATGCAGCAGCGTCTGCAGACTGCGCTGGGCGCTGCGCAAGCCAGCCAGACGGAAGTCGTCGCGAAGGCCCAGGCGGGCCTGCAAACTGCCCAGGAACTTCTGCGCCGCGGTCGTCACGCCGAAGCGCGGGAGGCTCTGCAGCGGGCGTCGGATCTGATCCCGGGCCAACTCGCCATCCTTGAGCTCATGGCGGATCTGGACTGCCGTCTCGGACGCTTGCCGTCCGCCAGATCGCTGCTGGATACGATTCTCGCGCGTGAACCGAATCGGGACAATCCGCGGTTGCAGGGAATCCGTCGGGCGCTGGCCGAGGCCAAGGTCCAAACAGGCCAGCTGGCCGGGGCTCGCTGAGCGTTTTCGCTGTCCGGTGAACCCGCGTCGCCTTCGCATCTGCTATTTCAACCAGTGGGCCGGCGGGCTCGAGCCGGTTGCGGCCTACCTGGCGCGGGTGCCGGGAATGGATCTGCGGCCGCTCGTCGCGCGGGCGGACGATGCCGAGTTGCTCCGCAAGGCGCGACTCGACTGCGACTGGTATGCGGCAAACGCCCGTTGCTTCGCGACGATGCAGCATCCGGGGATCGAGTTTCTGCCCGCGTGGATCACCGGCAAGGCAGGCGTGCTCGACCTGGCCAAGGCGCCGCGCGAGCCGGGGGAGGAGCGCTGGCTGATCACGATGGCCCACCAGCCGCAACATCTGGCCGATCTCGCCGGCAAGGTCTTCGCGCTGCTGGCCAAGACCGGCGTGCGCCACTGCTTCTACGCCTTCGACGAGGCGAGCCGCTTCATGCCCTGTTTCAACGAGATCGCCCCGCACCTCGACGTGCTCATCCACGATGAGGCGCCGCTGGCCGACGAAGGCCGCGCGCGGCTCAAACCCGGTTGCGTGGCCCGCCACCGCAGTTGGGTGGCCAACTTCGCGCCGGGCGAGGCGGCCTTTAACGAGGCGCCGGAAGAGAAGATCTATTTTCTGGGTTCGCAGATGGGCCTGACCGCGCACCGGCAGCGGCAGCTGGATTTCCTGCGGGCAAAATTCAAGGACCGTCTGGTCGCCAGCCACGACCACAGCACGCCGGTGGATGCGCGCCGCGAACTCAACCGCTACAAGGTGGGCCTGTGCCCCGAGGGGCGGAAGTTTGCCACCCCGGCCATGCGCGCGAGCCACACTGACCGGCCGTTCTGGTCGGGTTGCCTCGGCATGGTGCCGGTGAGCGAGAATTCCAAGGAAGGCGGCCGGTTGGATGAGTTGCACGCGGCCGGCCTCATCGTGCGCTACGCGCACGGCGATCTCGGCTCGCTGGCCGAGGCCTGCGAACGGGCCCTCGCGCTGGACAACGCCACCCGCCGGAAAATCTACGAGCACTTCAATGCGCACGAGACCGTCGGCGCCGTGGTGAGCGCGGCATTGGCCGCAGCCTGACCTGAACGCGGGGCCGCATGGGCCCCTTGGTTTCTGCTCTAAACCCGAATCCCGCGATTGCCGCTGTAGCCCGCTGCTGGAGCAGTGGGGATTTATTCCCTTTGGGTCCAATACCCCGAAGCTTGCTTCGGCTTGGATTGAATGGAGCCGGGGCGCCCTCGCCCCGGGTCTTGGGCAGACCGGCCCGAGGGCGGGCCGGCTCCAGTTTGAAGCGGTTCGATCAAATGCCCCAGAGCTTGCTCCGGGGCATCTTTACTGTGCGGTTGTGAATTCCAGTCCCTGCGCTCCTGCGCAGTGCTACAACGGGGAAGGGCAAAGTCGGAATCCGGGCCAAAGCGTCCGGACGCAAAAAACCTCCGGGGGTGGGACCCGGAGGTTTCTTGCGGATAGAGATAAGCCCCGTATTGGGTGCCGCAGTCTTCCGCCGGCGGCGTTCTGTTCGCCCGGGACCGGCCGCCCTTGCGGGCGGCCGGCGTGGTTGGGCGAATCAGAACAACCACTGACTGGAGACCGTTTAGCCGATGAGGCGGAGGGCAACCTGCGCGCTCTGGTTGGCCTGGGCCAGCATGGCGGTGCCGGACTGAACCAGGATGTTCCAGCGGGCGAGCTGGGTGCTCTCGGACGCCACGTCCACATCGGTGATGCGGCTGTTGGCGGCCTCGAGGTTGGCCTTGTTGATCGACAGAACCTCGGAAGCGAAGCCCAGGCGGCTCTGCTCGGCGCCGTTTTCGGCGCGGAACGTCGCGACGCTCTGGATCGCATCGGTGATGTCGCTCAGGTCGATGTCGGCGAGCGAGGAGACGCCCGAGTCCGTCAGGGCGCCGACGCCACCGGCGGTGCCGGCGAGATCGCGGCCCGCGAGGGTGACCTGCTGGCCGGCGTCTTCAGAGACGTTGACCGTGAGGCTGCCGCTGCCGAACAACGCGACGCTGTTGAACGTCTCGCCGGTGAGCGAGGACAGCTCGGACTGAAGAGCGGTGAACTCGGAATCATAGTTCGCGAGATCGTCGCTGTTCTTGGTCGGGTCGCTGTAGAGGGTCTTCAACTCGCTCATGCGGTCGA
>CBINOW010000115.1:0-15043 GCA_966252395.1 uncultured Oleiharenicola sp. | reverse complement strand
CGGCTACAAGTTCTCGACCTACGCCACGTGGTGGATCCGCCAGGCCATCACCCGCTCCATCGCCGACCAGGCCCGCACCATCCGCATCCCGGTCCACATGATCGAGACGCTGAACAAGGTGATGCAGGTCCAGAAGCAGCTCCTCCAGGAATTCGGCCACGAGCCGACCCCCGAGGAGGTTGCCGAGGAGATGAACCTGCCCGTCGAGCGCGTGCAGCAGATCATGAAGATGGCGCAGCAGCCCATCTCGCTCCAGTCGCCCGTCGGCGACGGCGACGACACCAGCTTCGGCGACTTCATCGAGGACAAGTCCGCGGACAATCCCTACGACATGACCGCCTTCTCGCTCCTGCGCGAAAAGATCATGGACGTGCTCGACTCGCTCACCGAGCGCGAGCGCCGCGTGCTCACCCTGCGCTTCGGCCTGGTGGACGGCTACAGCCGCACGCTCGAGGAGGTCGGCAAGCAGTTCAAGGTCACTCGCGAGCGCATCCGTCAGATCGAGGCCAAGGCGCTCCGCAAGATGCGCCACCCCACGCGCATCCGCCAGCTGCACGGGTTCTTCGACGCCGAGCAGATCGACAACCCGCAGAACCTGCTCAAGAAGCCGCCGGCAATCCCGCCCCAGTTCATCAAGCAGGGCGGCCCGCTCGGCAAACCGATGTTCCCGCAGAACTGAGTGCCGCTTTCGGCCTTTACTAGCCCACTCCTCAACCTAGCCTTCACCTGACATGAACTACCTTCCCGAACCCATCGCCGGTGTCTTCGGCCTCGGTGCCCCCGAGCTGATCATCATTCTGGTGATCCTGATGCTGCTCTTCGGCGGCGCCAAGCTCCCCGCCCTTGCCAAGGGCCTCGGCCAATCCATCAAGGAGTTCAAAAACGCCGCGAAGGACGAGCCCAAGGAAGAGAAGAAGTCCGACACCCCGGCCAAGCCCGGCAACAACTGAGCGGCCACAGCCCTCGCCCACGGCGCATCCACCCGGATGCGCCTTTTTTGCGCCCCCCCGCCCTTAATCCAGGCGGCAGGGCCGGTTGCCTCAGGCGCCTCCCCTCACCCTCGCAGCGTCGCCGTGAATGCAGCGATCTGATCCGGGCTGCCGAGCACGAGCAGGCTGTCGCCGGCACAAAGTTTCTCCTCGCCGTGCGGATTCAGGATGCGACGCCCGGAGCGGTTGATGCCCGCGACCTGCAGGCCGTGGGTCCGGCCCAGCGCGAGTTCGGCCAAGGTGCGGTCATGGAGGGCGCTGCCCGGCGGTATCTCCAGCGACTCCATGCGAACCTCGTCGAAGTTCGACGTGATCGGCACCCCGGAGGCCGCCTGCAGGAAATCCTTGCCGGCCGCGACCTGTTCGGTGGTGCCCAGCAGCAGAACCTTGTCACGCGGATATAGAATCATGGCCCCGGTGGGATTGCCGACCATCACGCCCTGCCGCTCGACTCCGGCCACGGTGCAGCCGAACTTTGTGCGCAACGCCAGATCTCCGAGCGAGCGCCCGCGCACGTCGGCCAGATCCGGCAGCACGCAATCCGTGAGCGCGAGGTTCCATTCGCCGTGCGGCGCCATCCAGGGCGCCGTCGTGCCGGTGAACTTTTGGTCACCCTGCGTCAACCGTTCCTGCAATTCGACCTCGAGCATGCTGTGCCAGTAGATGAGCCGGCTTCTCAGGAAGAACAGCCCGAGGAGAACGACCACCAGCACCACGGCGGGCAGCCAGCGGGCGGCGCCGCTGATCGGAAGGATGGCATACAGCCACAGCACCAGCAGCAGACCCGCGCCGATCTTCAGGCCGGTCTCCACCACGGGCGCCAGCTTGGCCGCCTTCTCATGTCCCTGCGTGCTGACCTGCGCGTAGAGCAGCGACAAGGCCGAGAGATTTCGCCAGATCGCCACCAGGGGCGCCAGCGCCACCAGCACCAACGCGCTCCAGAACAGCACCGCGGCCCCGCTCGGGTAACGGCTGTGCACCGGCAGGTAATCCCGCACGAGGCCGAACATCTGGTCGGAAAAGACAAAGAGTCCCGTCACCAGCAACACCTCCAGCGTGATCTGGATGACGCGCTTGCGGCTCAACTGCCAGAGCACGCTGCGCTTCTGGATCAGTTGGAAACGCTCCAACAGGCGTCCGTAGTAGCCGAGCCAACCCTCCAGCCAAACCGGTTGCCGGGCCGCCACCCATTCGCTGATGGCCCCCGAGCGACGCGTGAGCACGGGCGTGGCGATGGCCGTCACGAGGGAAAGCCCCACCGCCACGGCGCCGAAACTGTCCGGCACGACCCCGGCGTTGACGCCCAGCTGCGCGATGATGAACGAAAATTCGCCGATTGGCGTGATCATCAGGCCGACCCGGACCGCATCTTTCAGCTTCACCCCCGTGACCAGCATGGCCGCGGTGCCGCCCAGCGGGCGCGCCACCAGAGCCAGCAACGAGGCCCCGAGCACCAGCAGCCAGGAATGGGCCAACATTTTCACATCGATCTGCATGCCGATGGAAACAAAGAACACCGCGCTAAACATGTCGCGGGCACCCTCGAACACGCGGTCGATCTGGGAGCGCTGCGGCGTCTCGGCCACGATCGAACCAAGGATGAACGCGCCCATCGCCAACGAATACCCCGCCTTTTGGGCGGCCAGGGCCAGCCCGAGCATGAGTCCGGCCACGAGAAGCGTCTGCAGTTCCTCGCTCGCCGTTTCGCCCATTCGGCGCAGCAACCAAGGCACCGCCAGCAGGCCGACGACGCCCGCCAGCGCCACGAAGGCACTGAGCAGGCCGAGCGTCTGGCCCACCTTCGCATCGCCCATGCCGCCGAGCAGCACCACCGAATTGAGCAGCGCCAGTGAGATGACGGCGACCACGTCCTCCAGCACGGTGATGCCCATGGCCATCTGCCCGGCCTTCTCGTGGGTCAGGCCCGTTTCCTGGAGCACCTTGCTGATGATGGCCGAGGACGAGACGATCAGCATCGCCCCGAAAAACACCGCCGCCTCGCCGCTGAAGCCCAGCAAGGGCGAGCCGAGCCGGGAAAGATTGTAAACGATCAGCGCCGTCACCGCCGTCGCCACCAACAGCGGAAGCCCCAGGCGGCGCAGTTTGCGCAGGCTCAGCTTCATGCCGATCGAGAACATCAGGAACACGAGGCCCACTTGGGCGAGCGTCTCGATGCGACCGATGTCGGTCACCAGCGAGAACGGCGGCGTGAACGGACCGATGACCATTCCCGCCGCCAGAAAACCCACGATCACGGAAAGCCCCGCCCGGTGGCAGGCCCAGCCGACGAGTCCTGCCACCAGCATGACAACCGCGAGATCCTTGATGAAATCGATGCCTTGCATGGTGGGTTGCGACTAACACGGCACGCTCATGCGAATCGTCAAGCCTCGCGGCTGGATTTCGGCGGGAATTTTCCGGAAGCCGCGACGCCGGCTTTACGCCGCCCGCTCCTCCGCCCACAAAGAACTCACCGATGACTGCGCCATCCGAGCTGCCCCTTGATCCCGTTGCCTTCACACCGCGCTTCGCCGACACCGCCCGGGCGGCCGGCTTCAAGGTGGCGCCGTTCGGGGAAGTGCAAGGCCATCCCCTGCTGGCCGGCACGAAACACACTCCGGGACGCCGCCCCCGCATTTATCTCTCGGCCGGCATGCATGGCGACGAGCCGGCGCCGCCTTGGTCCCTGCTCCGCCTGATGCAGGCAGGGTTTTTCGATGCGCGTTGCACCTGGTTCATTTGCCCCCTGCTGAATCCAACCGGCTTTTCGCGCCGCAGCCGTGAGAACTTCGCCGGTGTGGACCTCAACCGCGACTACAAGAGCCTCCACTCCGCCGAGGTGCAGGCCCATGTCCGCTGGCTGCAAACGCAGCCCAGTTTCGATCTGATCCTCTGCCTGCATGAGGATTGGGAATCCAAAGGCTTCTACCTCTACGAGCTGAATCCTCTGAATCTGCCCTCGTTGGCCAACGTCATGATCCAGGCGGCTCAGGCCTTTTGCCCCATTGAAACCGCGACGGTGATCGACGGCCGCGAATCCGCCGCACCTGGCATCATCCGCCCGGTCAGCGACCCACTGCTCCGCGACACCTGGCCGGAAGCCATCTACCTGCGCCATCACCACGGCCCGCTCGACTACACGATCGAGACTCCCTCGGCCCTGCCGCTGGAACAACGCATCGCCACCCAGTGTGCCGTGGTGCAGGCCGCAATTGAAGCGCTCCTGAAGTAGGGCCCGTCTCCGACGGGCCGCTCAGGTGCCCCGGGTTTCAGCATCGGTTGGATGCGCGCCCGGAGACCGCGCACCGCTGAACAATCGCTCCACGAATCCATCAATCAACGCCTGCGCTTCCTCCGTCGGAAGTGCCATCTCGCGTGCGGCGAAGCGCGCCAGATCCTTCGGCCAGGGCGCCCGCAAAAGATAGTCCATGTGCGTAGGCCGCAGATCAATGGCCGCGCAATGCAGCGCCTGCCTGGTGAAACGCAGCAGCGCCGAGTGCCGCGGCGTCCAGCCGTGCTCGGCGAATTCCAGATAAAGCCGCGGATCGGCACCGTAGAGCTTGTCACCGATCACCCGGTGCCCGAGCCACTCAGCATGGGCCCTGATCTGATGCTTGCGGCCCGTGAGCAGTTCTACTCCGGCCAGCGTGCACCCTCCCCGAACGACAAGCGGGTGAAAAACCGTGGTGGCCGCCTGTCCATCGGGAGTTCCGGCCGGCACGACCTGCTGTTTTACGGTGACTCCCGCGCTCAAATCCGGCCCCAGCCACTGCTCTACTTTAACCGGTGCAGCCAGCTCGCCCTCGAGGATGGTCACATAGGCCTTGCCGATCTGCCGCTTGCCCATGGCCTTTTGCAGGCGGCTGCCGGTGGCCTCGTCCTTGGCCAAAATCACGACTCCAGAAGTCTCCCGATCGAGCCGATAAATAAAGCGGATGGTCTCGATCCCCAGTCCCTCCCGCACCGCGCCGGCCAGGCTCGACCAAGGGCCGTTTTTGGACGGGTGCACCACCAGCCAGCCCGGCTTGTCGAGCACGAGGAGCTTGGCATCGCTCAGCAACACCCACCCGGGTAGTTCGGCAGGATTTACCAGCGGCGGCTCGGCTGGAGGCAACGGTTCGTCGGCATGGGTCATGCTCACATCGTTCAATAATTTTTCCGGAATATGAAGGCGAGAAGCATTGCCAAATCCGGCCGGCCGGGTAGAGATATACATCAGCCAAATGAAGTGTCTGTTCCCAGTGACGTCTGGCCCGGTCCTCGCGACGGCCCGCACTATAGGAACAACCGATACGAACCCGGGGAGGCTTCTCCCCTTCCGCGCCCTTTGTGTTAGTCCAACCGAAGGAAAAACCATGAACCATACCAATAAATCCCACGATGTGATTGTGACCGGTATCCACCTCGAGCTCACCCCCTCCCTGAAGCACTACGTGCAGGAGAAAGCCGAGCGACTTTTCCGACACCAGGCGCACATCGTCCGGATCCGCGTTGAACTGGAGTGCGACCGCAAGCATGACATCGCCCACAAGTTCGTCGCCAAGGCCCACGTCGAAGTGCGTGGCCCCAACATCAACTGCTCGGCCGACTCCGAGGAAATGCACAAATCCATCGACCTGCTGATAGACAAGATCGACCACGTGCTCCACAAGCGCCACGGCCAGCACAAGGACAAGCGCAACCACCCACACCCCGTCGAGTTCGACGGCGTCGAGCTGCCCAAGGCGATCTGAGCGCCTTCCCTTCCCCGAGGCCCGCGGCAACGCGGGCCTTTTTGCTGCCCCGCAACCGCAATGGGAGCCGGCCGCCCTCGGGCCCTTGTCCGCTTCAAATAGCCGCGCCGGAGTCCCGCGACAACGTGGTCCGCTTCAATACTCTACCCCGCCTAACGCTTCACCCGGTTTCCGTTTGCGACTCTGGCCGGGGCACACAATTTTCGTTCCACCATGTGCTCCCTACCCCTCCGCTCCTGGCTTCGCCTTGCCGCCGGTCTTACGCTGGCCACCACTGCCCTCCTCGCCGCCGACGATGACGAAACGGGCTTCGTCGCTCTCAACGACGGCCAAACCTTCAACGGCTGGACCACGTCCAAGGAGAATCCCGGCACCTGGAAAATCGAGGACGGAGCCTTCGTCACGCGCGGGCCGCGCAGCCACCTTTTCTACACCGGCGACGGCGCGCCTTTCAAAAACTTCGAACTCAAGGTCGAGGTCATGACTGATCCCGGCTCCAATGGCGGGATCTATATTCATACAAAATACCAGGAAACCGGTTGGCCGACGGGTGGCTTCGAGACGCAGGTGAACAACACCCAGTCCGACTGGAAGAAAACCGGCAGCGTTTACGACGTCGCCAGCGTGGGCTTCGCGGCCGCCGAGGACGGCAAGTGGTGGACGCAGCACATCATTGTCGAGGGCAACACCGTCACCGTGAAGGTGGACGGCAAGATCGTCGTCCAATACAAGGAACCGCCCGGCGCGCAGCCCGGTGCAAGTTTTGAACGCAAGCTCGGGAGCGGCACCTTCGCCCTGCAGGCACACGACCCAAAGAGCGTCGTCCGCTACCGCCACATCCGGGTGAAGCGCCTGCCGGATTGATCGGGCCATCGCCTAGTGCCTAAGAGCCTGCTACGCCGTCACGCTGCCGGCCCCAGCGCCAGCAGATGGCTTCGAGCACGCCAAACTGATCCGTGAGCAGGCCTTCGTAGCCGCACGGCCGGTCGTCCCAATAGCGCCAGTCCACGCCGCTTTGGTTGCCGCCGAACACCGTGGCCTGGGCGAAGCCGGCGCAGAGCCGCTTGAGCATGCGGTCGGCTTCGCGTTGGAGGCCGCACCGGTAGAGCGCCATCACGAAATGCCGCGTCTGCGAATGGGTGCGCCCGCCGTTTTGGTAATACCCGAGCGGGTATCCCTGGATGATATCGGAGAGGTCGTGATCGGGAATGTGCCGCAGGTTTCCGGGCAGGCCTCCCGCCGGATCGGGCAGACCGACCCGACGCGCTTCCGCCAGCAGGCGCTGCAGGATGGCGCGCCCTTCATCCGGCCCCAGCAATCCCTCGGAAATCGCCGCGCCATTCACCGGCAGAAAGGCATAGTCGTGCAGCTTGTTCTCGCGGCAGCGCCAGCCCGCCAGCCAACCGGTGGCCGGATTGAAGAACGTGTCGCGGTAGTTCGCCCGCAGCCAGCCGGCCCAACCTGACAGCTTTTCCGCCTCCTCCCGCTGGTTGAACCGGCGCATGCCTTCTGTCAGTTCGAGCAAGGCACCGTAAAGGATCGCGTTCGCAAATGCATCCTTCCAGCCGAACGAAATCACGTCGAACCAGCACGTGCTCCATTGCTTGGTGCCGCTGACGCCGGTGCGGTGCAGGCTCTCGATCAACCCGTCGCCGTCGAGGTCGCGGTCGCGTGCCGCCCGCAGCTTTTCCATGATGACCGGCCGGAACGTCTTGAACCAGGCCGGCGTCGCGTAGTGTCGCAGGTAGGAGCCGAGTCCGCGCAGCGCGGATGCGCCGGTTTGCAGGTATTCGTCGTCCGCATCGTGCGAACTGCCGTCCTGCAGGAGCCGGCCCGCCGCGTAACCGGGCCCACCCGTGAGCCAGCGTTCCAAGGAGTGCCGCAGAAACTCCGCCGCCGGCAGCCCGGGCAGCAACTCCCCTTGGGGCGCGATGACCGCCGCCCACGTGTCCATGCAGATCGGGCAGTGCATCGAGGCGCCGTTGTTGCTGAGGGTGGCCGTGTCGGTGCGAAAGGTCAGCGCCGTCCACTGCGTGCGCGCCAAGGCCCGGCGGGCGACCGCCGGCGCCGAATCGCTCAGCAACGCGGGCGGTTGCTTGGGCGTCAGCGTGAACGTGGCGCGATGCGTGCCGGCCGGCAGCCGGTAAAGCCCTTCGGCGGTTCGCTCCTCGCCGACCTTCAGTTCCAGCGTGTTCAAGTCATGCGCGCGAAAGCAGTCGCTGCGTGCCCAGCCCCGGGACGAGTCGCTCGCAATTTCCCAGCTGCCAAAGGCCGGAAGCGTCAACAGTGCGGGCAACGCGACCGCCCCCGTCTCGCCCGTTTCGAGCAGCCTCCCGAGCACATGCGAGGGTGCCGCGCTGTTGCGCAGGCCGATCATCCACGCCGCGCTGTGCCAGGCGAACTGTTCCGCTTTCGCGGAGCGCTGTGCCTTGAGCTGCAATCCGCGCGCGCTGACCGTCCACTCCAGCCGGTAATGCTGAACGCCGGCCTGAAAATCGTAGATCACCCTGCTGCCTTGCACGGCCACGGTGCCGCTCAAGTCGCACCGCACGGCCGGTGCCAACACCGGCGCGCTGCCGAGCGGATGCAACTGCGGCCCCTGGGAGAAAAGCGGCGGCCGCGTGGCCAACACGTTCTTTCCCGCCTGGGCACGGTCCTCAATCAGCAGGCCCCAGTGCGTGAATCCGGGTCGCCCCAGCGCAAAGCCCACCTCGAAGTCCTTGGTGCGGTAGCGGACTTCCCCATTGGCCAGTTCCGCCCGGACACCGGCCGGCAGATTGGCCAGGGAAATGGCACCATGCTCAAGCAGCCGTTCCGCGCGAGGAGCCACCGGCGCGAGCGGCTCGCCCTCGAGAATGAAGGCCGACATCATCAGGTTCCACGGCGTCCAGCCTCCGTCGATGCCTGACCGCCGGAGTTCGATGATGACAGCGGTCGTCGTGACGCGCGGCAATCGCCACCACGCCACTGCCCCGGGCACCCCCGGCTGCAAGTTGTCCCGCTGCAGCAGCACGCGCCACCTACCGCCCTGCCAGGCCAGCACGCGCAGTCCCGTGACCCAATCGAGGTCCTGCCGACTGCCGCATTTGTGATAACCCTGCCCGCGGCGCACGCCGAGTCGGAGCAGTCGCGCCGGGCCGTGGAGGCGGACCACGCGCTGGTGAATGATGCGTTTTTTGGGCACATCCACCTCGTCAGGCAAGGGTCGCGTCCAGACCGCTCGCCCGGCGTCCAGGCGACGGTTGGTGAACAGGTCACCCATCGGAGGTTCCAGGTCGGCAAGGCTGAGGAGATCGTGCGGCATGGGAGAGATTGGGTCGCGGCGCCGGGCGGAGTGCCCCAGATGCTTGGGACCACCGCGGGCGCGGCGTCGGCACCGGTGTTATTTCACCACGCCGCCGGCAGCCACGCCGAGCCGGCGCTCATGAAGATTTTGGGATTTGTTTGGTGTCCCTTGGCGGAGCGTGCGCTTTGCGGTTGCGACGGCCGGGATGGCTTCGCACACCGGACTCATTGCCATGACTGCTACCCCCACGACCCCTGTCCTTCGCCTCGCCACCGTCACGCACAACCCCGCCGCTGAGCCGGGTGAAATCACCGCCGCCCGCGAACTCGCCCGCCTGACCGGCGCCACGCTTTCCGCCGGGTCCGGCGGCATCCATGTCGCTCTCGCCACGCGCGGGCTGCCGGCGAAGCTTCCCGCCAAGGCCAAGGATTCCAGCGCCTGGACCTGGCTCCGCATCGCCGAGGACGGCAGCGGCGAGATCTGCGCCACGCACGGTTCCTTCCTCTACGCGGCGGTCCGCCTGCTGGCCTCCGGCGCCAGTGAGTTCACCCGCGAGAAACTGGCCGCCGGCCTGCTGCTGCCCGCGACCTTTGGCTGGCACCGTCCGCATTGGGACGCCTGCTACACGCAATACTGGCGCAGCGCCCGCAACTTCGATCAGGAGCGCTACGTCGCCGCGCTGGCCGAGGCCGGCTTCACCCATTGCGAGGTCAACGGCCTGCAGGCGCACATGCCCTACGAGGATTTTGTTCCGTTCGAGTATTATCCGCAGTTCTACACCTATGCCCCGGGCTTCAACCACTTCGTGGACACGCCGCTGACCAAGGGCATGTGGCCCGCGCTCTACCTCGACGCCAATCTCAACCACCTCGTCGGCCTCGCCGGCCTTGGCCGCCAATACGGCCTGAAGCCGGGCATCTGCATGTTCGAGCCGCGCACGCTGCCCGAGCGCTTCTTTACCAAGTATCCCTCGCTTCGCGGCGCCCGCGTCGATCATCCGTTCCGCTCCAAGCTGCCGCGCTACACCATGGCGCAGGACCATCCGATCGTACAGCGTCACTACCGTGAGGCCCTGCAGAAAATTATGCGCGCCGTGCCGGATCTCAGCTACATGTCCGTCTGGACCAACGACAGCGGCGCCGGTTTTGAGCACACCGCCTCGCTCTACGTCGGCCGCAACGGCGGACCCTACATGATCCGCGAATGGCGCAATCACGACAAGATCGCGCAGAGCGCGGGTCAGAGCATCGGCCGTTACCTGAAGAATCTCCGCACCGCCGCCGCCGAGATCAACCCGGACTTCGACGTCATCCTCCGCATCGAGCCCTTCAAGGTGGAGCATGAGCACATCAAGGCCGAGATGGGCGGCCACGTCACCTGGGAGGCGCCGTCTCTGAACGTCCGCGGCTACCACGTGCCCTACTCGCACCCGAAATATCCGGAAAACCAGGCGGTCGCGGGCAGTCTGTTCCACACGACGATGGATGCCTCCGAAAAGGAGGCGCTGGCCACCGCGCGCGCCGCAGGTGTCGAGCCTGTCCTCCATTACTCCGCCTCCGGCGTGATGAACCACGAGCCGTTGCTCGGCCTGCCCTTCCCGCGCTTGCTGCACCGCAAGCTCACGGCCATCCGCGAGACCGGCCTGAAGCGCGTCAGCGCGCTCGGTGGTCTCACCAATGCCGCGCAGGCGCCCTACTGGCCGAACCCCGCCATTCTCCGCGCCGTGCAGTTCTTCCCGGAAAAGCCGGTGGAACAGGTGTTGGCTGAGTTTGCCTCGACCCTGGTCGGTCCTACTCACGCGGCCACCCTCAGCGAGGCTTGGCGCGAGTTCGAGGAAGCCCTCCTCTGGCAACCGCTGGTCGGCCTCTACTGTGCCTTCGGTTTCTGCTGGCAGCGCACCTGGGACCGTCCCTTCGTGCCCGACATCGAGGCGGTGCCGGCGGCCGAGCGCGATTACTACGAGCGCCACGGCTGCTTCCAGCACAACAACCCCGGCCTGAATGACCTGGGCAAGGACGTGCTCTTCGACCTCATCACCCGCGAGTCCGGGGCCAAGATGGCCGCCGACATGGACCAGCACGTCATTGCGAAACTGAATCCGCTCATCGCCCGGCTCGACGGTCTCACCAAGTCGCTGACCGGCGAAGCGTTGACGGTCTTCACCGACCTGCGCGACCGCGTGCGCACCTACCTGCACTGGGTCACGAGCCTCCGCAATGTCTGCGCCTGGTGCGAATGCGTCTACGGCTACCTCGACGAAAAGTCCGATGCCGCCACCAAGACCGCCTGCGAAAAGAAGCTGCAGGCCGCCATCGACCTCGAACTCGCCAACATCCGCGGCCTCATCAGCCTGCTTGAGACCACGCCCCACGAGGTCCTCGTGCTTTCCGGCGTGGGCGAAAACACGTTCTTCTACGGCGAGAACCTCGTGCAGCACCTGAAGACGAAGCTGCGGCTGACCGAGCAATACCGCCACGCCAAGCCGCGCATCGACCGCTCGATCTACTGGCGCCCGATTCCGGGCACCACCTGGCCCGAGGGCTGGTCTGCCAGCTGAACCCCTTGTGTTGGGGACAACGCCGCCGCGCCGCCATCAGGGAATGGCGGGGCGGCGGCACCTCAGCGGCCGCGCACGCGGCGGCGGTAATCCGACGGCGTGAAGCCGATCTCCTGCTTGAAAGCCTTGGAGAAGTGGAACACGTCGCAAAACCCCAGCGTGTCCGCGATCTCCTTCAGCGACGACTCGCCGTGGTAGATCGCCGCGCAGGCCCATTCGAGGCGGCGCCTCTTCTGGTAGCGGCCCGGTGACTCGCCGGTCAGCTCGGCGAAGCGCTTGCGGAAATTTTCGTAATTCAGTCCCACCTGGGTGGCCGCGTCCTGCGGCGTCGCCCAGCCGCCGCTGCCCCGTTCGCCGAGCAGGCGCAGGCTCTTCTCCAGCCAGGCGTCGCGCCCGGCCTGACGCACGTTCTCCGCGTCGGTTGCGATCATTTCCGTCACGACCTGCAGGAACCGTCCCATCGCCCGCAACGGCGCTCCCGCCGCGTGCATGGGTTCGCCCTTGGCCACGTCGTGGAGGCGCCGCCGCCAGTAGTCCGGGGAACCGAGCCGCAGGACCGGCCGCGCCGGATCGAGCAGCCCCTGAGCCCGCCAGAGCTGGAACTGCGGTCCGTCGAACACGAAGTAGATCTGCGTCCACTCGCTGCCGCGCACCGGGCCGTAGGCGTGCGCGATTTCCGGAAAAACCAGCACCACATCCCCGGGCACGAGCTCGTAGCTGGTCCCGCGTCCGTCGCGATAGTAGCCCCGTCCCTCCACCATCAGCACCAGGGTGAAGCGTCTCAAAATCCGCATGCCCGCCGGATCAATGCCCGGGACGTTCGTCAGCAGGCCAGCCAGCTCGATCTCTCCCACCGGAGTGCGGAGCGGGCTCTGCAGCCAGGGTTGGGCGCGGTATTTCGGAGGCGGAGGCATCCGCCCAAATTTTACATCACTTCTCCCGTTTCAACCATTTAATGCCAGCCCCTCTGCGTGTAGCCTGTGGGCATGAGCACCACGACCTCCCTGCCCCAGCTGGTCTCCTATGGCCATGAACTCGAGATGTCCGACGACAAGGTCGGCCTGCTCCGCGATTCCAGCGACGCGGCCGATGACTTCGAGGAACTCCGCCGTCGCGTGGCCGAGGACGGTTACCTCTACATGCGCGGCTACCTCGACCGCGACGAGGTGCTTGCGGCCCGCGCCAGCCTAACCTCCCGCCTGGCCGAGGCCGGTGTGCTCGATCCCGCCTATCCGCACATCGAGGGCGTCTGCAAGCCGGGCTCCGGCTATGTCTTCAAGCCCGAGATCACCAACGGCAACCCCGAGGTCCAACGCCTGCTCTACTCCGGCCGCCTCACCGATTTCTACGCGAAGTTCTTCGCCGAGCCCATCCGCCACTATGACTTCACGTGGCTGCGCGCCATCGGTCCCGGCAAGGGCACGAACCCGCACTGCGATCTCCCTTACATGGGCCGCGGCACCCACCGCCATATGACGTGCTGGCTGCCCTACGGCGACATCTCCTTCACGCTCGGCGGTCTCATGGTGCTCGAGGGTTCGCACAAGCGCATGGATCTGCTCGAGAAATACGTTTACCGCGACGTTGACACCTACTGCGAGAACAAGCCCAAGGACGCCGAGAACGCCAAAACCGGCAAGTGGACTTTCAGCGGCACGCTCTCGCACAACCCGCCGCAGGTGCGCAACAAGTTCGGCGGTCGCTGGCTCACGACCGAGTTTAGCGCCGGTGACTTCCTTACCTACGGAATGTTCCTCGTGCATGCCTCGCTCGACAACCGCAGCGAGAACCGCCTGCGCATTTCCAGCGATTCCCGCTACCAACGCGCCAGCGAACCGATCGATGAACGCTGGGTGGGCGTCAACCCGCCGGGCCATACGCGTGCGGGCAAGCGCGGTCGTCTCTGCTGAACCTCCTTCCCCCACGCCTTATGGTCGCGTCCTCCACCGCCGGTCCCGTCGCCGCTTTGTCCGCCACCGGGCGGATGGCTGCCGTCCAGGAAATGGCCCGGTTGCAGCGTCTGCTCTTCGAGGTCGAACGCGAGTTCGTCCGCACCGCCACCACGCTCATTTACCGCGTGGGCGAACCGGAGCTGAAATACCTGCTCAGCCAGCATGTTTGGGAATCCGCTGGCCACGCCCGCTTCATCCGCGAACGCGGCCGCGAGCTCAGTGGCTTCGGCGCCGGCGAGACCGTGCGCCCGGACATTCGCCGCCTCTTCACCGAGGCCGTGATGCCGACCGATGGTTATGTGGCCTTGGCCGGCTTCTATCGCGTGCTCAAGCCGGCCCTCCTTGCCGGTTACCGCCATTATCTCGCGGCCACCCACCATCTGGCCGACTGGCCCTCCCGCCGCCTGGTCGAGGAATTCATCTCCGACGAAGAACGTCACGCCGCCGAAATGACGCCCTACCTCAACGGCATTGAGGCCACGGCCTCGACCGACCACCTGCGGACCGGTTTGGCCGCACTGGGCGGCTTGCTCGGCGAGACTACGCCCACCCCGCTGCCCGCCGGTTTTGTCTGGGAGTCTGAGCGTCGGAAATACGCGCACCCGGCCACTTGCATCCGCGGCAAGTATCCCACCTGCTCGAGCGTCTTCAGCCACGACCCGGCTGAAACCCCCATCGTGCGTCCTTGGCTCACCGATCCACAGACGGATGCGCGCGTCGTGCGCCTCATGGTTTACGTCTGGCTGATGATGGAAATGGATGCCGTGGATTATCTCGCCACCGTCTTCTTCGATACGCCCGACGCTCCGTTCGATTTGCACCATGACATGGCGCGTCACCTTTGGGATGAATCCCGTCACAGTCAGTTTGGCTACCGTCAGCTGCCGAAGCTCGGCGTGGATCTCATGACCCTCGAGCACTCGCTCGATCTCTACAACATCCTCGTCCAGATGCCGCCGCACGAGCGCTACGCGATGATGACGATGGAATTCGAAGCGGGCAGTTTTCCGACGAAGGCGCATGTGATGGACCGGGTGCGCGAACTCAACGATTTTGAAGCCGACACCCTGCTCGCCTTCGACCGCAACGACGAACAGAACCATGTCCGCTACGGCCACCGTTGGTTGCCCGAGATCATGGCACTGTGCGGTGACACGCGGCCGGTGGACGAATTCGTGAAGGCCACGCAGGCGCGTTTTGCCGAAATGACCCGGGTGCATGGTGGCCGCACGCCGCACGCCCTTCCGCCCGAACGGCGGCTCACCGGCAACAAAATCTTGAAGCTCGCCGGAGTGGCCTGAGCCCTCACGGCAGCGTTCTCCTCCGCGCCGCCAACCCCGGCTGGACCGGCTAATTTTTCAGCCATTTTCAGGATAATTCCTGTCGCCCAACGCGCATACTTTGACTCACTTGGGGGCTGACCGGGCGAACTGCCTGTTCCGATTTTTCCCCATATGCAAATTTTTCAGAAAATGTCTCCCTCGTCGGGCCGACTCCCCCTCCCATGAAGACTTATCGTGCCGCCC
>CBINOW010000114.1:0-15327 GCA_966252395.1 uncultured Oleiharenicola sp. | reverse complement strand
CGATGAGGTCCTTCAGCACGTTGCCGGCGCCGACGCTGGGGAGCTGGTCGGTGTCGCCGACGAGGAGAACGTGGGCACGCGACGGGACGGCCTGGAGGAGTGCGGAGGCGAGGCGGGTGTCGAGCATCGACGCCTCGTCGACGATGAGGAAGTCGGTGCCGAGCGGAGCGGATTCGTTGGCGACGAAGCCGCCGGCGGCGGGATCGTATTTGAGGAGGCGGTGAATGGTGGACGCGAAACCGCCGGTGGTTTCGGCGAGGCGTTGGGCGGCGCGGCCGGTGGGGGCAGCGAGGGTGACGCGCGCCTTCTTGGCCTTCAGGATGTCCACGAGCGCGCGGAGGATCGTGGTTTTGCCCGTGCCAGGCCCACCGGTAAGGATGGTGAACTTGTGGGCGAGCGCGTGCGAGATGGCGGCGGATTGCAGCGGGTGGAACTCGAAGCCGGCCTTGTCCTGCGCCCACTTCACGGCGGCGTCGATCTTGATGGCCGGCAGGCCGGAGGGCACGGCGTTGAGGCGGTGGACAACGGCGGCGATCTTGGTTTCGAAGCGGTCGTTGTGGGGCAGTTGGATGAAGGCGGCGTTTTTTGTAGCCGGGCTCGGTGAGCCCGGTCCGGGGTCATCGAGCCCGGCTACAGGAGAAGACCGGGGCGAGGGCGCCCCGGCTCCATGCGCCACCAAGTCCTTCGCCGCGATCAGCGCGTCGATGCGGGCCTCGATGCGCTCGGCGGAGGTTTCGAGCATCGTGGCGGCGTGGGTCACGAGGTCGCCGCGGGGGAAGGCGGTGTGGCCCTCCTCCTCGAGGGTCTGGAGCGCGTAGATCAGGCCGGCGTCGAGGCGGGGCGGGGCGTCGTTGGCGAAACCGAGGTTGATGGCGAGGCGGTCGGCGGTCTTGAACCCGATGCCATCGATTTCTCGGGCGAGGCGGTAGGGTTCGGCCGAGATGATTTTCTGCGCGGCGGCGTCCCATTTTTTCACGATGCGCACGCACTGCGCGGTGGTGACGCCGTAGGTCTGGAGGAAGATGTGCACCTCGCGCAGCGTGCGCTGCTCGTCCCAAGCCTGCTTGATGGAGGTGGCGCGGACCTTGCCGATGCCGGGGACCTTGCGGAGCTTGCCCGATTCCTCGCTGAGCACGCGGAAGGTGTCGGTGCCGAAGGCGTCCACGATCTTGTTGGCGTAAACTTTGCCGATGCCGGGCACGAGACCGCTGCCGAGGTATTTGCGGATGCCGTAAACGGAGGAGGGCAGCTCGCTCTTGAAGGTGACGACCTTGAACTGCGCTCCGTGCTGGGCGTGTTTCGTCCACTCACCGGTGAGCTGGAGTGTCTCGCCGCATTGCACGCCGGGGAGCGGGCCGGTGATGGTCACGCGGGCGTCGACCCCCTTCACGCCGTCGGGTTTCAGCTCGGCGATGGTGTAGTGGTTCTCCTCGTTGAAGAAGATGATGCGTTCGAGGACGCCGGTCAGGGTTTCTGCAGGGGAGGCCGCCACGGATCAGACGGATAGACACGGATGGAGCGAAGTGAAGCGCGGAACTCAGCTTGCGGGTCGGAATGGCGGTCCTCACGCTCCCCGCCGATGCAAACCCAGACCTGGCTCTATGCGGCGGCGGGCTACGATGTGGCCTTGGCGGCCTTTCATTTGGCGTTCTGGCGGCTGTTTCGGTGGAAGGACGAACTGCCCAAGCTGCATCCGGTGAACCGCGGCGTGATGCAGGCGCTGAACCTCATGCTGACCTGCGTGTTTTTGTTCATGGCGGCCCTGCTGCTCTTGCGGTCGGCGGAGCTGACGGGCACGCCGCTCGGGCGACTGTTGCTGGCGGGGATGACGGCGTTCTGGGTGGTGCGCGCGGTGTTGCAGCCGTTCCTGTGGCGAGGGTTGCCGGCGGCGACGAACGCCGCGTTTGCGGTCCTCTTCACGCTCGGGGCCGGGTTGCACGCGCTGGCGTTTCCGACGGGGTAAAGCGGCGAGGTTCGGGGGGTAGGGCGCAAAAAAAGCCCGCCGGGTTGCGGCGGGCTGGAAGCGGGTGAGGCAGGCCGGCTTATTGGCCGGCTTTGGATTCCTCGATGAGCTTTTGCAGCTTGGGCATCAGATTCTGCTGCATCTCTTGGACGAGGGGCATCATCTGCGCCATGATCTGGGGCTGCTTGGCCATCATGGACTGGCCCTCGGCCGACTTGAAGAAGGCGACCATGGCCTTGAGTTCGGCCTCGCTGTAAACCGAGGCATAGATGGCATCCATCTTGGACACGAGGGCCTTGGCTTCGCTCATGGAAAGATCCATGACCTTGCCTTGGAGTTCCTCGGCCTTCTGGCGCTGTTCGGGAGTGGCGTCGGCCGTCAGTCGGGAGTATTGGGAGGCCATCTGCTTCATCTGGGCGGCGAGGCCGTCGAACATCTTGTCGGCCTGCATGGCGCTGATGGCTTCGCGGGCGAGGGCCAGCTTGGCGGCGTTGTCTTGAGCGAATGCCGCCTGGGAAAGGGCGAGCACCGCGATGAGGAGGAGCGATTTTTTCATGGGGGTTGAGACCTGCCGGCGGGTGGCCCCCCGCCGGTGATTGAAAGCGGAGGTTGCGGCCTGTCGGGGCGTGCGGCAATCTCCGAACCGTTACAAGGCCATGCTGTATTTCGAGGATATCAAGCCAGGCGACCGCTTCAACACGCCGGAACACACCGTGACCGCGGAGGAAATCGTCGAGTTCGCGCGACGCCACGATCCGCAGCCCTTCCACACCGACGCCGAGGCGGCGAAGGCGACCTTTTTCCGCGGCCTGGTGGCCAGCGGCTGGCACACGGCGGCGATCAGCATGGGCCTGATGGTGCGCGGCGAGATGCCGCTCCGGGACGGGGTCATCGGCCAAGGCGTGGATCACTTGCGCTGGCCGCGGCCGGTGAAGCCCGGGGACCGCCTGCGCGTGGTCATGGAGGTGGCGGGCCTCGAGCCGCACCCCGTGCGCACCGGATTTGGCAACCTGCTCCTGCGCTGCCGCACGCTCAACCAAGACGGCAAGGCTGTGCAGGAGATGACGGCGAACCTGCTCATCGCACGGAGGCCGGTCTGATTTTATGCAAACCGCTGCCACGCTCGCCACGGGTCTCGTTGCCCTGCTGCACTTCTGGTTCCTCGTGTTGGAAATGTTCCTCTGGACGAAACCGCTCGGGCGCCGCGTGTTCAAGCTCACCGAGGAGAAGGCGCAGCTAACCAAGGCGCTCGCGGCCAATCAGGGACTCTACAATGGGTTTCTGGCCGCCGGGCTGGTGTGGGGACTGTGGCTCGGCGCGGAGGGCGCGGCGATTCGCGTATTCTTCCTTGGCTGCGTGGTCGTGGCGGGAATCTTCGGCGCGGCGACGGTGGGGAGAAAGATTCTGTTTGTGCAGGCGCTGCCGGCGGCGGTGGCGCTGGGGTTGACGTGGGCGGGCTGAGTAACTGTAGGACGGGGTTCGGAGACCCCGCCCTAAAACATTACAAACCCAGCTCGCGGCTGACCTCGGACAGGCCGGGGCACACGCGTTTCGCGCCGGCGGCGCACAGTTCCGCCTCGTTGTGCGTGCCGGTCGTGACGCCGATGAAGGCGAAGCCGGCGTTTTGCGCGGCCTGCACGTCGAAGGGGGAATCACCGACAAGCAAGGTGGTCTTCGCCTCGGCACCGAGGTGCGCGAGCACATGCTGCGCGAAGTCGGGTTCGGGTTTCAGCCATGGCGTGTCGGTCGCGCCGAAGTTGCCGTCGAGCAGGGGCGCGAGGCCGAGATGTGCGCAGACCGCGCGGGAGGAGGGGCCGTGCTTGTTGGTGAAGACCGCGGTCTTCACGCCGCGGGTGCGGAGAGCCGTCAGCAGTTCCTTCGCTCCGGGCAGGATCTCGGCGTCTTCGAGCATCGTGGCGTTCCAGTGCGGGCGATAGAGGGCGAGGGCGGCGGCCTTCAGCTCCGGGCCGACGAGGCGCTCCACCGCCAGTTCCACGCCTCCGCCGACCGCCGCGCGCACCTGGGCCATCGTCGGGGCGGGCAGGCCGAGCCGGGTCATCGCGTAGGTGTGGCAGCGGTGGATGGCCTTGAAGTGGTCGATCAAGGTGCCGTCGAGGTCGAAGAGAACGCAGGCGGGGAGCATGGGAGCCGACAGCATCGCCCGCGGCAGCGGGCTGCCGCAAACTCCAAACGCCAAACGCCAAATCCCAAACAATTCTTAATCACGACCAGTGGGTTTGCTTGTGGTGGTGCTTTGGCGTCTGGACCTTTGGGGTTTGTGGTTTGGCGGAGCCACCGGAGGGTTGCGCTGTCCCGCGGAAACTCCCACGTTCACGCCCCATGGATTATCTTTCGTCCCTGCTGCCGATCATCCAGTTTGCCATCACGCCCGTCATTTTGATTTCGGGCATGGGGGCGCTGATGATCACGCTGACCAACCGCATGGCGCGCATTGTGGACCGCACGCGCGATCTGGCGGAGAAAATTCCCGATTCCGACCCCGACGAGCGTTCGCATCTCGAGGAGCAGCTGGCGATCATGTGGCGGCGCACGCTGATGATCCGTCGGGCCGTCACCGCCAACGGGCTCAGCATGCTCGTGTCCTGTCTGATGATCGTGGCGCTGTTCGTGGCGGCGATGTTCGAGTGGAACATGCGCATCGTCGTGCTGCTGCTGTTCGCCGCCAGCATCCTGCTGCTGACGGCCTCGCTGGTGGATTTCCTGCGCGACATCTTCATCTCGCTGCACGCGCTCAAGCTGCAGGTGGACCGCGCCCGCCATCGGCCCGGCACGCGCGCGCCGTGGTCGGTGGCGGGCAAGCCCGACGCATGACCAATTCGCGCTGGGAGATTTTCTGGGACGGAGTGGCCAAGCGGCTGATGTTCTGGTCGCCGCTGCGGCCCTACCTGCTCTACAAATACCGCTACGCCTTCACACCGGCGCAGCTGGCCCGTCTCACCACGCTGGCCACGGAGGCGGCGGCCGCGCCGGGTGATTTCTGCGAGATCGGGTGCTACCGCGGCTACACGACGGTGTTTCTCAACAAGCACCTCGACACCGTTGCGCCGGACAAACGCTACTGGGCCATCGACACCTTCGGCGGCTTTGTGGCGGCGGATGTGGCCCATGAGACCGGGGTGCGCGGCAAGACCGGCCGGGCGGAGCGTCGCGCGCTCGACAAGTTCACCGTGAATTCCCGGGCCATGTTTGAGGCCACGCTCCGCCAGAACGGCATCACGCGGGTGAGCACGCACGCGGCGGCGGTGCAGGATTTCTCGTTTCCGGCGGACACGCAGCTGAGCTTTGTGCTGCTCGACGTGGATCTCTACCTGCCGACCGTGGCGGGACTGGAAAAAATCTGGCCGCTGCTGGCCCCGGGCGGATTGGTGGTGGTGGACGATTGCCAGGCCGATCACGTTTACGACGGCTCCCGCCAGGCGGTGTTGGAATTCTGCGCCAAACATGGCGTCGCGCACGAGTTGGTCGAAGCGAAGCTGGCGGTGCTGCGGAAGCCGCGAACCTGAAAAATCTGTCTGGCGCGGACGGTGCCTCCCCGCACACTGACCCCGTTCATGTCGCCCGTCCCGCCAACGCCCGTCGCCCGTGCCGATGCCGTCCTTGAGCACACGGCGCTCAAGGTGGCGATTGCCGGCGACTGGTCCATCACCGGCCTGCGCCCCAACTGGACGGCTACGCTGGCCGGGCGCCAGCCCAAGCAGGTGCAGCTGACGGCGGAGGGTCTGGGTGACTGGGACAGTTCGCTGCTGCTCTTCCTGTTTGAGGCGCAGCAGTGGTGCCGGATCAGCGGGGCGTTCTGCGACATAAAGGCCCTGCCGCCGAAGATCCTCGCGCTCCTGAAGCAGATGGCGGCTTCACATGAAACGAGCGTGCCCTTTGACCGGTCGGAGAATTTTTTCTCGGCGGTGGGCGAGGCGACCTTCGACGCCATCGCCAAGGGGCGCGGATTTTCGCACTTCATCGGGGAATGCGTTCTGGGCGCCGTGCGGGTGGTGAAACTGCCGCGCCGATTCCGGTGGGGCGACGCCCTGGAGGAGATGCAGAACTGCGGCGCGATGGCGCTGCCCATCGTGAGCCTCATCAGCTTCCTGGTTGGCGTGACGCTGGCCTACATCGGCGCGATCGTGCTGCGCCAATACGGCGGCGACATCTACGTGGCTGATCTCGTGGGCCTCGCCATGGTGCGCGAGATGGGTGCGCTCATGACCGGCATCGTGCTCGCCGGTCGCACGGGCGCGGCCTACGCCGCCACGCTGGGCAACATGAAGGCCAACGAGGAAATCGATGCGCTCGAGACCCTCGGCATCCCGGCCATCGATTTCCTGGTGTTGCCGCGCCTGCTGGCGCTGTTCGTGATGATGCCGCTGCTCACGCTCTACGCCAACGCCCTCGGCATCGTTGGCGGCATGGCGGTGGCCAGCGGCGTGCTGTCCATCCCGCCCACGGCCTACTGGGTCGAGATGCTGACCATCGTGGACCTGTCCGATCTCCTGACCGGCGTGATCAAGGGCGGCACCTTCGGCCTCATCATCGGCCTTTCCGGCTGTCTGCGCGGCATGGAGGCGGACCGCAGCGCCGCCGGGGTTGGCCGCGCGGCGACGTCGGCCGTCGTCACGGCCATCCTGCTCATCATCGTGGCCAACGCGCTTTACGCGGTGATCTTCGACATCCTCGGACTCTGAGCCCATGAGCATCGTCTCCATCCACGCCGACTCCAGCCCCGCCATCGAGGTGACGGGCCTCCACTGTGGCTACGAGGGCCGCACGGTGCTGAAGGATATCAACTTCACCGTGAAGCGCGGCGAGGTGTTCTTCATCATTGGCGGCAGCGGTTGCGGCAAGAGCACGCTCCTGCGGAATCTCGTCGGCCTGAACGCACCGCTGGCGGGCGACGTGAAGTTCTTCGGCAAATCCTTCACCACCTCGGACCTCGCGACGCGCCGCAACCTGCTCAAGACCTTCGGCGTGCTCTACCAGGGCGGCGCCCTCTGGAGCTCGCTCACGCTGCGCGAGAACGTCGCCCTGCCGCTGCAGGAGCACACGCCGCTCTCGAAGCGCGAGATCGCCGAGCTCACCTGCCTGAAGCTCGCGCAGGTCGGGCTCACGGGGTTCGAGGACTACTATCCGTCCGAGATCAGCGGCGGCATGAAGAAACGCGCCGGCCTCGCCCGCGCCCTCGCGCTCGACCCCGACATCGTGTTCCTCGATGAGCCTTCCGCCGGCCTCGACCCCATCACCTCCCGCAAGCTGGACGATCTCGTGCTCCAGGTGCGTGACAGTTTTGGCACGACGCTGGTGGTCGTGTCGCACGAGCTGGCGTCCATCTTCGGCATCGCCGACCGCGTCATCATGCTCGACCGCGGCGCGCAGGGCATCATCGCCGAGGGTCCGCCGAACGGGCTCGCGGAACGCGTGCGCGACCCGCGGGTCGCGGAGTTTCTCCTGCGGCGCGACCAGCCGCGGGAGGGAAGTAACAAGTAACAAGGACCAAGTTTCAGGAAAAATCCTGTCCATTTTTCTCAACTCCGCTAACCGTATCCACCCGTGAAGACCAAGCTCAGTCCTGCCGCCGTCGGCGTGTTTGTCATTGGGGCGCTCGCGATCGGCCTCATCGCGCTCCTGTCGTTCGGAGGGCTCAGCCTGTTTTCCAAGCCGCACCGGTTCATGGTGTATTTCGACGAGTCCATTCACGGTCTCGACCTCGGCTCGCCGGTCAAGCTGCGCGGCGTGCGCGTCGGCCGCGTAGTGGACCTCGAGGTCCACTACGACGAGGCGGCCACCAAGTCCGTGGTGGTCGTCACCTGTGAGCTCAACCGCAACGTCATCACCGACGAGAAGGGCGCGGCGCTCAAGATCGCCGGCCCGGCCGACATCCAGACGATGGTGGACCACGGCCTGCGCGCCCAGCTGGGCGTGCTCGGACTGGCGACCGGCCTGCTGTTCGTGGAGCTGGATTTCGAAAATCCCGCCGAGTATCCCGCGGCAAAGTTCGCGACCCCGCCGAAGTTTGTCGTCATTCCTGCCGTGCCCTCGGCCATTTCCGAATACCAGGCCAGTCTCAGCGAGATTCTCGCCGACCTGAAGAAGGTGGATTTCGCCGGCATCTCGCGCGAGGCCAAGGCACTTCTCGCCACGGCGAACAAGAAGATCGGCGAGGCCGACGTGAAGGGCCTGGGCGACCGCATCGGCCGCGCGGCCGATGCGCTGACGGCCTTCGTCGAGTCGCCCGAGGCCAAGCAGGCCTTCACCAACCTCAACGAGGCGCTCGTCGCCACCAAGGCGGCCGTGGCCAAGATCGACACCCAGGTGGACCCGGTCAGCGAGGAGCTCAAGAAGACCCTCTTGAACGCACAGACCGCGCTCAAGACCATCGACGCCACCGCTGCCACCACCCGCCGTTTCGTCCAGCGGCAGGGCGACGTGGGCGACGAGCTGACCACCGCGCTCCGGCAGGTCGCCGAGGCCGCCACCGCCCTCGAGAACCTCGTGAGTTCCCTCGAGCGCAACCCCAGCGCGCTCCTCGTGGGCAAGAAGAAGAAACCGGAGTGAGGGCTGGCACCCTCCGCCTTCGCCCAGCCCTCGGCCCGACAAGCACATGAACACCAACCCATTCTCCTTCCGTTTTCTGGCGCTCAGCGTTCCGCTCTCCGCGCTCTGTCTGCTCCTCGCCCCCGGCTGCAGCATCCTGCCCGAGCCGCAAGCGGACACCGTGCGCTACTTCACCCTGAGCGAGCCCGCGCAAATGGGCCGCGTGACCGAGGGCGTGGTCGTCCGTCCGGTGCGCCTCGCCGCCCACCTGCGCAACCGCAGCATGGCCGTGCGCGTGTCGACCCACGAGGTGATCTACCTTGAGGATGTCCGCTGGGCCGAGCCGCTTGACGAGGCGCTTACCCAGGTGTTGCGCAACCGTTTGCGGGCCGTGACCGCCGGCGCCACCGTCGTCGTGCAGGTGCAACGCTGCGAACTGGTCCGCTCCGACGACAACACCGTGCAGCTGGCCGCCACCTACGCGATCACGCCCGCCGGAGGCGGCGACGCCCAGTCTTCCGTGTTCACCGCGACCCCGCGCAAGTGGGACGGCGGCGATCACGGGGCCATCATCGGGCTGATGCGGGAGGCCGCCGGCGAGCTGGCCGACGCCATCGCCGCAGCGGTGGAAAAATGATGCGGGCCGTGTAAAAATTCTTTGCAGCCGCGCAAAGGGCGTGGCATGGTTCCGGCTTAGAAAAGACCCGCTGTCACCACGTCATGAAAACCGGATTTTCCGTTCTCCGTTTCTCGCTCAAGCAGGCCCCCGACGGCCGGCTGACGCAGGAAGTCCGGCGCTGCGGCGAGTTCAACGACGTGGAGCAGGCCTTCGACACCGCCCGCATGGAGGCGCTCCGCGAGTGGCAGGACGCCGTGAACCAGCCCGAGCTGGCCGCCAAGCCCGGCCGCGTGGTCGAGATCAAGATCAAGGACACCGAGTGGGGCTACGAGCTGAAGAAGGACCACCAGGTGGTCTCCCGCTTCTGGGTCCACGACAGCACGCCTGCCGCAATCCCCGGCGCGACACTCTGAAAAAAGCAGGCCGCCCGCGGGCGGCCTGAATTGTTTTGGTGCGGGCGGCAAATGATCGGGGCAAGTGCGCACTCTGGCTTCAGCGCTGCAGGTTCATCTTTTGCAGCAGGGTGGCGTAGCGTGGGTCGCGGGCGAGCGAGTCGGTGGCGGGCTCGATGGCGAGGTAGATCATGATGCCTTCCCGTTCTTCCAGGGCTTGGTCGAAATGCGCGAAGGTCCGGTCAATGTCGCCCAGGCCCAGGGAGACGAGACCGAGATAATACGGCGAGACCGGACTCGTGCGCGACAGGGCCAGCATCTCGTCGTAGATGGCCTGCGCCCGGTCCTTTCGCCCGGCGAGCCCTTCGATCAGGCCGAGCATGGCACGCATGATCGGCCGGTTGCCGGAGAGTTCGAGGGCGGTTTGCAGCGCGGCGATTGCCTCATCCTCGCGTTTGAGGGCATGCAACGTCATGCCGCGGCTGAAGTGGGCCTCCGCATACCGGGGATCCAGTGCCAAGGTCTGCTGATACTGGGTGAGGGCTTCCTCGAACCGATGGTCGAAATGCAGGATGCGGCCCAGGCCGTTGCTGACGCTGGACGAGAGCGGATCCAACTGCTGGGCGCGGCGCATTTCGGCCAGCGCGGCGGGGAAGCGCCGCTGGATGGCGAGATACAGGGCATACCACTCATGGGCGCGGGCGTATCCCGGTTTGAGTTCGAGAGCCCGGCGAAACTCGGCGTCCGCGGCGGCCCAATCCCAATCAATGCGGAAACGGACGTAACCCAGGGCGACATGGGCCTCGGCCAGGGATTCGTCGAGGGCAACGGCCTTGGCGGCGAATTCCCGGGCCAGTTCGTTGCAGCGGGCGCGTGGCAGGGTGCCGTAGCCGGCGCTGCCAGCGAGGGTATAGCCCTCGGCGAGGCCCGCATAGGCAAGGGCGAATCCCGGATCCAGCTCGATGCTGCGCGTGAAACAGCCGATGGCGGCCATGACCTCGTCTCCGGTCCGGCGGTTGAGATGGGTCTGACCAAGAAGGTATTGGCGATAGGCGTCGCTGTTCGCGGTGCCGCGGCGTTCGATGAGGTTCTTTTCGCCGGAGAGGAGCCGCACCTTGAGCGCGTCGGTCACGCTCTCGGCGATGGCCGACTGGACGGCGAAGACATCCTTGATCATGCGCGCGTAGGTCTGCGACCAGAGGGTGCGCTGGCTCGCCGTGTCCACCAGGCGGATGTCGATGCGGGCCTGATCACCGGCGATGCGCACACTGCCCTCGAGGACGGAGGCCACCTGCAGCGTCCGGCCGATCTCCGGCAGGTCCGTGCGCGTGCCCTTGAAGCGGGCGACGGAAGTGCGGGCGATGACGTCGAGCTCGCGGATGGTTGCGAGTGAGGAGATCAGCTCCTCGGTCATGCCGTCGGCGAAGTATTCGTCGCGCGGGTCGCCGCTGAAATTCACGAGCGGAAGCACGGCGAGTCGGTTGGCGGTGGCGGGGGCCGGCGGGCGGTCCGCGGTGCGATACCACGCCAGCGCGAACAGGCCCAGGACGGCGAGGCCGGCCAGCAGGCCGCGGCGGGCGGATTTCTTCCGCAGCAGGAAGGACAGACGTGCCTTGAGGTTCTGCCGGTTCTCGCTCCAGGGCAGGCACACCTGATAGAGGTCAACCGGCAGGGAGATGTTCTTGAGTTCGCCGCTGCCGAGGCGCGCGAGGGGGTAGGGCACCTTGTTCTGGATCTGGCGGGCAACGTCCTCGGAAACGCAAATGCCCTCCGGCTCGGCCAGCGGCTCAAGGCGCGCGGCGATGTTGACGCCATCGCCGTAAACGTCGTTGCCCGTGTGGATGATATCCCCGGCGTGCAGTCCGATGCGCAGGCGGATGCGGTGGTCGGGCGCGGCCGTGCGGTTGCGGGCATGCAGGGCCTGCTGGATGTTGATCGCGCAGGAGGCGGCGGCGAGGGCACTGGAAAATTTCACCAGGAAGGCGTCACCGATGGTCTTGATTTCGCGACCGCCGTGTTGGGTGAGCAGGGGGCGGACGACACCCCGGTGCTCCTCAAGCAACCGGAGCGAAAGCGCTTCGTCGCGCTGCGACAGGGCGCTGTAACCCACCATGTCGGTGAACATGATGACCGCCAGACGTCGCTGGTGAGGGACGTCGGAATCGGGCGTTGAGCCGTTGCCCGGTGGTGGAAGCGGAGAAGCCACGGCGAGGGCGCCATCCTTGCGGCCTGGCTCGTCCGCCGGCAATCCTGGACTGGGGGAAGCGAAGTGCGTCCGCCGGTCATAGACTGCCGCTACAGCGGGAACGGCTCGTCCGGAAGACTCGCCCTACCTCACTTCAGCGCGGCGGCGATGCGGGCGAGGGCGGTTTCGACGTTTTCGCGGGAGTTGAAGGCGCTGATGCGGACGTGGCCTTCGCCGCACTTGCCGAAGCCGGCACCGGGCGTGCAGACGACCTGCGCCTGGTTAAGGAGCGTGTCGAAGAACTGCCAGCTGTCGCGGCCGGTGTTGACCCAGATGTAGGGCGCGTTGTCGCCGCCTACGCAGCTGAAGCCGAGCTTCGTCATCGCGTCGCGGATGAGCTTGGCGTTGGCGAGGTAGTGGTTGATGAGGGCGCCGGTCTGCTGCTTGCCCGCGTCGGTGTAGATGGCGGCGGCGGCCTTCTGGACGGGATAGGAGACGCCGTTGAACTTGGTCGAGTGGCGGCGGTTCCAGAGGGCGTGAATCGGGTGGGCGTTGCCGGCGGCGTCGTAGGCCACCACGGTCTTGGGGACGACGAGGTAGGCGCAGCGCGTGCCGGTGAAGCCGGCGGTCTTGGAAAAGCTGCGGAACTCGAGGGCGACGTCGCGGGCGCCCTCGATCTCGTAGATCGAGTGCGGAATCTCGGGGTCGCGGATGTAGGCCTCGTAGGCGGAGTCGAAGAGGATGATGGCCTTGTTGGCCTTGGCGTAGGCGACCCAGGCGGCGAGCTGCGCCTTGGTGGCGACGGCGCCGGTCGGGTTGTTGGGGAAACAGAGGTAGATCAGGTCGGTGGCAACCGAGGGCACGGCGGGCACGTAGCCGTTGGCGGGCGTGCACTCGAGGTAGGTGATGCCTTGGTAACGGCCGTTCACGTTGGCGCCGGTGCGGCCGGCCATGACGTTGGTGTCCACGTAAACGGGATAAACCGGGTCGGGGATGGCGAGGCGGACGTCGTGCGAGAAGATTTCCTGGATATTGCCGCAGTCGCACTTCGAGCCATCGGAGATAAAGATTTCGTCGGACTCGATCTTGCAGCCGCGGGCGGCGTAGTCGTGCTGAGCGATGGCGTCGCGGAGAAAGGCGTAGCCTTGCTCGGGGCCGTAGCCCTTGAAGGTGGCTCGCACTCCCATCTCGTCGGTGGCGGCGTGCAGCGCGTCGCGGCACACCTGCGGGAGCGGCTCGGTGACGTCGCCGATGCCGAGGCGGATGACCGGCTTGCCGGGGTTGGCGGCGACGTAGGCGTTCACGCGCTTGGCGATGTCGGCGAAAAGGTAGCTGGCCTTGAGCTTCGTGTAGTTCTCGTTGATGCGGATCATGGGAAAAGGTGTGAGTGATAGTTGCCCGCCGTCGCCCAAGAGGGCTCCGGCACGGCAAGGGGCTTGATAAAGGGAACGGCGTGTGGTTATTCAAGCGTCTTCCCGGTCATGAACAAGGTCACCTCTCTCTCCGCCATGAAAGAAGCTGCAACGGCCCTGCGGGCCGGCGGCCGGCGCGTGGCCCTCATCCCAACCCTCGGCGCTTTGCACGCCGGGCACGCGAGCCTGATCCGGCTGGCGAAGGAAGGCGGCGCGGCGGTCGTGGTCTCGGCTTTCGTCAATCCGCTGCAGTTCGGCGCGAGCGAGGACTATGCGAAGTATCCCCGCACCCCGGAAGCGGATGCGATGCTGGCCGAGAAGGAGGGCGTGGACATTCTCTTCACGCCCACGGCCGAAGAAATGTTTCCGAAGGGTTTCTCCTCCGTCGTGCAGGAGGACGCGATCAGCAAGCCCCTGTGCGGGGTGACGCGACCGGCGCTTTTCCGCGGCGCGCTCACCTGCTGGCTGAAACTCATCAACATCGTCCAACCCGGCGTGATCGTGTTGGGCGAGCGCGATGCGCAGTTGCTGGCCGTGTTCAAGAAGACCGCCGCCGACCTACTCCTGCCGGTCGAAATCGTCACCGGCCCGATCGTGCGCGACGCCGACGGCATGGCGCTGAGCGCGCGCAACACTTACCTGACGCCCTCCCAGCGCGAAGAGGCGCTCGCCGTGGTCAAAGCCCTGCGCAAGGCCAAGGAAATGGTGGATTCCGGCGTGAAGAGCACCGACCGGGTCGTGGCCGAGGCCACCCACATCATCACGGCCAAGCGCCGGCTGCGCGTGATCTACATCGCCGTGGTGGATCGTCGCACGATGGAGCCGATGCGCGAGATCACACCGGGTCAGTGTCTCATGGCGGTTTCTTATTGGGTGGATGAAGTGCGGCTGACCGACAACATGCCCTTGTGAACGCCTCTCCGGGGGCTGTGAATAACTTGTCAGCCGAAGCCGCGCTCCACTCTGTGTCGGGTGCCTTTTGGGATTTGTGAACAGCCGGTGGGCAGGTCGTGGGCAGGCCAAGCGTAGCGGCTGAGTGGCTCCGGGCACGGCCCATGAATCAACGCCCCGCCCAAGAGGCGCACTATAAGTTTGTTTATAATCGCTTGGTAACAAGCGCACTGGCTGCGTAGGAGGGCGCGGGTTGGAGCAGGCGTTCCCTCGGGAGGGATCTTCCCTCTCCAGCAGGGGCGTTCCCTCGGGTCTGCCGAAGCGGTCGCTGGACTTGACCCCGGATTGGACCGGCAAACTTTACAAACCGGTGAACTGCGACTGTGAAGAAAACTCAATTCCGCTCCTGGAATGGCCGGACTGAGGGATTGAGTTTTCGGGCGGGCTTTGGGACGACTGGGGGCGTTGTGAGCACTCCTTTCCCCGACAAACCCCGCATCGCAATCATCGGCGCCGGCGCCTTGGGCTGCTACTACGGCGCACGGCTCGTAAAGGCCGGCGAAGACGTCCACTTTTTGGTCCGGAGCAATCGCGCGGCGCTCATGGCGCGCGGCCTGAAGGTAAAAACCCCCACCGAGCGAATCAGCGCGCGCAAGATCCAGGTTTACGGATCGGCGGCCGAGATCGGGCCCTGCGATCTGGTCATCATCGCCACCAAGGCGACGGGCAACGAGGCCTTAAAGACCATCCTGCCGCCCCTGCTTAAGCCCGACACCGCCGTGCTCACGCTCCAAAACGGCCTCGGCGTCGAGGAACCCATCGCTGACATCGTCGGACCCGGCCGGGTGATCGGGGCGATCTGCTACATCGGCTGCATGCGCACCGCGCCCGGCGTCGTGAAGTGCTCCTTCCCCGGGTTGATGACCATCGGCAAGTTCGGCAAACCCGCCGGCGAGCGCACGCAGGCCGTGGCCGCGCTCTGGCGCCGCGCTGGCGTGAAATGCAACGCGCAGGACAACCTCGAGGCGCAGCGCTGGCACAAGCTCGTGTGGAACGTGCCCTTCAATGGTCTGGCCATCGTGGCCGGCGGCATCACGACCGATGTGCTCGTGGCCGACGAAGGCCTGCGGCTGCTGGCCCGCCGCCTGATGGAGGAGATCGTCGAGGCGGCCGCGAAGTTCGGCCACGAGATTCCCCGCTCCTTCGTGGATTTGCAGTTCGAGCGCACGGCTACGATGGGCTCCTACCGGCCGTCGAGCCTGATCGATTTTGAGGAAGGACGTGACGTCGCACTCGAGGAAATCTGGGGCTAGCCTGTG
>CBINOW010000113.1:0-15387 GCA_966252395.1 uncultured Oleiharenicola sp. | reverse complement strand
GGGTGAGTATCTCGCCCGGATGGGCGGCAAGTGTCTCGGCCAGCTTCAGCTCGCGGGCCGTGAGGTCGGCGTTGCGCCCGCCGAGCGTCGCGGTGAACTTGCGGCGGTCGATCTCCGCCGCACCGAGCCGGAAAACCGGCGGCAGTTCCGAGCCCGCCGCCGGCAATGCTGCCTGTCTGGACCGCCGCAGCAGGGCCTCCACCCGGGCCAGCAGTTCATGCACGCCGAAGGGCTTCAGCACGTAGTCGTCGGCACCGAGTTTCAGGCCCACGACTTTGTCCACTTCCTCACCCTTGGCCGTTAAAAACAGAATCGGCACGGTCGCGCCCTGTTGCCGCAGTTCGCGGCACACGTCGTAGCCGCTCTGGCGCGGCATCATCACGTCGAGGATCACGAGGTCAAATTTGCCCTGAGGAAACAGCTTCAGCGCCTGCGCACCGTCGCTGGCGGCGGTCACGTCGTAGCCGTCGCTTTCGAGCGTGGCGACCAGCCCGAGGCGGATGTTGGCGTCGTCTTCGGCGATGAGGAGACGGGCTTTCATGGCAGATCGAGAATGAAGACGGCGCCGCCACCTTCGCGCGGCTCGCAACGGACATCACCGCCCAGGCCGCGCGCGAGCTGGCGCGCAATGCTCAGGCCTAGTCCGGTCCCGGATTGCTCGGCCGTGAGCGCGTCGTCCACCCGGTGAAACTTTTCGAAGACCCGCTCGCGATGCGTTGCCGGCACGCCCGGGCCGCGGTCGAGCACGCGCACTGTGGCTCCGCCGGCGGATCGCACCTCCAGTTCGACGGTTACTTCGCCGCCGCTCGCCGCGTATTTGGCGGCGTTATCGAGCAGGTTGAGCACGATCTGCTCCAACGCGTCGCGATCGGTGGTCAGCGTGAGCGGGGTCGTCGGCAGGTGCCTTTCCACCCGCAGCCCGGCCTCGGCGAGCCGGGGCGCGTGCGTATCGAGCAGCCGACCGAGCACGGCACCCACATCGAGCGGCGCGAGATCGAATTTCTTTTTGCCCTGTTCCAGCCGGCTGAACTCGAGCGCGTTGCCCACGAGTCGCGCGAGGCGCTGCGTCTCGCGCCCGATGGTGCGCAGGTAATCGGTCCGCTTTTCTTCGCCGGCCACCCTCCCCTGTTCCAGCAGCTCGGCATACAGGCGGATCGTGGTGAGCGGGGTCTTGAACTCGTGCGAGACGTTGGCAACGAACGAGGTTTTCTGCGCAGCCTCCGCTTCGCTGCGCCGCGCCTGCCAGAGCAAGAGTGAACCGCCGGCCAGGATCGCCACTCCCAGCGTTGCCGCCAGCAGACTGCCGAAGAGGAAAAAGCCGCTGCCCCCGTCCGACGATTCACCGGGCGGCGCCTCCAGATAGGCAACGACCTCCCAACCGGGAAGCGCGCCTTCCGCCACCGGCAGGCGCACGGCCGGTTCGCTTCCATTTTCGGGCACGCGCCCTGCCTGATGCATGACGCGGCCGCGTTCGTCCCGCAACACGTAGCCTTCACCCGTTCCGGTCACGGCGGGCAAACCTCCAGCCAGCCGGGCAATCAAAGCGGCCAACTCCATCTCGACGCCGCGCACTTCGCCGACTGCCGGCATTTCCACCCAGCCAAGCAGGTAGGGACGCCCACCGGCGGTGCCAGTGGCCCAACCGCTGCGGCCTGAAGCGATGGGCTTCGCAACGGTTTTGGCGAGGGGTGCGTCCAGCAAGGGCTCAGAGCGTTTGCCTTCGGCGAATTTTTTGTCCGCTGCGAGCGAGGAAACCGACGGCGCAGCCGCAGCCTGCAGCCCGGCATCGGCATAGAGCTGAGTCTCCGCCGCCCGAGCGGAGCTGCTGATTTTGGACGTCTCGCGGGCGTCGCGCCGGGCACTCTGCGTGCGTTCCCGGTTGGAATACACCTGCTGGCGGGCGAAGTCTGCCTCGTTGGACTGCGCCACCGCTTCCGCCTCAGCAAATGCCTTGGCCTTGGCGGGTGCGTCCTTGGCGAGCCAAGGTGCGTTTTCGCTCAGGATCGAACCGAAACGGCGACGGAACCCCTGGGCCTCCTCGTCAGCCGTGCTCCGGGCCGGGTGCAGGATGGTCCCATCGGAGAGCGTGCGAAACGCCGTGCGCACGAGCGGATTCACCCGTTGCCAGTCTGTGAGCGACTCGTTCAGGCCCGCAGCCGGCAAGGTCCCCAGCGTTTCGAGGAGCCCGGCTTGCATGTCGCCAACGAGCAGCTCGATGTTTTCGGCCACCAACCCGGCGCGAGCCACGACCGCAGCGCGACGGGCCTCCAAGGTATCCGCCCGCTGCTCGGCAAGGCGCGCCTGCTCACGCTTCAACAACAGGATGCCCGCGCCGCCCGCGACGAGCGTGGCCACGAGCAAAAGCAGCCAATAAGCGACGATGCGGCGGGTGACGGGTGACACGGCGGTGAAGGCTAGGCGCTTTGATCGGTTTGGAAAGCAACGAAACGCAAACAGGCTCCGCATGCGTCTTTAGCGCTGGAGACGGCCCGCCCTCGGGCCGGTTTCAGGGCTTGTCCGGGGCGAGGGCGCCCCGGCTCCAGTTCAAACCACGCTGTGGCAAATCTGACTCGCATCACGGCTTCGTCGCCTGCTGGTTGCGGATGTTGGCACTGTCGTTGCGGTAGGATTTGCGCTCGGCGTTGCTCAGGCCCTCGCGGGCGAGACGGTCAGCCTCGGGCTCGGCCACGGCGGCCAGGCTGGAGACCGCGCGGTTGCTGTAGGCCTCTCCGACGGCCTGCAGTTCGGCCGCCTGCTGCCGAAGCACCTTGGCTGCCTCATCGCGACGGCCGGCATCGACGAGTTCCACCGCCTTGTCCTTGGCCAAGGCCATGGCGTTCGCCGCGTAATCGGTCTGCACCTGGTGGTTGGCGGAGGCGACCACCGCCTTGGTGTCACCGCTGAACTTCACCCGGCGCGCGGCCGTGGTGGTCGTTGTCTTCTGGGTGGCGGCGTCCTCGTAGCGAACGCTGGCGTTGGCGATCTCACGCTCGACCCCGGCCGCCGAGGCCTCGATCTCGACCTCGACCAAGGCGAATTTCTGCTGGCCGCCGTAGAGCTGGTTGAGCGTCAACTCGGCCTTCTGACCGCGGATGGAACCGTCGCGGCCGACGAAATGCAGGGGGCGCACGCCGGCGGGAAAGTTGATTTCGATCACGACCCGGCGGGCGACGACGTTGAGCACATCGCCGAGCTCAGCCGCGAAGATACGCGGCAGGTCGTCGCTGTTCTCGACGAAGTAGGTGTTGCCGTCACTGCGCTCGGCGAGGCGGGTCATGAGGTCCTCGTTGAAACCGAGACCGAGGCCGATCGTGGTGACCGAGATGCCTTCCTTCACGAGCGAGGCGCCGAGCCGGCCGAGTTCCTCGGGCGAGCTGGGGCCGACATTGGCCTGCCCGTCGGAGAGCAGGATGATGCGCGGCACATGCCGTCCCTCGCCAAGGTGACGACGAACCTCGGCAGCGGCACGGACAACGCCGCCGTGCAGCGCGGTATTGCCCCGCGATTCGAGCCCGCGGATGGCCGCCTCGAGTCCGTCCGCATCGCGCAGGCGTTGCGCAGGCACGAGGGTCTCGACGGTCGAATCATAGGCGATGAGTGACACGATGTCGTCGGGCGCGAGCCGTGAAACGAGTTCGAGGGCGGCCTCGCGAGCGCGGGCAATTTTGTCGCCGCTCATCGAGCCGGAACGGTCAATCACCAGCGCGAGGTTGACCGGGGCCCGGCCCTCGCGGCGGGGCGGTTGCAGGCAGTCGAGGCCGATCTTGACCACCGAGCGGTTGGCTTCGTTGGCCGGCAGGACGGTGCGGTCGAGGTCCACGGTGACACGGACGGGCTGGGCGGCCTGCTTGGCGGAAAGCAAAGTCGCGCCGGTAAGCGCGACCGCGAAGAGAAGATGCGGGAGGAGCGTTTTCATGGGTGTCGTTTGACGCCGCCATTAAAGCACGAACCGCCCTTCCGGTTGTCACCCGGCGGTCAAGGGATTGTCAGGGAATTGTCAGGCGCTCTAATGGAAGCCGGGCGCAAAAATTGACCGGCCGCCCGGTCGGGACACGGTGTAGGGCAGCTCCTCCCATGGCCTACACCGACTCCCACATGCACTTCTGGGATCAGACCGCTTTGCATCCCTACACCTGGCTGCATGAAGTGCCCTCCATTGCGCACCCGCATACGCCCGCGTCGATCCAGCGGGAAGCCGGTCCGGATCTTCCGGACAAGATCGTCTTCGTCGAATGCGGGGCCCCTTGGCTGGACGAGGTGAACTGGGTGGAGCAACTCGCCGCCCGCGAGCCGCGCATCCGGGCCATTGTGGCCAAGATTGCCATCAATGCCGGCCCTCAGACGACTGCGGACCTCGCGGAACTGCGCCGGCACCCGCTCGTGCATGGCGTGCGCCACCATTTCGAGCACGACCCGGTGGATTACTGCGCACGGCCGGAGTTCATCGCGGGCGTTCGTCAGCTCGCGGCCTTGGGCCTGACCTTCGACATCTGTTGCAAGCATCCGCAGCTGCCCGCCGTGATCGAGTTGGTGCGGCAATGCCCGGAAGTCAGCTTCATCCTCGACCATGGCGGCAAGCCCGACATCCGCGCCGGGCTGCTCGATCCCTGGCGCGAGCACATCCGCGCCCTCGCGGCCCTGCCCAACGTGGTCTGCAAGCTCTCGGGCCTCGTCACCGAAGCCGACCATGCGCACTGGAAGCCCGACCAGCTGCGGCCCTACGTTGCGCACCTCATTGAATCCTTCGGTCCGGCGCGACTGCTGTTCGGCGGCGACTGGCCGGTCGCCAAGCTCGCCTGCGGTTACACCCGGTGGCTGCGCCTGGCCCGCGGCTTCACGGCCCATCTGACCGCGGCGGAACAGGCGGCCATTTTCGAGGGCAACGCCGCCCGCATCTACCGGATCTGACCTGCGATGGCCACCCTGCCCCTTCGTCCCTTCGGCTCGACCGGTGAGCGCCTCCCGGCTCTCGGCTTCGGGGCCGGCTTCGCCAACTTTGCCGGCTTCGGGCGTTCTGTCGAAACCGTGCGCCACGCCTGCGCGGCCGGCCTGCGGTATTTCGACACCTCGGTGATGTATCGGGACGGCGCCTCCCAAGCCATCCTCGGCGAGGCTCTAGGCTCCGCCCCCGCCTTTGTCGCGACGAAGATCGGCTATTTCCGCGAAGCGCGGCACTTCCGCTCCGTGGAGGCGATGCACGTGCAGCTGCGCGAAAATCTCCGCCTCCTGCGCCGCGACTCCGTTGATTTGCTGCAGGTGCACGAGGCGGACTGGGACAACTGGTGGAGTGATCGCACCGAGGTCGGCTTTCGCCGGCTCTTCGATCCTGAGGGAAGCATCGATTTCGCCGGCGCGCCGGTCATCCAATTCCTGCGCGAGGCCAAGGCGCGCGGTCTCTGCCGCTACATCGGGGTCACGGGCAACCACGCGCGCCAGCTGGGCCGCGTTATTCGCGAAGTGGACGGACTCGATGCCGTGCTCGTCGCCTACAACTACACGCCGCTCAACGTCACGGCCCGCGAGCACATCCTGCCCGTTGCCGCCGCCAAGGGCATGGCCGTGGTCGTGGCGGGACTCTTCACCTTCATCAATTCCCTGCCCAAAGGCTGGGCCACCGAGGGCAGTTACCTCGGTCCGCGCTCAGACGTGCAACTCGACGCGCTGAAGAAGCTCCAGCAGGCCTGCGGCCTGCCCATGGCCGAGCTGGCCCTGCGCTTCGTCGCCGCCGACGAGCGCCTGCACCTCGTCCTCGCCGGTGCCTGCCAGCCGGCCGAAGTGGATCAGAATCTGGCCGCATTCCTCCGCGGCCCGCTTCCCGCGGACCTCCACGCCGCCGTCGAGGCCGTCGCCCGCCAGTTTTAACCCCACGCCCCATGCTCCGTTCCCTGCTGTTCATTCTCACGGCCAGCCTCGCTGTTGCCGCCGACTACACCGTCAACGAGCGCTTCGAGAAGCAGGTTCAGGCCTACGAGGACGCCGACCGCGCCAATCCGCCGCCCAAGGGGGCCATTCTGCTCGCCGGCGATTCCCAGTTCTTCCGCTGGAAAACGCTATCCGCGGACCTGCCGAAATACACCGTCATCAATCGCGGCATCGATTCTTTCCAGCTGCACGACCTGCTGCACTACGCCGACCGGCTCGTGCTGCCCCACCAGCCGCGACTGATCGTGCTGCATGTCGGCGGCAACGACATCCACACCGGCAAGACCCCGGAGCGCCTGCGCGCCGACTTCCAGGCCTTCGTGGCTCTCGTCCGCGCCAAGCTGCCCGGTGTGCCGGTCATCTTCTCCAGCCTTACCCCCGGCCCCGGACGCTGGGATGAGGCCCCGCAACGCCGGGACGCCAACCGCGTCATCCGGGAATACGTCGCCACGCAGCCCGGCCTGATATTCGTGAACCTGTGGGACGCCATGCTCACACCCGACGGCCAGCCGCGCGAGGACCTGTGGGTCGAGGATCGCGTCCATCCCAACCATGCCGGCTATTTGATTCGCGTCGCGCTCACGCGTCCCCTGCTCGGCTCGCCCGACAAGCCGTCCCCTTCCGGTGCCGTGCTGCCCAACGTCACCTTCCAGCCCTCCGAGGTTCTGCCGCTCTGGCCCGGTGCCGCGCCCGGTGAAGCCGGCCCGCGCGGAACGGAACACGTGTTGCCCGACCGCCCGCGGCCTTTCGACCAGATCACCGACGTCAGCGTGCCCACGCTCGCGGTTTTCCAACCGACGCCTGAGCAGCGCACCGGCACGGCCATGCTGGTCATTCCCGGCGGTGGCCTGGAGCGGCTCGCGATCGAACACGAGGGCTACGAGGTCGCCGAATGGCTGGTCGAGCATGGCATCACCGCCTTCCTGCTCAAATACCGCGTGCCGCCGCACGACCCGGCCCAGCGCTGGAAGGTCGGGCTGCAGGACGCCCAGCGCGCCATGGGGCTCATCCGCTTAAACGCCGCGCAATGGAACGTGGACGCCGAAGCCATCGGAAGCATCGGCTTCTCCGCCGGCGCCGAGATCAACGTGATGCTTTCCACCTACCACGGCGAACCGCGCCAGTATCCGCGCGTGGACGCCGCCGATGACCTCACCACCCGGCCGGCATTCAACATCGCCCTCTACGGCGGCGGCTTCTCCGACCCGCGAGCCGGCACAATGCGGGCCGACATCGCGACGCGCCTCGGTCCCGGCACACCACCGATGTTCATCGCCCACGCTTTCGACGATCAGGCGCTGAACTCCACCATCCTGCTCTCCGCGCTGAAACGCGCCAACGTCGCCTCGGAGCTGCACATCTTCGCCGCGGGCGGTCACGGCTTCGGCATCCGTGACAGCGGGCTGCCGCTCGGCCGTTGGGGAGAACTGTGCCTGAACTGGCTGCGCTGGCAGGGCTTCCTAGACGCACCGGCGCTGCGCGTCTACGCCCGGGAATTTGCCGCGGCCCGCGACGGTGGTTCGGCGACGTTGCCGCATTTCACAAAACAGGTGACGAACGCAACCGTCACCGATGCCTTTGCCGTCCAGCACCGCCTCGTGCACGGCAGCCTGGCGCGCGGCGACGCCGTGGCCGGCTACAAGGCCGCGTTCCCGCAGGCCTCGGCGCAGGCCGCGATGAAACTCACGGGCCCGTTGCACGGGGTGCTGCTCCGCTCCGGTCGAATCGAAGCCACGCCTGCCGCCACCGTTGCCCTCGACCCCAAGCGTCCGTTGTTGGTCGAGACGGAGATTGGCTTCGTCATCGCCACGGACATCGGCGGCAAGCTTCGCGTCCCCCGGCAGGCATTGACCGCCGTAGAGGCTCTCGTGCCCGTGATCGAACTGCCCGTCAACGTAGGTCAGCTCATGGGCAACGGCGCCACCGCCGCGGATCTGGTCGCCGGTAATGTCGGCTCGGACCGCTACATCGTCGGCACGCCGGTCGCCCCCGCCATCGTCGGCGACGTCGATGCCTTGGCCGTTTCACTTCAGCGTGACGGCAAGATCCTGCACCAGTCCACGGGAGCCGACGTGAACGGCGGCCAGGCCCGGCACCTGATGACGCTCATCAACCAGATCATCGACCAAGGCCATGTCCTCCGCAAAGGCGACATCATCATCTGCGGCGCGCTGGGCGGGGCCAAACCCGCCGCGAAGGGAAACTACATCGCCGACTACGGCCCGCTCGGTCGCATCGAATTCAAGCTGGAGTGATACCCCCGCCATGAAACCCATTCCATTTTTCCTGATCCTCGGCACCGCGGTGATCTCCTTTGCGGCTGGAGCAGCCTTTGAGCACAACGCCCAAACGACCGTGCTGGAGAGCCGCATCATCCGACAGGCCGACGCCAAAGGCTCCACCGGCGCGTGGGGTTCCATCCGGATCTACACGCCCGACAGCACCATCACGCAGGGCGCCAGCAGCATGCTGACCGCGCAGCTGGAGTTCCTGCCCGGCCAGCGGCTACAGCCGCCGCACCGGCATCCGCAGGAGGAATTTCAATACGTCATCTCCGGCCACGGCACCTGGCATCTCAATGGCCGGGATCTCCCGCTCGAGCCCGGCGACCTCATGTATGCCAAGCCCGGCGACGTGCACGGCATCGACAACACCGGCACGGAGCCGCTGCGTTTTCTTGTCGTGAAATGGATGAGCCGGGCGCAGGAGACAGACGCCCGCTGAGGTCACTTCGCCGGCCAGACCGGCATTGAGAAGGTGCCGCCGTCCACGTAGAGCGTCTGACCGGTGATGAAATCCGCCTCGGGCGAGGCGAGGAAACGCACGGCGCGGGCGACATCCGCCGGCAGGCCGACCCGGCGGAGCGGCGTGAGCGCAGCCCACGAGGCCGCATAGTCGGGCAGTTCCTGACGCGTGCGTTCCTGCTCGATGGCACCGGGCGCCACGCAGTTCACCCGGATGCCGTGCGGGCCGAGCTCGGCGGCCGAGACTTTGGTGAACTGCTCGATGCCGCCCTTCGATGCCGTGTAGGCGACGAGATTGGGGAAGGCCACCTTGTTGCACCCGGAACCGAGATTCACGATCGCGCCGCGCCTGCCCTGGGCGATCATCAGCCGCGCGGCCTGCTGCGTGTTGAGAAAACACCCCTTCAGGTTCGTCCGGATGACGCGGTCCCAATCCTCCTCCGTCACCTCCAGCAACGGTCCCCATGTCTGGATGCCCGCGTTATTGACCAGCAGGTCGGGCGCGGTGCCAAAGGCTGCCAGCACGGCCTCGTAGAATCGATCGACCTCGCGCTTGTCGCCAACGTCGCATCGCAGCCCCAGCACGCGGCGGCCGGTCGCCCGCACGAGTTGCTCGGTCTCCGCCGCCTCGGACTCGAGACTCAGGTGGGAAAAAGCGATATCCCAGCCGTTCTGCGCCAGCGTCACGGCGATCTCGCGCCCGATGCCCCGGCCCGCACCCGTCACCACCGCCAGCTTCGCCGTTTCACTCATGCGCGCATTCATGACGGCGACGGCCGCTTGAACAATCCTTTTCACCCGGCCGGCGATTGCGATTTGGCCACGGTGGTGCATCTTCCGATCAACCCCGCTCCCCGATGCAACGCCCTCCCGCCTCCCAGTTCAGCCAGGAACTCCTCGACCTCTACGACTACTACGTCCACGGCCAGATTGACCGCCGCGTGTTCATGGAGCGTGCCGCCAAGTTTGCCGTGGGCGGCCTGACCGCCGCCGCGCTGCTCGAGATGCTGAGCCCAAAATACGTCTTTGCCGCCCAGGTGCCGGCCGACGACCTGCGCATCAGCACCGAGTATCTCAAATATCCCTCGCCTGACGGCAGCGGCGAGATGCGCGGCCTTTTCGCCAAACCCTCCGGCGGCCTCGGCCGCCTGCCCGGCGTGCTCGTGGTGCACGAGAACCGCGGCCTCAATCCCTACATCGAGGACGTCGTGCGCCGTCTGGCGGTGGCGGGATTCGTGGCGTTCGGGCCCGACGCGCTTTATCCGGTCGGCGGCTACCCCGGCAACGACGACGAGGGCCGCGCCCTGCAGGCCAAGCTCGACCGCAACAAGATCACCGAGGACTTTGTGGCCGGCGGGAAATTCCTCCAGGCCCACCCGGCCTGCAACGGCTCGCTCGGCGTGGTCGGTTTCTGTTTTGGCGGTTGGATGTCCAACACCCTCGCCTGCCGGTTGCCCGGGTTGAAGGCGGCCGTGCCCTACTACGGCGGGGCACCCACGCTCACCGACGTGCCGAAGATCAAGGCCGCGATTCTCCTCCACTTCGCCGAGCTGGACACGCGCGTGAACGCCAGCTGGCCCGACTACGAGACCGCACTCAAGACGGCCGGCGTGCAGCACGAAGCGCATTTTTATCCCGGCGTGAACCACGGTTTCCACAACGACACCACGCCGCGCTACGACAAGGCGGCGGCGGAGTTGTCGTGGGCGCGCACGCTCGCCTTCTTCAAGGCGAAGCTGGCGTAGGGCCAGTCTCTGACTGGCCGGCTTGGGATTAGCGAACCACCGGAAACACGAACGCCCGCCAGTTAGACGGGCGAGCGGAATTCGCCTGTTGTTCCGGGCCACTCGGAGATCGGCCCCTACCCGCGTTGGGCATTTCTGCTGGCTGCGCTCGCAGTAACCGGCCGGTCGGGGACCGGTCCTACTTTCCCCGCTTGTTCCGCGGGTGAAACTTCGCGTGTTGGTCGAGCAGACGGGATGACTCGACCGCGGTGTAAATCTGCGTCGTGCCGATGCTGGCGTGACCGAGCATTTCCTGGATGGCGCGGAGGTCCGCTCCGCCGCCGAGCAGATGGGTGGCGAAGGAGTGGCGCAGCAGGTGCGGTTTCACCGGCTTTTCCAAACCAGCGCGCTTGGCGGAGTTCTTCACGATCACCCAAAGCGTCTTCCGTGAGATGGCCTTGCCCCGCTCGCTGAGGAACAGCTCGCTGCCGGTGCGGCCCTTCACAAGCTTGGGCCGGGCCGATCCGAGATAGGCCTGCACGGCATCGCGCGCCTTGGCGCCGAGCGGGACGACGCGCTCCTTCGAGCCCTTGCCGAAGACCCGCACGAAGCCGTTTTCCAGATCCACCTGCTGAAGCGTGAGCCCGCAGAGTTCCGAGATGCGGAGACCGCTGGAGTAAAACAGTTCGAGCATTGCGCGGTCGCGCACCGCGTAGGCGTCGCCGCCGCTCGGCGCGGCGAGCAACCGATCCATCTCGCCGGGCGAGAGGGTCTGCGGCAGCTTGCGGCGGAATTTCGGCCCGCTGAGCAACGCAGCCGGGTCGTCCTCCCGCCGGCCCTGGCGCACGAGATGCTTGAACAGCATGCGCACGGCGGCCAGCTTGCGGGCTTGGCTGGACTCGGTGAAATCTTCGTCGCTCAGCCAGTGCAGCCAGCCGGCGAGGTGCTGGGCGGTGACCTTCTGCCAGTTGGCGGCGCCGAGCACCTTGAGGCGGTGCGCGACCTGCCGCAGGTCGTTCTCGTAGGATTTGGCCGTGTTGCGCGAAAGGCCTTTCTCCAGCTCGATGTAGGCGAGAAAATCGTCGATCCCGTCGGCAAAGGCCTCGGGGGCCGGCGGCATCGGAACCGGCCGGGCGTGGGGTGTTGCCGGCGACTTTTTCATGCGCGCGGCGCGAAGCGGGACTCAGCGACGATGATTGTTCCGGCGCGCCCCGGGCGGGGGCGGCGGCGCGGCGTTGACATCGCGCAGACGGAAAGTGATGCGGGCCTTGTCGAGATCGTAGGGGCTCATCTCCATCTTCACGCGGTCGCCTGCGGCGATCTTGATGAAGTGCTTGCGGAGTTTTCCGGAAATGTGGGCCAGCACGATGTGGCTGTTGTCCAGTTGCACGCGAAACATGGTTCCCGGGAGGACGGCGATGATCTTGCCTTCGACTTCGATCGATTTGCCGTCAGACATGGTGGGAATGGGAAACAGGGGTGTGCTGCATGCAGATGAATAAAAAGCCATTGTAACACCGCACCCCGGCGCCTAAGTCAAGGCTCTCGTTTACGGAACCTAACCGCATGGTCCAATCCACCCGCAACGCCCCGCCCTGCCCCTTTGAGAAAGTCTTCCCGTCTCAATTGAAGGGGGACGACGAATTTTACATGTGGCTGGCCTACAATCAGGCGATCGACGCCTGGCGGCAGGACGAGGTGCCGATCGGGGCGGTCATCGAACTGGGCGGCGAGGTCATCGCCTCGGCCCACAACCAGCGCGACAGCACCCGCGACCCTACGGCCCATGCCGAGATCCTCGCGTTGGGTCAGGCCGCCAGGGCCATCGGCGACTGGCGACTCAATGACGCCACGCTCTACGTGACCAAGGAGCCCTGCCCCATGTGCTCCGGCGCCACGCTCATGTCGCGAGTCAAGCGCGTGGTCTTCGCGGTCTCCGACCCCAAGATGGGTTGTCTCGGCGGCGCCACCGACCTCAACGCCCTGCCCCAGGTCAACCACCACCTCGAGCTGACCCGCGGCGTGTTGGAGCAGCCCTGCCTCGACCTGTTGCAGGCGTATTTCAAGGCGAAGCGCGCGGAAGACACGACCGGCAGTTGACGCCACCCGCACCGCGTGCAGGTTAAGACAACTTCAACCCACGAACATTATGGCCTACGAACTCCCGAAACTCGCCTACGCCAACAACGCCCTCGAGCCCCACATCGATGCCAAGACGATGGAGATCCATCACACAAAGCATCACCAGGCTTACATCACCAACGCGAACAACGCGCTGAAGGACCACCCCGCCCTCGCGGCGCTGGACGTCAACGCGCTGATCGCCGATCTCTCCCAGGTTCCCGAGGCCATCCGCGGCGTCATCCGCAACAACGCCGGAGGCCACAGCAACCACGCCTTCTTCTGGACCATCCTCGGTCCCGGCAAGGGCGGCGCCCCGAAGGGCAAGCTCGCCGCGGCAATCGACGCCGAGCTCGGCGGCTTCGCCAAGTTCAAGGAAGACTTCGCCAAGGCCGGCGCCACGCGCTTCGGCTCCGGCTGGGCCTGGCTCGTCGTCAACGGCGGCAAGCTCGCCGTCGGCTCCACCGCCAACCAGGACAGCCCGCTGATGGGCAAGGCCGTCGCCGGTATCGAGGGCAAACCCGTCATCGGCCTCGATGTCTGGGAACACGCCTACTACCTCAACTACCAGAACCGCCGCCCCGACTACATCGCCGCGTTCTGGAACGTGGTGGACTGGGACGCCGCCGAGGCGAACTACGTCGCCGCGCTCAAGTGACGACCCGCTCGTCGGGTCGTCATCCTGAGCCCGCAACGCGAGCGAAGGCTCCAAGTCACTCCATCCAAGCCGCGTCACTCGACGCGGCTTTTTTCATATCCATGTCACGGCGGGGTCGCCGTGGCTCCACTCACATCTTGGAGCGCGGGCGACCTCGCCCGCGGGCGTTTCTTTCGCCTCACTTCTCCTTCATCGTGAACACGCCGTCCCAGTTTGGCCCGGGCGGGTGCTCCTTCATCTTGTGGCAGCGCTCGATCATGATGAGCGAGGGATTGCTCTCGATGAAGTGCGCTTTGCTCGGCTGATAGAGTTCCAGCGCCGCGCTCTTGGTGAAGAGTTGAATGGCGCCATCCCAATCCTGGGCGAGGTAGCGCTCGATCGCCTGCGCGTGCAGCCCAATACACTCGACGGTGGACTGCGGGATCTCGTCGCGGAATCCGACCACTTCGTAAACCGGCACCGGCAGCGTGCGGCCCTTGACGACGATCTTGTCGAGGAAGCGAAAGGCGATCTTCTCCCCGCCATGCTTCTCCGCCTCCACCTTGGTGGCCTCGGTGATCATGGTATAGACGCCGAGCGACTTGGCGCCCGACTCCATGCGCGCCGCCAGGTTCACGTTGTCGCCCATCATGGTGTAGCTAAAACGGGAGCGGCTGCCCATGTTGCCGATGATGGCGGTGCCCGTGTTGAGACCGAGCCGGGCCCGGAGGTGATGGACGATGGGCGGCCACTTGGTGCCTTCGCTGCGCCACTTCTTGCGTAATTCCTCAATGCCCTTCTGCACGCGGATCGTCGCGGTGCAGGCCCGGAACGCGTGATCCGGCACCGGCAGCGGCGCACCGTAGATCGCCACGACGGCGTCGCCGATGTATTTGTCGAGCGTGCCGCGCTCCTCCTGCACGATGTCGGTGCAGGCGGTGAGATACTCGTTCATCAGCTCGACCAGCTGCGACGCGGGCATCAGTTCGGAGAAGGTGGAGAAGGACTGGATGTCCGAGAAATACGCCGTGATGACCTCCTCGTGACCGCCGAGTTGGGGATCCTCCTTCGACTCGACCATGCGGTTGACCAGTTCCGGCGCGAGGTAGGTGCCGAACATGTTTTTGATGCGGCCCTTTTGCTTTTCCTCCTGCAGGAGTTGCCAGAGGATCGCTATGAAACCCGTGCTGAACGCCGCTCCCAGAGGACCAGCCATGGGTAGAATCAGGTGATTCTCCGAGAATTGTTGCACACAAACAATCGCGTAGGCCGCGATCACGATCAGGGCGAGCAGCTTGGCCAGCAGGCTGCGCGCTCCGCCGACGACCGCCAGGCCGGTCACCATCAACGACAGGGCGAATACACTGCCCCACATCACCCAGATGGGCGTATGCTGCAGATAAAGTTCGCTGATGATCGTTTTGATCAGATTGCCGTGGCCGCCAACCTTGGGCACCGGATCGCCGTCGAACGGAGTCGGCGCAAGATCCTGCAGCAGGGGATCAACCGGTCCGATCAGGACGGTAGCGCCTGCGAAACGCTTGAAATAATCCTCCGCCTGTCGGCGCTCGTCCGCATTTTCTGAACCGAGCCACTCGCTGGCGATCAGCACATCAGCCAGACTGCTGCGTGGATTATAGGTCTGGTTATCCCATTCCGAAAACCAATTGATCTCCAGCAGCTGACGCTCCGTAACCGGAATACGCCGCAACACCTGCCCGCCATCGGGATTAAATATTTCGACGTAGTCGCCAGCCCTGCGTATCGACCCCGGGGGAACGCCAAGCTCGATGCACGCCAGTTGCAGTCCGACGTGCCAGAAAGTGGTCAGAGAGGCTTCGGCAAACAGCGGAGCCCATCGTGGCACCTGGTCGTCCTGAAAATCATAATCAATATCGATCAGGCCGATCGTGGCAGAACGGGTGGGACTGATGATCGGATGAGAAGGGAGTTCGGGTATGTCATTGCGCTCGCGATTCTCAAAGCCCAGCCGCAGCAGCGGAAACTTGCGGGTTCCGTGCTGGGTCCGCGCCTCTCCACCCGTGTATTGCGCCGCAAAGACAATCTGGGGATACTTGCGGGACAACCGGGCCAGCGCTGTATTGCCCGCCGCCGCCTTCTCCCGATTAACGAGCTCGGAATGCGCCAGCTCGGAAAACACGAAGTCGAAGCCCACCGACTTGGCCCCGCCTTTTTCGATCAGCAACTGGGCAGCCTCGGCAAAACGGGCACGATCCCA
>CBINOW010000112.1:0-15408 GCA_966252395.1 uncultured Oleiharenicola sp. | reverse complement strand
GTCCGCGAGCTGCATTCCTGTCGAGACTCTCTCCGATATAAGAGGGCCGATCCAGTCACCACAGACAAAGACCGGGAGCTGCGCTCCCGATCGTGTCTGAGTTCAATCGTTCGACGAAAGACAATGCCGCCCCTCTTTAGCCAAAGCGCAGAGTTAGCCTTGGATCTTCTTGAGAAGAATGGCGTGTTGTTGCCGTTCTGTCGTCTGTCTGACCAAGGCGACCACATATCCGTTATCTCTCCGGACGGTGACGGCGATAGGGCAGAGGAGTCCGTGCGTGCCGAACTGCGGCGGAGGATTCAGAAGAAAGAAGTGAAGCAGTTTGCGCTCTGTGCCGACGTTCAGACCAAATTTGCCCATTCGCCCGATTCTCAGCGATGCCTACGTATCGAGTTTCAAGACGGGACCGACGCCACCGGCGTCTATTACTTTCCACTCACCGTCCAAGATGGGCGTGCGTCCCTTGGCAAATATCTCGTCGCAGATGTTCCCAATCGTGAGCTCTGAAGAGTCGAACTCTGAGCGTTCTGATTCGCCGTAGCGCGAATCGGGACGCCGGTTGGACAAGCCCGTTGCGAAGGAGGAATGAGGTAATTCGATGGGTTCAGGCCGTTGTTTGTTGATTGTGGAGCTGCTTAATGCCTTCCGCCCCGTCGGCTGAATGGCCTGTATAGCCGTTCGCTCCTCATTCCCTGATGCGGTGCCTCGTTTCTGTTGGGATCAGCGTTTCTCGGTCCTCCGAAATTTTTGGCCGATCGTTCGAATATCGCATCAAGCACGCGCGGTTGCGGCCGATAGTCTTTTACACCCACGGTAGCTGCGTATTCGGGCGGGCAAGTTTTGCCGGGGCGGGGGAGGGGGCTGAAGTCGGGTCTCAGGCCTCGAAACTGATAAATTTTTAAGTCGCAGGAGGGAAAGGCTTAAGGGTGGAGGTGGCCGGCCTTGGCATCGGCGTTGCTCAAGGACCGGCAACATGAATATCGGTCTCTACCAAAGTGCCGCCTCCCTCGCCGCTCTCGAGCGTTGGCAGGACAATGTTTCCCAAAACATCACTTCGGCCCAGACGACCGGCTACCGGAAGCGCACCATCCAGTTCAGCACCGAGACCGCCGGCGAGGTCCGCCCGGGTCGCCTGGACAAGAACAACCCCGAGGCCGGCGTGCCGGCGGTGTTCCCCAAGACTTCCAACGGCATCAACTTCATCTCCGGCGAGACCATGCCGACCCGCCGCGAGCTCGACGTCGCGATCCAGGGCGAGGGTTTCTTCGAGATCCAGACGCCCGACGGCGGCAAGGCCTACACCCGCAGCGGTGAATTCCGTCTCCGTCCCGACCGCACGCTGGTGACTTCCAGCGGCCTCGAGGTCCTCAACACCAACGGCGACCCCTTCGTGCTCCTGCCCGGCGGCGGCAACGTCGTCATCAACCAGGACGGCACCCTTTTCCAAGGCAGCGTGGCCCTCGGCAAACTCTCCATCCAGAAGTTCGCCAACACCGCCGCGCTGATGCCCACCTCCGGCGGCATGTTTCTCTCCACGCCGGGCGCCGGCATGGTCGAGGTCGAGGAGCCCGAGCTGATGCAGGGTTACCTTGAGCAGAGCAACGTCCAGCCCCTCCGCGAAATGGTGGACCTCGTCCTCATCTCCCGCGCCTACGAGGCCAACCAGAAGATGATCACCACCATCGACCAGCAAATGCAGAAGGCCCTTGAGGCGCTCGGCTGAGCGCCAACGCAGACCACGAGACTAGAGACCAAGGACCAAAGACTTTCCGAACCATGACCAACCACCACCAGACCACCGCAGAGACGACTTCCCCCGCCCGGAAGGTCCTTGGTCTTTGGTCCCTGGTCTCCCGGTCCCTGCCTTTCCTGATTTCCCCATACAGACAACCGCAATCACGACTGCATGGCCGCGCCCGGTATGGGGCCGGGCCGGCCCCAGTCGTGGTGCGGATGGATTTCAACCCCGCCCGCGCATGAACCTCTCGCTCTACTCTGCCGCCACCGGCATGGAGGCCCAGCAGCTCAACCTCAACACGATCGCCAACAACCTGGCGAACGTGAACACCCCCGGCTTCAAGCGCAGCAAGATCGAGTTTCAGGACCTGCTCTACCAGAAGCCCCGCGCTTCGGGCGCCGACTCCGGCGGCGGCAACATCGTGCCCACCGGCATCGAGGTCGGCAACGGCGCGCGCGTCGCGGCCACGTCCAAGGTCTTCACCCAGGGCCAGCTCACCAGCACCGGCGAGAATCTCGACGTCGCGCTCCAGGGCGACGGTTTCTTCGAGGTCCAGCGCCCCGACGGCACGCTTGCCTATACCCGCGACGGCTCCTTCAAGCTCAACGCCCAGGGCCAGGTCGTGACCATTGACGGTCTGCCCGTGCTCAGCGGCTTCCAGCCGATCCCGGCCGGCGCGACCAACGTCGCGATCTCCGAGGACGGCAACGTCACCGTGCAGACCGCCTCCGGCAGCCAGACTTTCCGCCTCACGCTCACCCGCTTCTCCAATCCCGCCGGCCTCCGCTCGCTCGGCGGCAACATGTATGAGGAGACCGCCGCCTCCGGCACGCCCGAGGCCGGCAATCCCGGTGAGAACGGTTTCGCCCGCACCATCCAGGGTTACATGGAGGCCTCCAACGTGAACATCGTCGAGGAGATGGTGAACCTCATCGTCGCCCAGCGCGCCTACGAGGTGAACTCCAAGTCCATCCAGGCCTCCGACGAGATGCTCCAGAACGTCGCCAACCTCAAACGCTGAGCCCCATGCGCCGCCTGCTTCCCCTTTTGCTCGTGCTGTTGTCCCTCCGCCCGCTCGTCGCGGAGGAGAGCGCCCCGGTCGTCGGCCCGCTCACGCAGGAAGCCTTCGCTGCAGCCGTCACCCGCGAGCTTGCCAACCATTTCAACCTCGAGGGCGAACTGCAGATCGAGCTGCTCCGCGCCTGGACGCCCCCGCAGCTCGTCTCGCGCGACTGGCAGGTGATGATCACCGAGTATCCCTCCGTGGCCGGTTCCGCGATGCTGCTCCGCTGCCGCATCCTCGCCGAGGGCCGCCCGATCAACGACGCCACGCTCACCCTGCGCGCGTCGCTGTGGCGCGATGCCTGGGTCGCTCGCCAGCCGCTGGCCTACGGTGCCACCTTTGATGCCGCTCTGCTTGAGACCCGCCGCGTGGACCTGTTCCGCGACCGCGACGCGCTGCCCGCTGCCGTCGGCGACCAGACCTTCATCTTCGCCCGCGCCGTCAACGCCGGCCGCACCGTCACTTGGCGCGACATCGCCCGCCGCCCGCTCGTCAAGAAGGGCGACATGGTCGAAGTGAGCGCCGCCGAGGGCACGCTCTCCATCACCATGAAGGCCCTCGCGCTCCAGAGCGGCGCCCAGGGCGAGGCCGTCACGCTCCGCAATCTCGAATCCCGCAAGGACTTCACCGCCTTTGTTATCGATGAAAACCGTGTCCAAGTCCGCTTCTAAGGCCCTCTGCCTGACCGTCCTGCTCTGCGGTGCGCAAGCGCACGCGGCCGGTTCGCTGTGGCCGGCGGGCTCGGAGCGCGGCATGGTTTCCGACCGCCGCGCCTCGCAGGTGGGCGACATTCTCACCGTGGTGGTCGCCGAGTCGGCCAACGCCTCCAGCGCGCAGACCAAGTCCGCCAACCGCGATTCCAGCCTCGAGGACGCCATCGGCCAGTTCATCTACAGCGCCGCCGCCACCGGCCGGTTCACGCACAAGGGCGAGCTGCCCTCCAGCAGCGCCACCGGCAAGTCCACCTACAGCGGCGGCGGCCAGGTGAACAATTCCCAGAGCCTCTCCGCACGCGCCGCCGTGCTCGTCACCGACGTGCTGCCCAACGGCAACCTCGTGATCGAGGGCGCCCGCATGGTCACCTTCTCCGGCGAAACCCAGTATGTCGTCCTCCGTGGCCTCGTGCGCCGCGCCGACGTCTCGGCCGCCAACACCGTGCTCTCCACCAACGTGGCCGACGCCCGCGTCGAGTTCCTCAGCGAGGGCACGCTCACCGACGCACAGAAGCGCGGCTGGCTCTCCAAGCTCTACGAAAAGCTGCGCCCGTTCTGATCCCCTTTGCCTCCCATGACACGGATGTTGCCCCGTTTTCTCCTCTCCTGCCTCGCGCTCCTCACGGCCAGCGCGCTGCAGGCCTCGCGCGTCAAGGACCTGACCCTCGTCGAGGGCGGGCGTGACAACCAACTGGTCGGCTACGGCCTCGTGGTCGGTCTCGCGGGTGACGGCGACAGCAACGCCGCTTCCACGCTGCGCGCGGTCTCCAACATCCTGCATCGCCACGGCCTCACGGTGGAATCCACCGACATCAAGGCCAAGAACGTCGCCGCGGTCATGATCACGGCCGACATCAGCGCCTTCCTCAAGCCCGGTGCGCGCATTGACGTCACGGTCGCCGCCATGGGCGACGCCAAGAGCCTCCAGGGCGGCGTGCTCCTCCAGACCCCGCTCATCGGTGCCGACGGCCGCGTCTATGCGGTCGCGCAGGGCCCTGTGGCCATCGGCGGTTTCCTCGGCGGTGCCGGCGGTGCCGGCGGCGCCACCGTCCAAAAGAATCACCCCACGGTCGGCAGCATCAGCAACGGCGCCATCGTCGAGCGCGAGATCGTCACCAGCTTCGTGCAGGACAACACGCTCCGCCTGCTGCTCCACAATCCGGATTTCACCTCGGCCGCCCGCATGGCCGAGGCCATCAACGCCCGTTATCCCGCCGCGGCCCACGCGGTGGATGCGGCGACGATCAAGGTGGCGCTGCCCGAGGAATACACGGGCCGGGACGTCGCCTTCCTCGCCGACCTCGGCACCGTGGAAGTCCAGCCCGACACGCTGGCGCGCATCGTGATCAACGAGCGCACCGGCACCATCGTGGCCACCTCGACCGTGCGCCTTTCGCAGGTCGCCATCGCCCACGGCTCGCTGACCATCACCGTCACGTCCAACGTCGGCGTCAGCCAGCCCAACTCCTTCAACAACTCCGGCCAGACTGTCGCGGTGCCGAGCACCCAGACCGCCGTCAACGAGGGCAAGGGCGGCTTCACGATTCTCAATGATCCCCCGAGCATCGAGCGGCTCGCCGCCGCGCTGAACTCACTCGGCGTGTCCACCCGCGACATGATGGCGATCTTCCAGTCCCTCAAACGCTCGGGCGCCCTCCAGGCCGAGCTGATCATCAACTAAGCCATGAGCGTCACCGCCGTCAACGCCACCGCCTCCGCCGCCGCGAGCCTCGCCGCCGCCGGCAAGCCCCAGGCCCTCCGCAATCTGCCGCAGGCCGATCAGGTGCGCGCGGCCGCCGGCCAGTTCGAGGCCATCATTATCCGCCAGCTCCTGCAGGACAGCGTCGGCAAGATCGCCGGCGAAGGCGCCTCGGGCAACGTTTACGGCTTCATGCTTACCGACGTGATCGCCAACAAGCTGAGCGAGGGCGGCGGTCTCGGTCTTTCCGGCATGCTGCAGCAGCAGCTTACTCCGCGCGCCGACTCGGCGCCGAAAGGAACCTCATGAGCGAACCCTGGACCATCATCGCGGAAGCCCTCCGCACCGAGATCGCCGGCTTCGGCGGCCTCCTGAACCTTTTCGAACAGCAGCAGCAGAGCCTGTTTGCCCGCGACACCGAGAGCGTCCTCCTCCTGAGCGGCGAGATCGAGGCGCACACCCGCGTCATGTCGGAGCACCGCCAGCGCCGCGAGCAGATCGTGGCCGAGTTCGCCCTTTCACAGGGCCAGCCCGCCCGCGCCACGCTGCGCTCGCTCCTGCCCTTCATCGCCGCCGAGGCCCGTCCCCTGATCGAGGCCCTCATCGCCGAGGTCAACGTGCTCATCCACCGCGTCCGCCGGCTCACCCGCCAGAACCACACGCTGCTCGCCCGCACTGTCGAGTCCCACCAGGAACTCATGCGCACGCTGCGCCCGGATGCGTTCCAGCACACCTACTCGGCCGCCGGCCGCCGCACACTCACGACCACCGCCCGCACCACCGGCGCGCTCCAGGCCGCGGGCTGAGTCCAGCCAGACCAAAAGACCAAGGACCAGAGACCAATGACTTTCTCTCTCAAACCATCCGACACCCTTCTGCGCTCTGCCGCGCAGGTCTTTGGTCTCTAGTCCCTCGTCCTTAGTCCCACCTTTCCCGCCATGTCCGGCCTATTCTCCACCCTCAACTCGACCACGATGGCGCTGAACGCGCACAGCCGGGCCATCGAGACCAGCGGGCGCAATCTGGCCAACGTCAACAATCCCAACTACGCCCGCCAGCGCGTGGTCTATGGCGATCGCGGCACGGTCCAGACCGCCGACGGCGTGCAGAGCTTCGGCCTCGAGGTGCTGGCGATCAATCAGCTCCGCGACCAGCTCGTCGACCGCCAGTTGCTCCGTGAGATCGGCCTGAGCGGTTCGTTCGAGGCGCAGGAAGAGGCGCTCCAGCGCGCCCAGGCCGGCCTCGGCCAGGCGGTCTCCGCCACCGGCACCGCCATGGGCGGTCTCGCCGGCTCGCTCGACAGTTTCTTCAACGCTTTCCAGAGCCTCGCCGCCCGGCCCACCGACATGGGCACGCGCGAGACCCTGCTGCAGCAGGCCCGCATTCTCACCGACACCCTCCGCGAGACCGACACGCGCCTCGCCCAGGTGCAGACCGATCTCGGCACCGCGGTCACGGCCGACGTGGCCGCGGTCAACCGCCTGCTGGACACCATCTCCGAGCTGAACACGCAGATCGGCCGGTTTGAGGTCAACAATCCCGGCGTCGCCGTGGATCTCCGCGACCAGCGCCAGGCCCGCCTCGAGGAGCTCGCCAAGCTCCTGCCGGTCAACGTCACCGAGCTCCCCGGCGGCAAGATTTCCCTCGCCGTGAAGGACGCCGGCAACGCCGACATCGTCCTGCTGGATGACAATGGCGTCACCGGCAGCATCACCTTTGACGGCACCAACCTCTCCGGCGGCACGCCCGCCACCGTCATCGCGCTGAGCTCCGGCTCGATCAACGGCGCGCTGTCCGTGCGCGACGGCGCCGTGCAGACGCTGCGCGACAGCCTCGACACCTTCGCCGAGCAGCTCGTCACCTCGGTCAATGCCGCCTACAATCCCAGCAGCACCGCCGGCGCCGACTTCTTCGATCCCGCCGGACTGACCGCCGGCACCATCGCGGTGCGTTCCGGCCTCACCGGCGCCACGCTCGTCACGGGCACCAGCGGCGCGGCGGGCGACAACACCATCGCCATCGCCGTCGCGCAGCTCGCCACGCGCTCCTTCTCCACCGGCTCCGGCGACCTGATTGACGGCACGCTCGGCCAGTTCTACTCGCGCTCCGTCAGCGATCTCGCCCAGGCCCTTTCCACCGCCTCGGCCCGCGCGTCGGATCAGGACAAGATCCAGCAGCTTGTCCGCAACCAGCGCGATTCCGTGAGCGGCGTTTCCCTCGACGAGGAGATGGCCGACCTCGTGAAGTTCCAACGCGCCTTCCAGGCCTCCTCCCGGGTGTTCTCCGTCGTGGACGAACTCCTCGACACGATCGTCAACCGCCTCGGCCGCTGATCCCCACCATGCGCATTTCCACCAACACCGTCCAGGAAACGATCGTGCGGCAGATCCAGCAGCTGGGGGTCCAGACCTCCAAGCTCCAGAACCAGGTCGCCACGGGCCAGCGCATCCTCTCGGCCGACGAGGATCCCGCCGCCACCGCCCGCGTGCTCAACCACCAGAGCGAGCTGCGCCGCGTGGACCAGTTCGACACGAATGCCACCCGTGCGATCGAGATCAGCCAGGCGACCTTCGCCGGGCTGAAGGACGTGAAGGAAATTTCCGACCGCTCCACGGAACTGGCCACGCTCGGACGTTCCCCGACGAGTCCCGACGCCCTGTTGGCCTACTCGAGCGAGGTCAACCAGCTCATCGAGCAGCTGCTGCAGGTCGGCAACACCCGCCTGGGCAACGACTATCTTTTTGCCGGCACCGCAGTGGACGCCGCGCCGTTCACCGCCACCCGCGACGCCAGCGGCAACGTCACCGCCGTCACCTACGACGGTAACATGAGCGTCGCCAGCATCCCGCTTTCCGAAGTGGCCAGCGTTTCGCCTTCCTCCGCGCCGGACACCAACCTGGCCCTGCGCGACCTGCTCAACGAGCTGGTCAGCCTGCGGGATGCGCTGGCGAGCAACGACAGCGCCGGGATCGCGACCGCCCAGGACAACCTGATCAACGGCGAGGACGCCTTTGTCACCGCCCTGGCTTCCACCGGCGCCGTGCAGACCCGCATCGAGGTCAACCGCGCGCAGCAGCAGACGCGCGGAGACAGCCTGGTCGAACTCATCGGCCGGGAGACGACCGTGGACCTGCCCGACGCCATCGTGCGGCTCAACCAGTCGCAGGTGGCCTACCAGGCCTCCCTTCAGTCCGCCGCCAACATCATGAAGATCTCTCTCCTCGATTACATCCGCTAACCAATCACCTCACCCCGCACCCCCGCCGCCTATGAAAGTCCTGTCCGCACCTCCCCTCGCCACCGACCTGCACCAGCCGCCCGTTGCCAACCACTTCGAGCTGCCCCAGGGCCTGATCGGCTTCAAAGACTACACCCGCGCCGAGCTCCTCTACATGCCCGACCACCTGCCGTTCCTGTGGCTCAAGCTCCACCGCGGCAGCGACTCCGTCCATTTCATCGTGATCGAGCCGGGCGGCCTCGTGGCCGGCTACTCGCCCGAGCTGTTCGATGCCGACGCCGAGGCGCTCGACCTCAAGGACGCCAGCGAGGCGATGCTCCTGAACATCGTCACGCTCCAGCACCAGAACCCGCTCGATGCCAAGGTCAACCTGGTCGGCCCCATCGTGGTCAACCGCCGCACCCGCATCGCTCGCCAGCTGGTGATCTCGAATTATTCCCAATACAGCGCCCACTGGCCGCTGGTCGAACAGGACGCGCAGACCCGCGCCACCGCCTAACCGGAACCATTCCCATGCTCGTCCTATCCCGCAAGGTCAACGAAGCGATCGTCATCGGCGAGGGCATCGAGATCCGCATCAACCGCATCGAAGGCGATGTGGTGAAGATCGGCATCATCGCCCCGCGTGACGTGCCGATCTTCCGCAAGGAGGTCCACAGCGCGATCGTGGCCAGCAATCAGGCGGCCGCCATGCCCTCCTCGGGGCAGGTGTTGCCTTCACTTCCGAAAATCACCCGGGCCAAGGATTCCGGCCCGGGTTCACCCACCATGGATGGCGTCAAACCTGCCAGTCGCCGCAACGGCGCGGCGGCTTAAACCACAGTCAACCACGCCATCACCATGAGCGTCATCAATACCAACATCCAGGCCATCGCGGCCGCCCGTAACCTCAATGCCTCCCAGGAGATGCTTGGACGTTCCCTGTCCCGCCTCTCGTCCGGTTCCAAGATCGTCAACCCGTCCGACGACGCCGCCGGCCTCGCCGTGTCCGAGAAACTGGACGCGCAGGGCCGCCGCGTCAAAGCGGCCATCACCAACGTCCAGAACGCCGTCTCCTATGTGCAGACGGCCGACGGCTTCATGTCCGGCATGACGAAGATCCTCTCGCGCATGAGCGAGCTCGCGATCCTCGCCAAGGACGTGACTAAGAACTCGACCGACATCGACCTCTACTCGCAGGAGTTCACCGCCCTGCAGGACCAGCTGCGCGCCACCATCGGCGGCACGAGCGCCGACATCGGCGGCACCGCCGACATCGCCGCGCCGCTCGGTGCGTTCAACGGCATCGCCCTGTTCGGTTCCACCACCACCGGCCTCACCGTCACCATCGGCCAGGCGGTCGGTCAGGAAATGACCATCGGCGACTCCAACCTCCGCACCGGCGACATGCTCGACATCATCGATCAGGACGGCTCCGGCGCCTACTCGCTCGGGCTGGCCGACGCCGGCACCATCGAGGCCATCACCAACGCCATCCAGCACGTCGCCACCGAGCGCGCCTCCCTTGGTGCCTCCCAGTCGCGCCTGGAGCTGGCCGCCACGACCCTGCAGGTCGAGTTCGAGAACCTCAGCTCCGCCATCTCGCGCATCCGCGACGTGGACGTGGCCGAGGAATCCACCTCCTTCGCCAAATACAACATCCTCGTGCAGTCCGGCACGGCCATGCTCGCTCAGGCCAACCAGACTCCCCGCAGCGTGTTGCAGCTGCTCCAGCAGTAAGCCGCGAGCACTGATCTTCCAGCCGGACGCTCACGCCAGGGACGTCCGGCTTTTTCATGCACGGGTATTCCCGAATTCCTCGTTTCACCCCGTCGTTCGTAGCCCGGCGCTCCCGCGCCGGGAGCGCGGCGTAGCGCGGGTGGAAGTAATGCTCTTCGGGCCAAGCCCCGAGGCATTACGGCAATCAGCCACCTGTAGCCGGGGTCGCTGCCCCCGGACCGGCCGCAGCGAGGCCGGCTACATCCAAGCCGAAGCCAGCTTCGGGGAATTGGAGGTTACCGGATTAAGCAGCAGCTGCACGAGATCCCGTGGTCGCATGAGGCTCCGTGGTCGCGGCCTGACCACGCTTTCTCCCCGCATGCGCGGGGCTCAAGCGCGGCTACGACTTTGATCAGCCTGCAGTAAGTTTGAATTCTGCGATGACCGAGTAGCCCGCGGCTGCCCGTTTCGGTCCCGGCACTCCCGCGCCGGGCTACACGCAATCGCGGATTCCGGCATGCATCGAACGGGAGTCGGTGCGCCCTCGCCCCGGGGCTGGCGGCCGACCGGCCCGAGGTCGGGCCGGCTCCATGGGCAGCAATTCACCGAAAACGCGTTCAGCCGATCTGCTGCTTGCTGTCCGCGACGCTCCGGTGCACGACTTGGGAGAGTTCTTCGTTGGTGAAGGGCTTGGAGATAAGCGAGACGAAGCCCATCTGCTGCAACATCTCGGGGGCGATGCGGGAGTAATAGCCCGACATGATGATCACCGGCAGGGTGGGGGCGATGTTGCGGATCTCGGCGGCGAGCTCGATGCCGTTCATGCCCGGCATCGTCTGATCGGTCAGGAGCACGGAAAACTCGCCGATGCGTCCGCGGATCTCCTCCAGGCACGTCGAGGCGCGGTCGAAGGATACGACCCGGTAGCCCGCCCGCTCCAGGGAAATCTGGGCGAAGCTGCGCACCAGGTCCTCGTCGTCCACGATGGCGACGAGTTCGCCTTGGCCGCGCGGCGTCGTGGGCTGGGCCGGGGTGATCGCGGTTTCCTGCACCTCGGCGGCCGGCAGGAAGAAGGTGAAAGTGGTCCCGCGGCCCTCGTCGCTTTCGACCGTGATGTCGCCCTGGTGGGCCTGGATGATGCCATGCACCATGGAGAGCCCGAGGCCGGTGCCCTGACCGACTTCCTTGGTGGTGAAAAAGGGATCGAAGATGCGCTTGCGGGTGACCTCGTCCATGCCGCAGCCGCTGTCGCTGAAGTCCACCCTCACGTAGCGGCCGGGGGCGAGCTGGTTGAAACTGGTGGTTTCGGCGATGACGGCGGGAGAAAGAGTGATGCGCATCAGGCCGCCGGTCTGGTGCATTGCGTGGGCGGCGTTGCTGCCGAGGTTCAGCAGCACCTGGTGGATCTGGCTGGCATCGGCCAGGACCTGCGGACAGCCCTCCGTGGCGTTGAGTTCGATGCGGATGGTGGCGGGCACGGTGGCGCGGAGGAAGCGCCGGGCGTCTTCCGCGATGGCCTTGAGATCCACGGGGATCTTCTTGGCGCTGGACTGGCGGCTGAAAGTCAGGATCTGGTCCACCAGTTCCCGGGCGCGCAGGCTGGCCTCACGCGAAGCCTCCAGGTAGGGCCGCGACTCGTGTCCCTCCGGGAGCCCGTCAAAAGCGAGATCCTGGTAACCGAGGATGCCGGTCAGCAGGTTGTTGAAGTCGTGCGCAATGCCGCCGGCAAGGGTGCCGAGGGTCTCCATCTTCTGCGCCTGGAACAGCTGGCTCTCGAGCTGGCGGCGCATCTCTTCGGCGTCGCGCCGGGCGGTGATGTCCTGAAACCCGCCGAAAAGCCGGACCACCTGGCCCTGGTGCAGCTCGGCCTGTCCCAGGATGCGGATCCAGAGCTGGTGGCCCCGGGCGCTGATGAACGGCAGTTCCAGGTCGAAGGGCGTGCCGTCGAGACGGGCGCGCTTGAACGCCTCATCGAGCACGATGCGTGACTCGGGCGGATAAAACTGCTGGATGGAACCGAAGGTCGGGATGAAGCCGAGCTCGACCTCGTGGATGCGGAAAACTTCCGGCGCCCAGGTGATGCGGCCGCTGGCCGTGTCCTCCTCCCACGCGCCGATTTGCGCCAGCCGGTTGAGCTGGAGGGAGAGCTGCTCGTTGTGGCGGAGCTTTTCCTCAAGGGTCTTGCGCGCCGTGATGTCGGTTTGGGTGCCGACCATGCGCAGCGGTTTGCCATGGCTGTCGCGGGCGACGACCTTGCCGCGGTCCATCATCCACATCCAGTGCCCGTCCTTGTGCCGCATGCGGAACTCGCACTGGTAGTAGGGCGTGCGGCCCTCGAGATGCTGCTGCATCGCGGTGCGGGCCTGCGCCATGTCCTCGGGATGCACGCGGGCGCTCCATTCCTCACCGGACTCCGTAAGCTCGTTGGTGGCAAAGCCCAGCATGTCCGAGTAACGCTGGTCGCGATAGACATGATCCGTGACGATGTCCCAATCCCAGACGGCGTCGTTGTTGCTGCTCACCACCAGGCGCCAGCGCTCCTCCGAGATGCGGAGCTGTTCGCGCAGCTCGCGGGCCGAGGTGACGTCGCGGTTCAGGCCCACGAGACGCGTCGGCGCGCCGTCGCTGTCGCGGATGAGGTAGCTGCGCATCTGCATGTAGCGGATCACCCCGTCGGGGCGGGTGATCCGGTATTCCGGCTCAAACTGCTCGCGCCGGCCGGCAATGACCTCGCTGAGGTGATGCAGGACATCGGGCCAGTCCTCGGGGTGGACGCGGCGCCGCCAGCTGTCGATGCCGCCGGAAACATCGCTGCGCAGCAGCCCGTGGATCTTGAGCAGGTGATCGTCCCAGTAGAGGCGGTCGGCTTTGAAATCGTATTCCCACACGCCGTAGCCGGCGGCGGACACGACGAACTGCAGGCGTTCGCTCAGGCTGGTGAGCTCGAGTTCGCGTTCCTTTTCCTGGGTCTGGTCGCGCACCAGGCCCACGATCCGGGCGATGCTCTCATCCGGGGCGGTCTGGGGCTGGCCTTGGGCGCGCAGGTGGCGGATCGTGCCGTCGGGCCGCATGATGCGATACTCGAAGATCAGGGCCTCGCCGGGTTCGAGGGCTTTCCAGTCGAGCTGGCGGATGCGCGGCAGATCGTCGGGGTGGATGCGCTTGAACCAGTCTTCCTGATTGCCCGAGAAGGCGGCCGGGGTGAGGCCGAAGATCTCCAGCATGGCGGCATCCCAGATCAATTCGCCCTTGATCACATCCCAGTCCCACACGCCGTAGTTGGAGCTTTGGAGCGCGAGGCGGTGGCGGTCGTTCAGCAGCTTGAGCTCCTTGGTGCGGTGAGCGACCTCCTGTTGCAGCGAGGCGGCCTGATGCTGGACGCGGTGCAGCAGCCGGTCGCGCTCCTGCTCGGTGTGGGCTTTTTCGGCATCCAGGCGCTCAAGCCGGTGCAGCGAGAAGATCAGCACCGCGATAAGGGCAAAGGTGAAGGCCACGGTGATCAGCGCCACGCGTTCAAGACTGTCGCCCATGGTGCCGCTCTCGGCCCGGAGTTGCAGCAGATAGAGCACGGGAGGCAGCACGCCCGCGAGGATCAACAGGCGCCGGCCCACGATGCCGGTGGCATTGTCGGCCTTGAGTGCACGGACCAGGCCCGAATCAAGGTGGGTGGTGCTGAGGGCCAGTCCCAGGCACAGGGTGGCCAGGGAGCCGAAACCGGAAAGCCCGGGGGCTGTGTCCGGCGGCATGGCCAGCCGCGTGATGAGGCCCAATAGACCGAGGGTAAACAGGATCATCCCGAAAAATGCGGACGGGCTCAACCAGACGCGCCGGGATTTCTCCATCTTGAGGAGCGCCAGCGAGGCCAGCAGCAGCACGGCATGCGGTGTGATTCCCGGCTGGTGTGCGAATTCGCCGGCGTCCCGGCCTGTGAGCAGGGCGGAAAGCCAGGTCTGCCAAGCCGCACCGGTGCCCCGGTATTCCGAGGCAAACCCCGCCAACCCTGCCAACAGCACCAGCCCGCCCAACGCCATGCTCGCGCGCAGGGCCGCGCGATGGTTCGCCCAATGCAACATCAGGCCGATCGAGCAGAACACGAGGCCGAGCGCGTTCGTGGGCAGCAGGGGTGGCCACTGGGGATGCAGGCTCGTCAGGAGCGGCAGATTCGCCCACCAGCCGGCGAGGGCGGCCAGACCGCAGCCCAGGACAAGGAAAGTGGCGGCCGTGCTGGTGCGGTGCAGGACCTTTTCGGTTCTTCCGAAACGTGGCTCGTTGGGAGTGGTGGTGACCCGCATCAGTCGAAACGAAGGTTATCGGCACCGGCGAGGCAATGTTAAGCTCATTTTACCGCGATGTGCCGCACGGTTCGGGCAGCGAAACGCAAAATGCGCTCAATTGGCGCGAGTTTGTGACGTAACCACCCGTGCAGTCATGAAAACCAAACTATTCATCCTCATTATCGCGTTGGGTCTGGGTCAGGTTGTGGCTTTCGCCGCCGAAGGCACCGAGCCGCCCGTGCCCGTGCGCACCGTCCCCCCTGTGTTCCCCGAAGATATGCGTCGCGACGGCGTGTCCGGCGTCGTCACGGTCAGCATCCTGATCGACGAGAAGGGCAACGTGACCGAGCCGAAGGTGGTCAAAACCACCCATGAGGCCTTCTCGCAGCCGGCCATCGAGGCGCTTTCCAAGTGGAAGTTCAAGCCGGCCAAGCAGGCTGGCGAGGCCGTGGCCATGCGCGTGAACATCCCCATCCAGTTCACGAACAAGAGCTGATCCCCTCGTCTGCTTTCCTCTCCCCATCCCCCCGTCATGCAATTCAGTGCACTCACCATCGGCCGACGCATTGCGCTCGGTTTCTGTCTGGTTCTCGTTCTGCTCGGCGCCGTGGCCACGACCGCGTGGCTGGCCCTGGGCTCCTCGGGCCGCCGCCTGAGCCTCTATGCGGGCAGCACCGAGGAAACCAACAATGTGGCCGGGGTGGAATCGGCGATGCTCGGCGTGAAGCTCAGCGTGAACGAGTTCCTCGCCAGCGGTTCGGCCGCGCGCGCGGACTCCTACAAGCAGGCCAAGACCGCGCTGGATGCGCAGATTGAAAAGGCGCTCAAGTCCATCGCCGATCCCGCCCGCGCCTCTGATCTGCGCGAAGCCGTCGCGCTGCTGGGCAAGTATGACGCCTCCTTCCAGAACGTCATCGCCGTGACCGCCCAGATGGACGTGATCGTGCGTGACCAGCTCACGCCCCAGGGCGCGGCCATTGCCAAG
>CBINOW010000111.1:0-15426 GCA_966252395.1 uncultured Oleiharenicola sp. | reverse complement strand
CCCCGCTCAAGACGCTGGATCGTGAGGACGCCGAGCCCGGCACGCTCCGCCAGTTGGCGCTGCGATAAATTCAGGCCCAAGCGGATCGCGGTCAGGCGGCGCCCGAGCTCCTTCGCCACGGCTTCATCGACCATATTGGCATCGATTTTCATGGCGCCATTAGTGGCGTTTTATGCGCCTATAGCAACTCAATACGTCTTTTATGGCGCTTTATATCGAGAAATGCATATCCCTCATCGCCTTACACGGCAGAGGCCTCAGCCGCTGATGGTGTCCAAGTTGTGGTCGAAATTGCGGTAATCGACGAACGTGCGCGGATCGGTGCCGTTGAGGAATTCCTCAACGTTGGTGTAGCCGTCCTTGTCATCGTCTGCGCTGGCGTCGTTGGCGGCGGGATTCAGGCCGTGCTTGGTTTCCCAGGCATCGGCCATGCCGTCGCCATCGGTGTCGGCGGGAACGTCGGCGGGATTGAAAGCGTAGTTCGGGTAACCCCCGACTTGGTCGGGATGCGTGAGGATGCCCTTGCCGTGCGCGACCTGGCCGGTGCGCACCATGTCGGTCACACGACGGTCAACGGCGTCGCGACGTGGCAGGGTCGCCCCACCCTTGGCCAGCACGGCTTCATAGGCTTCGCGGGCGCTCTGCTGCCAGACCGGCCAGCCTTCGAACGGCGTGGCGACACGTCCCTGCGCGGCGTCGCCCTTGATACCCTTCCAGTTGTCAGCGGTGACCGCCGGGTCATTTTCCACGATGTTGCCGGCGACATACCATTTCCCGTGCCGTGGCGCCTGCACCGGATACCAGCGGCTCTGCGCATGCGTCCGGCCGGGTGAGAGCTGGTTGCGCGCCTCCATGCGAGCGATGACGTTCTTCATCTCGTCGGTGGTCGCCGGGCCGGCCTTGTAGTAATTGGCGATGACGTTGACCTGCGAGGATTCGTCGCCGCCGTCCATCGTGCGGTGGCCCCAGTTGAAGATGACATTGTTCCGGTAATCGAAGATGCCCGTCATGCCGATCGAGGGATTGCGGCCCGTGTTGCTGGCAAAAAGGTTGTGGTGGAACGTCGAGTCATGCCCGCCCCAAGTGCCGCCAAACTCGTGGCCGGGCCCGAGCGCCTCGCTCGAAATGACCCACTGGATGGTGATGTTGCGAGCGGCCTGTTTCTCGCGGGTGCCGTCCGGTTTCGGCGCCATGTAGCGGTAGAGCGAAATGTTCTCGTCGCGGCCCCAGCTCACGGAGCAATGGTCCACGATGACGTTCCCCGCCGGGTTGCCGCCGATGTTGTCGGAGCCCTGCCCGCCCTTTGGGTCGCCGCGGCGGACGCGCAGGTGGCGCAGCACCACGTCGTGCGTGTTGATGTTCACCGAGTGGTTGGCGATGCAAATGCCGTCACCCGGGGCGGATTGGCCGGCGACTGTGAGATAGGGATTCTCGATGTCGAGGTTGCGGGTGAGTTGGATGGTGCCGGCCACGCGGAACACCACGATACGCGGGCCGTCCGCCTCGAGGGCGGCGCGCAGGCTGCCGGGGCCGCTGTCGTTGAGATTGGTCACCGCGATTACCCGACCGCCGCGTCCGCCGGGCGTGAACATGCCGCCGCCCCAGGCGCCGGGGAAAGCCGGGATGCCTGCCGGCATCCACGTCGGCAGCGGTGGAATCTGCGCCGGGGCGGGCTCGGGACCGGCCGGGGCATTGGCTAATGCGGTGCTCGTGACCGCAAACGCCGACAGGGCGAACAACGAAGAGCAGCGGAGCAAACGGGAACGAAAAGCGGACATGGGGAGCGGGGTTGAATTCGGACGCTGGGCGTGAAATGAAACGACGGGCCTGCCGGCACCGGGTTACAACGCACGCAATGTTTGTCCGGGATCCGTGTCACGAATCCACGGGACAACCCGGATCGCTCCTGCCTTCAGTGCAGGTCGCTCAGCATGCGGTCGAACCGCGGGAGGTAGGTGTCGTTGATGTCGAGCGACACGAGGATGCCCTCCGCCTTGCCGAGAATCGCATCGCGTTCGGCCAGGCCGAACTCCCGCGAGTCGCGGCTGTTGTCGCGCGAGTCGCCCATCAGGAAGTAGCGCCCGGCCGGAACCGTCAGCTCCGGGAAAGTGCGCTGGGCGACCTGCGTGACCTGCAGGCCCATGACCGCGTGCTCCACGCCGGCGAGATTCTCCTCGGCGAAAAACGCGTGGGGCCGAAGCTTGCGGGCAATGGTCTCGCCGTAGCGGGCCGAGGCGGGGGCGTAATCCAACGGCGTGCCGTTGAGAAAGAGATGATTGTCCCGCATCGCCAGCGTGTCACCGGGCACGCCGACCACGCGCTTGACCAGCCGTGTGCCGTCCTGCGGCGACAGCACCACGACGATGTCGCCGCGCTGCGGCTCTGCCCAATGCGTGAGGTAGAGACGCGTCAGCGGCACGCGCAACCCGTAGGCGAGCTTGTTCACCCACACGACATCGCCTTCGAGGATGGTGGGGTTCATCGAACCGGTCGGCACCGGGCTGTAGTCGATCACCGCCGAGCGCAAAGGCACCCACACGAAGCAGAACAGAAAGATGAACATCCGCCACTCCAGCCATTGGCGCACCAGCCAGACCTGCAGGCGCCTGCGTGAATCCGTCGCCATCCGATAGTTCATGCGACGATCCTGCAGCAGCCGGCGCAATCCGCCACCCGTTCACGATGAGCGGCGCGCGCATCGGGGCGAGCGGTCCGGGCACACCGCCGGAGAACAATCCTCGCCCCGCCGAAGGTTTTCCCAAACGCCCGCGGCTGACCTCGCGCGTGACGCTCTAATGTCGGTGCGGACCGCGGGTTGCCGCGGGCTACGGTCGTTGGTTGCGTCCGGGCAACCCCCGCCGTCTCCCATGGAAGCCCACCACGCCGACTCCATCCGCAACGTCGTCCGCCATTTCGAAGCCGATCCGTCCATCCAGGCGCTGCTGCTCGGCGGCTCCCTCGCCCACGGCTTCGCCCAACCCGACTCCGACCTCGACCTCGCACTCATCGTTTCGTCAGAGGAATTCGCGCGGCGCCGCGTCGAGAACCGGATGACCCTCGTCAACCACACGCTCTGCACCTACCCCGGCGGCTACGTGGACGCCAAATACATGGACACCGGTTTCCTGCGCACCGTCGCCGAGCGCGGCAGCGAGCCGGCACGCTTCGCCTTCGACGGCGCGCAGATTCTCTTCTCCCGCATTGAAGGACTGGAGAAGCTGCTCGCCGCGATCACGCGCTACCCAACCGAACAAAAGGCCGACCGCCTCGCCCGGTTCGCCGCGCAGCTCGTCGGCTGGCGCTGGTTCTTCTCCGAAGGGGTGAAAAAGGACAACGCCTACCTGCGTTCGCTCGCCGTGCAGAAGGTCGTGCTCTTCAGCTGCCGGATCGTGCTCGGCGTGAACGAACGGCTGTTTCCCTTCCACAAATGGATGCTGCGCGTGACGCTGTCGGCGCCCCGCCAACCCGCGGACTTTGCCGCATCGCTCGACCGGCTGCTCGCCGGCCCGAACTTCGAGCTGATCGACGCCCACTGCCGCGCCACGCTCGCCTTCGCCGGCCTTGACCACGACGCCGTGAACGCGACCTGGGGCACGAACTTCCTTCGCGACACCGAGCAGACCTGGCTTACCGGCGCCAGTGCGATCGACGAGTGGTGAACCAGCCGCATCCCGCGCCTGTTCTCCGGGCTTGTGACGTTCGCGGGATTCCCGAGAGTCGGTGCATGCATCTTGCTTCCTCGGGTCGGTTCCTGATCGCTATGCTGGTGGTCTCGCCGGGCCTGCTGCCGGCGCAAGCGTCCGACCCGACCGCCACGCCGACCGTGTTTCGCAGTCACGGCGACATCCGGAACGTGAACGTGGAGGAGGAACTCGCGGAGCTGATTGACGCCAACGAGGGCCTGGTGGGCGACGTCGAGCGGAAGAGCGTGACCTTTCCCGCGGCCATCGCCAAGGCGCGCGAGCTCGCCCGCGGGGCCGTCACACCCGCATCACTGGCCGCGGCCCTGCAGGCCCTGCCCGACAACACGACCACCACGCTGCGGCTCTTCGCGTTCGCCCAGGTTGCCTCCGCCAAACCGACCGCGGCTTTTGCCATCCTCGTCGCCGCCCAGCAGCGCGACGAACAGTCGCCGGATCTGCTCGCCGATCTCGCCGGGATGCTCGCCAGTTTCGGTTACCCCAATGAAGCGCTGGCCATCCTCGACGAACTGGCCCGCCGCAACGTCGTCCCCGCCCCGCCCATGGGCCTCAGCGGGAGCGACGCCCTTGACTACGTGCGCGGCTACGCGCTCGCCCGGGTCGGCGACAAATCCGCCGCGCTCTCCCGCTTGCGCGCGCTGGCCGACCGCGAACCGCAGCTCGCCGAAGCCGCCCGGATGGTCGCGATCCTCAGCGATGACGACGCGGAGAAACGGAAGTATTTCCTCCTTGGTGTCTGGCGCCAGCGCAGCCCGCTCATGGTCTGCGCCGGTGTGGACCGCGACAGCGCCGAGCCCGACGCGTTGACGACGGGCGCCGAGGTCGCCATCGACGTCCGTTCCCTGATTGACCCTGCCAAGGCCAAGCGCGGCCGCCAACCGGCGATGCGTTACGCGCAAAACGTCAACCAGGCCAACGATATCGTGCCCAAGATGGATGCCGCCAAGCGGGCTGCCCGGGATCGCGACAGCGCGATCCTCCAGCAACGGGGAAAGCGTCCGAAGCCTTACATCCATACCGACACTTCCATTGAGGACACCTGGGGTTACCGCATCCAAAAGATGGTCAGTTCGATCGACTACCGCGATGCCAAGCTCCGGGAACTGGACCGGCGGCGGCACCTGCTCTGGCGCGAGCGCGAAGATGCCCGGCGAAAGATTGAAGACGAGCGCTCCCGGGAGGCGGACGCCGCCGTCAAGGCCTACACGGAGGAGTGCCTCGCCAAGAAATACAGTCCGACGTCCGAGCAGATCGGAGAAAAAATGCGCCCGGCGTTTGAAGCCGCCCTGGGCCGCATGGCGCTCGTCATCAACCGCGAGGAAATGGCGGAGCGCGAGTGGTTCGCGGAGTGGCATTTCCTGGCCACCGGGCTGGCGGCCCAAGTTGGCGATCCCGCCTGGCACGAGTTTATCCGTCTCTCCATCGAGGCAGAGCGGTGGCGCTCCTACGGCCGGCTGCTGCATCTCGTGCAAATGCATGCCAGTGTCGGACAAAATCCCTTGATCGTGCGCGCCGCCGGCGAGGTCCCCACCGAACCCGAGGAAGATCCGGCCGAGAAATGTGACAGCAGCAAGAGCCTCAGCTTCGGCACCAGCACGCTGCCCGGGGGCAAGGCGCTGCCGTTCGAGTTCGGCGTTGAGATGACCTGTGAAGGCATGTCGCTCGAGGCCGCCGTGGACACTCGCATCCCGGGCATTAGCATCTCCGCTGAAATTGGCGGCGACAACGACGGCAATTTCACCGCCTTCGTCGGACCCAAGGCCGAGGTGGCCGTCGGCGACAAGAACATCGCCGCCTTCACCGGCAGCGCCAAGGCCGGCGCCTACGTGACCGGCAACAAACAGGGAGTCAGCGACGCGGGTGTGAAATACGAGGTCAAGACCGGGGCCAAGATCGGCGCCTTCACCGCCTCGCAAAAGGTGGCCGAGGGCAACGTGAGCTTCTTCCCGGCGCCCGTGCCCAGCAGCGGTGACTTCGGCGCGCTCGGCGGCTAGGCCAAGCCCGTCGCGCCCGGCCTTAGCGGGATTTTCTCGGGGATTCGCGCCAGGGACGGCCAGCCGAGAAGTTTTCCCGATGCCGGGCCAGTTGCGCCTTCTCCGCGCCCGCAAACTCCATGGATTTTTCCGACCACTTCACCGCAGCCTCAAAGTTGCCTAGCTCCGCGTAGGCGGCGGCCAAGGTGTCCAGGTAGTAGGCGTTTTTCCATTCCGTGGCATCACAGGCATCCTGAGCCAGCTCGACCGCCTTGGCCCCATCGCGCACGGAATCGTCCGGACAGGTGGCCAGCAACCAAGCCAGGTCGTTGCGCAAGGCCGGCCCGGTCGTGCTCAGATCCGCCAGCGGCAGCAACACCTCGCGGGCCTCGGTGTGCTCGCCGCGCTGGTTGCGGATCTGCGCCTCCGCGCGCGCCGCCCACTCGGATTCCGGGACGGCCCGGCGCACCCGCGCCAGGGAATACAGCGCTGATTCCTGATCACCCGCGCGGATGGCGCGGAATGCGCCCACGTAATGCCACTCATCCAGCCATGGCGCCCAAAACAACGTGACCACCGAGACCACACCCGCCGCCAACAAAGCGCCAACCGCCCGTGGCCGTCCCGGACCGGCCGGCCACGCGAAGCCGCCTCCGATCCCAGCCAACAAGCCGCCCAAGTGCGCGAAGTTGGCTATGTTCATCAGTCCGGCAGAGGTCGTGACAAAACAAAGCACCAGCCAGCCGAGCATGATCACGATGTTCTGGTTGCTCAGCAGCGCGGCGTATTCAGGAACCCGGCGACGGTTGACGAGCATGTAGCCAAACAACCCGTAAACCATGCCCGACATTCCTATGCCGACGTCGCCCATGATCGCCAGTTCCGCGACACTGCCAAACCAAGTCGTGATCACCACCAAGCCTAGGAATCGAAGCTCCCCCAGATCGCGTTCCAACAGCCGCCCCAGATGCCACGTCCAATAGCTGTTGAAGAAAAGGTGGGGCAGACCGGAGTGGGGAAACAGGGAGGTCAGCAGGCACCACCATTTGTATTTCATCCAGATTTCCAGATTGGTCGCGTGCAGCACGCCGTAGGCATGCTGTGGCGCGAAGACCCACAGTCCGGTCCCGACAATGCTGAGCCCGATGAGGATCGAGGTGATCCAAGGCAGCGGAGTCGTAACCGTTGCCACCGTCGCCTCCCCGGTTCCGTCGTTGAGTCCAGCCATGCGCGCAACGTCATCCGCCGTTGCGTGGCGGGCAAATCCAAACCGGCGGCTCCCTCCTAGGCAGGGGCGGCTTCGGCCGAAGATGGAATCTTTCGTCGCACCGACCCGACGGGCCCCTTGGTCACGCGGTGGCCTGCAACTTCAGTCCGGCCTTCGACCAGTTCCCGGAGGGTCAGAACCGCTCCGCGCAGGTGGGTGGCTTCGTCGCGCAAGGTGTGCGTGGACTCGGCGGCGGCCTGCGCGGTGGACGCGTTTTGCCGAGTCAGCTGATCCAGTTCCCCGGCGGAGCGGCGCAGTGCCTCCAGACCGGCCTGCTGCTCGCCGCTGTCCGCCGCCACGCGGACGGCGAGTTCGTCGAGCCGCTGGTTGCATCCGGCCAGATGCCGCAGGCGCTCGGCGGCGCGGGCCGCGGATTCCACGCCCTGCCGCGTCGTGTCGGTGGCGGCCTGGATGTGATCGGCAGTTTCGTGCGCCGCCTCGGCGCTGCGGCGGGCGAGCGAGCGAACCTCTTCCGCGACCACGGAAAAACCGACGCCAGCCTCACCGGCCCGGGCGGCCTCCACGGCGGCATTGAGCGCCAGCAGGTTCGTCTGGAAGGCGATCTCATCAATGGTGCCGAGGATGCGGGCCACTTCCGCGCTGCGCTCCTCCATCAGGCGCATCGTGCTCGTCAGCGCCTGCATCTCGCCGGAGCCGGCCTCGGCTGCCGTGCGGGCTTCGTGGGCCAACTGGCGCAGGGTGGACGCGTTCTCCGCGTTGCGCTGCGTGGTGCCGCCGAGCTGGGCCATGGCCGCGCTGTTGGTCGTGATGGCCCGGGCCGCCTGCGCCGCATTGGCGGCCAGTTGGTGGCTGTCGGCCGAGAGCGCGCCGGTCGAGGCCAGCACCTGCGACGACGAGGCTTGCAGCGTCTGTCCGACGGTGCGCAGCACGCGGCCCAGCGTTGACCAAACCCACCAGATGCACAGGCACGACAGCAGCGTGCCGGCCGCGCCCACGGCGATGATCACCCAGTAGCCCCGCCGGACGAGAGGGATCATCGTCCGCAGGATTTCCTCGCCACTCGTGGCGGTGCTCATCGCCCCCAGCCGGAGGTCAAGGTGATGGAGCCAGGCGAGCGAGACGCAGGCCAGCGCCGCGGCGGCGGCCATGACGAGCGCGAACCCGACGAAGATCTTGTGATGGGAGGAAAGAGTCATGCGCGTAAAGCGGCACCTGCCGGGGCGGCTGCCCCGGCATGGCGCCGTTGTTCCCCCTGCATCGTCCCACCGGCCGCCCGCTTTACCCAACCGGCCCAACCCGCCAATTTATGCGCAGGAATTCCCCGTCCCTGCCGTCTTGCACAAACCATGCGCACCATGAGGAATCGCGATTTGACCAAAGGGTGCTGCAGACAACTGTAGCTGCGCATGCACCTCCCGCGTCTTACCCTGCCCCGCCTGCTCCTGCTTGCCGCGACTCTCACGCTGACCGCCAGCGCCGCCATCAAGAGCGCGCCCGGGGACTGGGCCATGATGGATGAAATCGTCGCCACGATCCAGCTGCCGCGCATTCCCGCGCGAGATTTCGTCATCACCGACTTCGGCGCCAAGCCCGGCACGGATGCGCTGCCGGCAATCAAAGCCGCGATCGAGGCGGCCACGAAGGCGGGCGGCGGACGGGTGATCGTGCCGGCCGGCCAGTGGCTGAGTAACGGCCCGGTTCATCTGCGCAGCCGCATCAATTTCCATGTCGCGGAGGGCGCGACGCTGCTCTTCAGCCCCGAGGCCAGCCACTACCTGCCCGTTGTGCTCACGCGCTGGGAAGGCACCGAGCTCCACAGCTACTCCCCGCTGATCTACGCGTTCGAGGTCGAGGACGTCGCCATCACCGGCAAGGGCACGATCGACGGCAACGGCGCGAGCGAGTTCTTCGGCTGGGTCAAGAAGCAGGGCGGCGACGTGAACAAGCTGCGCCGCAGCGGCGTGGACGGAACGCCCGCCGCCCAACGCGTCTTCGGCGAGGGCACCTTCCTGCGCCCGCCGCTCATTCAGTTCTTCCGCGCGCAACGTGTGCTGCTCGAAGACTACACGCTGCTCAACGCGCCCTTCTGGGTGAACCATCTCGTTTACACCGATCACGCCACGGTGCGCCGGATCAAGGTGGACAGCCATCACACCAACAACGACGGCGTGGATGTGGACTCCAGCCGCTACGTGCTGATCGAGCACTGCCACTTCCGCACGGGCGACGACTCCGTCGTCGTGAAGTCCGGACGCGACCTTGACGGCCGCACCATCGGCAAGCCCAGCGAATACGTGGTCGTCCGTCACAACGACATGGGCGGCGAGGACGGCATCGCCCTAGGCAGCGAGATGTCGGGCGACGTGCGCCATGTGTTCTTCTCCGACAACATTCTGCGCAAGGGCATCTCGGCGATCCGCTTCAAGGCCAACCTCGACCGCGGCGGCACTGTCGAGCACATCCGCGTGCGCAACTTCACCGTGGAGTCCTTCGACAATCTCTTTTGGTTCCAGCTCGACTACCCCGGCCAGCTTGGCGGCAACTTTCCGTCCACCTACCGCGACATCGTGTTTGAAAATTTCACAGTGGAGCGCGCCGGCACGGTCTTCGACGGCGACGCCCCGGCCGCCGCTCCGCTGCGCGAGGTCGTGTTGCGGAACATCGTCATCAAGCAGGCCGACAAAACCTTCGCGTTGAAAAACGTCGGCGGCCTCGTGCTCGAAAACGTGACCATCGGCGAGCAGACGCTCAACGGCCGGCTGGAATCGAAGCGCGCGACAAGGTAAGCCGCTCGTCGCGACACGGCCCGCTCAGCCATTCGGGATGTCAGGCTCGACCAACTGGGCGAGTTGGAGGAGCGATTCATGCCAGCCGAGGTAGCACATCTCGGCCGGAATCATGGCCGGCACGCCGGCCTGCTCGATGTTCACCTCGGTGCCGCAGAGGACCTTCCGCAGCGTGACGGTCGTGGTCATCTCGCCGGGCATGGCCCCGCCGTCGAACCGGCAGGTATAGCGCACGCGCTCGCCGGGAACGAGTTCGAGGTAGGTGCCGCCAAAACTGTGACTGTGGCCGGTGCCGAAGTTGGTGAACGACATGCGGTAGTTGCCGCCGACCTTGGCGTCGAACTGGTGAATTTTGGCCGTGAAACCGAAGGGTGGCAGCCAGCGGGTAAAACCGTCGGCGTCGGTGAAGGCCTTGAACACCTTCTCGGGGGTGGTGCGGAGAATGCGGTGCAAATGGAGGGTGTGGGTGGACATGGCGGGGATTTTTGGAGTTGTTCACCCTCTCAACGAACCGGTCGGTGCCCGGCGGACATCGGGAAGGAAATTTCAGGAATCCGGTTGGCTCGCTTGGGCGAATCCGCCTGCCCGGGCCGGATTGCCCCCGACTGCCCGCAAACCCAGCGCCTCCGCCTCCCGGCAAGTCGCCGTGATGCTCGTTTCGAGTCGCTCCGCAAGCAGCGGGCTGTGGAGGTCGGGCTCCTTGCGAATGTCCACGTCCAGGGGCTCGCCGAAAATCACCACCACCCGAGTGAAGGGCTTGGGCAGGCGTGCCTTGTTCCAGGACTTTTTGAAAATGATCCGGCTTTGGCTGGCTACACCGACCGGGATGATCGCCGCCCCGGTCAGCTTGCTCAGTTCAAAGACGCCCGGCTTGGCCTTGAAAATCGGCCCCCGGGGACCGTCCACCGCCATCGAAGTGCAATGTCCCGCCTTCATCAGCCGGATAAGAGTGCGCAGCCCACCCGCCCCGCCGCCACTGGAGGAGCCCTTGGCGGTGACGCCGCCGAGATGTCGGATGACGAAATCGATCAACTGCCCATCGCGGCTGTTCGAGGTCAGCGTCGCCACGCGATAGGTGCCGACGTAGCGGACGACGGCCAGTTCATCGCGATGCCAGTGGGCGAGAACGCAGGGCCGGCCGTTGTCCAACATCTCCTGGAACGCCTTGGAGTGAACCACGGTGGTGCGCCAGGTCGCCACCCAGGCGCGGTAGAAACCGAGGGTCAGCCAAGGGAGGAGGTAGCGACGGAACATGTGCGGGTGAATCGCGCCGGGCAGCGCGTGCGGTGTGGGTCGAGCGATACGAAGGCGCCCGTTGACCGTCAATCGCTTCCTTGGCGGGACAGCCTGAGTCCCGCCGTCAAATGGGGCCCCGCTCCCGTCGGCGCATCACGGCGTCGCTCCGGGCACGAACTTCCAATAGCGACCGGCAGTTGCCTGCCTCTCCGTAAGACCACGCTGGGCCGCGCGCAATCCTTCCAGCACGAGGCGGCGGATGTCCTTCAGCACAGAGCCGCTTTCCGCGAAGTAGGAATGCTCCAGAAAACTCGTGTCCAAGCCCGACGCGTCCACCGTTTCGATCCCCGGCGCAAGAACGATGCCCTCGGCCGAATCGCCGGCCCGGGCGTAGCCGTGGACCTGCTTGGAGGCGAGCAACGCCTTGTCGCCGTCGGAAACGTAGAGTGTGATCTTGTCGCAGCCGGCGGCGAGCGCGGGCGCGATGTCGCGCTTGAAGATCTCCGCGTCGATGTCCGGCGCAGTCAGGATGATCTCCTTGAACCGCCCCTTTAGTTCGGGGTGCTCGGTAAACAGGGCACGCACCGCTCCGGTCAGGGCCCGGTTGCCCATTGAGTGTGCGATCAGATAGATGTCCTTCGTCCCGGAGTTGCGGGCGTAATCGAGCAGGAAGGCCTTCAGGTTGGCCTCGCTCCACTGGACGTTGTTTTCATCGATCGTGTAACCCTGCAAGGACGCTTGGGAAGGCCAGCTGTAGAAAACCGGCGCGCCCCGGAAATTCAGGTCGTAGGTGATTTGCGCGGTGCGTCGGGCCGCATCATCGAACGACACATTGTAGCCGTGCACAAACACGAACGACGAATCACTGCCGTTGCGGATCGTGTTTCTGATTCCCTCCAAGAACTCGTCCCGGTTGTAGACGTAGCGGCGCATGATCACCATGTGGCGTCGCGCGTCTTCCTCAAACTCCAGCTTCCACAGGGTCGGCCGTTCGATGGCGCCAACCGTGTGATCATGCGGAATGCTGATGAACAGGCTGCCGTAGGTGATGCCTTCACCGCGTTTGCCCGTGAATTCGATATCCTGGGCGTCCGGGTCCATCTGCCGGTCGGTGGCAAAATACACCTTTACCTGGTCGAACTCCCGGCCGCGCGCGACATTCGGATTAGTGCTGGCCGGAGCTGCCGACGTAGCCGAATCAGCGGGAGGAGGAGGCGGCGGCGGTGGGGGCGGCGGCGGTGGTGGAGGTGGCGGCGGCGAAGTGACCGGCGTCGGTTGAGGCTGGTGCGCACAAGCCGTGATCAGGCAGGCAACCGTAAGCAGTGACAGGCCGGCAATCACCGGTCGGAGTAAGCGGAGCATATCAACGATAGGAGGGATTGTCCTGTTTGGTGGCATTGTGCAGGGCGAGCACGAGGGCTTTCAGCTTGGCGGGATCTTTGACGCCGGGGGAGAGTTCCACTCCGCTGTTCACGTCGAGAAACTTCGCGCCTGTGGCGACGACGGCCGCGCCTACATTGTCCGGTTTCAGACCGCCGGAGAGAATCCATGTCTTGGCCGGGTGCGCCTCTCGGTGGCCCTTGAACTTCGCCCAGTCGCCCGTCTCGCCCGTGCCGCCGAACTTGTCGGTGTGAAAGGTATCAAGCAGGAAGGTGTCCGCCAGCGGCAGCCACTCGGGGTTCACATCCCGGCCGGGGGGCAGCTTCGGGGCCAGCCAGAGCTGACTCCGCCCCGTCAGGTGCGACCAGCCGGCAATGATCGGAAACGGCGTCTCCGCGCCAAAATGAATCTGGTAGTGATCGAACCCCTGCCCCACCAACGCCGCCAGCTCCGGCGCCGAGGGCTCGACGCACACCGCCACCTTTCTGCGGGTCGGCAGGCGGTCCTTCATCGCCACATACTGCGTCAGCGTGATGCCCCGCGGTGACTTGGGATAGAAGATGAAGCCCAGCGCGTCGGCGCCGATGGCATCAGCCGCCTCCGCGTCCACCAGTGAGGTGAGTCCGCACACCTTGAGTCTGACACCGTTGATCATGCCGATGAAGAGAACACAAAGCAGCCAAGGCGCAAAGCCGACTTTGATTCTTCGCTCCTTCGCGTTCTTAGAACGAATTTACCGACTTGATCACGTGTTCGACCTGTTCGTCGGTGAGTTCGGGGAAGATCGGCAGGCTGACGCACGTCGCACTGGTCTTCTCCGCCACGGGCAAGCTGCCGGCAGCGTAGCCGAGCGAAGCGTAGCACTCCTGGCGGTGCATCGGGCCCGGGTAGATGATCTCGGTGCCGACACCGTTCTTTTCGAGGTGAACGCGCAGGTCGTCGCGCCGCGGATGCAGGAGGGTGAACTGATGCCAGACGCTCTCACCATGGGCCGGCACCACCGGCAGCTGGATGTCCTTGTGCCTGATGCCGGTGCGATACTTGGCGGCGATGGCGCGGCGGAGCTCGGTCCAGCGCGCGAGATGCTTCAGCTTGATGTTGAGCACTGCGCCCTGAAAACCGTCCATGCGAAAGTTGAAGCCCACCTCGCTGTGCGCGTAGCGTTTCGGCGAGCCGTGCACGCGCAACAACTGCGCCTTGTCCATGACCGCGGGGTGCTTCGAGACAAAGGCTCCGCCTTCACCGCACGCGCCAAGATTCTTGGTCGGATAGAAACTGAACGTGCCGCAGTCGCCGATGACACCCACCGGCGTGCCTTTGTAGCGGGCACCGACCGCCTGGGCGCAATCTTCGACGACGAACAGGTTGTGCCGCTTCGCCACCGCCATGATCTCGTCCATGCGGGCCGGCTGGCCGAAGATGTGGACGACCACGATGCCCTTGGTTTTCGGCGTGATGGCTTTGGCAATGGCTTCGGGACTGATGCACCAGGTGTCGGGATCAATGTCCACGAAAACGGGCTTGGCGCCGACATAGCTGATGCCCCAGCAGCTGGAAGCGAAGGTGAACGGCGTGGTGATGATCTCGTCTTCGGGACCGAATCCGCCGCAGAGCGAGGCGATGTGCAGCGGCGAGGTGCCGCTGTTCATGCCCAGGGCGCGCGGGTATCCGAGCGTGGCGCTGAAGGCCTTCTCGAAATCCTCCACATCCTTGCCGAGGCAGAAGCGGGTGTTGTCGTAGGTGTCGGCGAGCGCGGCGAGCACCTCGGCGCGCAACGGCGCGTGCTGGAGCTTAAGATCGAGAAAAGGGACTTTCATGAAGAAGTGCCCACGGAACACACGGAATACACAGAACTCAATCCGACATTATTCCGTGTGTTCTGTGTGCTCCGTGGGCAAAAATCAGAGTTTCTTGAGCAGCGCGGCCACCAAGGCATCCAGATTGGGTTCCGCAGCCTCGAAGTCCACAGGCAGGCCGAGCTGCTTCATCGCGGCGGTCGTGGTCGGCCCGATGCTGCCGGCGAGCGGTTTCCGCGCCTTGGGCGCGAGCTTGAGCGCGGCGGCCTGGTCGAAGAACGACTGGGCGGCGGACGGACTGGCGAACAGGATGGCATCGGCGCCCTTGGCCCGGAAGTCACCAGCCACGGGATTCGAGGCCAGGTCGGTTTCTTCAGTGCGGTAAACCGGCAGCTGGTCGACGATCGCGCGCGCCTCGTTGAGCATCTCGACCACGACCTCGCGGTTGCGGTTGCCGGTCACGACGAGGATCTTCGCGCTGTCCATCGCCTCGCGGGCGATGAGCTCCTTCGCCAGCTCCTCGCCGGTCGCCTTCTTGGGCTGGAGGTCCACCCGCAGGTGCAGGTCGCGCAGGGCCGCGGCGGTGGCCTCGCCCACGGCGGCGATGCGCACGACCCCGAGCGAGCGGATGTCCTCGAACACGCGGATGAGTTCCTCGAAGAAATACTTCACGCCGTTGGCGCTCGTGAACACGACCCACTCGTAGCCACCGATTTCCTGGAAAACCTCCGCGAGGACGTTCAGGTCCACCTCCTTGGTGACCTTGATGAGCGGCAGTTCGACGACCTCGGCGCCCTGGGCTTCGAGTCGGGCGCGCCAATCGGAGGCGGAACCGGCGGGACGGGTGACGGCGATGCGCCGTCCGGTAAGTGCTTTTTTGTCAGCCATGAAAACCAAGTTCCTTGAGGATGCGATCCGCGGTGGCCAGCGGCGCCGCGAAATCGGAGTCACGCAGAGGTAGCGTGCGGATGCCGGTCCTTTCGTGGAAAAAATGTAGCTTGTCCCCGGTGGCGTGTGCGGCGAAGGCAATCTGGCAGCCGGCTCCGAGGCTCGCCTGAAAAGCACGCTCCAGGTTGACGGCGCGCGCCGTGGGCGCATCCACAATGGCGGCCAACCGGCCCTCGTCCCCGGCCCGGCACTGCAGCGCAATAGCCCCCTGCCCCACGGCCGGGACGCTCTCGGCGAAGGTCAGCGGACGCAGCACGACCCCGGGCCAGTTCGCGATGCCCAGGCGTTTCATGCCGGCGGCGGCAAGAATCGTCGCATCGGCGTTGCCGGCGGCGATTTTCTTGAGCCGGGTGTCCACGTTGCCGCGGATCTCGGTGA
>CBINOW010000110.1:0-15524 GCA_966252395.1 uncultured Oleiharenicola sp. | reverse complement strand
CTGTTCGACGTGCAGATCAAGCGCCTGCACGAATACAAGCGCCAGCACCTGAACCTGCTGCACATCCTCGCGCTCTATCGCCGCCTGCTGCAGAACCCGGGGCTCGACATCGTGCCGCGCGTGTTCGTCTTCGGCGCCAAGGCCGCGCCGGGCTACGATCTCGCGAAAAACATCATCCGCGCGATCAACGTCATCGGCGCCCGCATCAACGCCGACGCCCGCATCGGCGGGAAGCTCAAGGTCGTCTTCCTCCCTAACTACCGCGTGTCGCTCGCCGAGAAGATCATCCCGGCGGCCGATCTGTCCGAGCAGATCTCCACCGCCGGAAAGGAGGCCTCGGGCACCGGCAACATGAAGCTCTCGCTCAATGGCGCACTCACCATCGGCACGCTCGACGGCGCCAACGTCGAGATCAAGGAAGAGGTCGGCGACGAGAACATCTTCATCTTCGGCCTCACGGTGGAAGAGGTCGCCGCGCTCTGGGCCAAGGGCTACAACCCATGGGAGCGCTACAACGCGGACGAGGAGCTGCGCGCGGTCATCGACTGGCTGGGCAGCGACTATTTCACGCCCGGCGAGCACGGGGCTTTTGGCGCCGTGCACCACAGCCTGCTGCAGGGGGGCGATCCCTACCTGCTGCTGGCCGACTTCCGCAGCTACAGCGATGCCCACGCCCGCGTGGACGCCGCCTATCGCGACAAGAAGAAGTGGGCGAAGATGGCCATCCTCAACACGGCGCGGATGGGCAAGTTCTCCAGCGACCGCACCATCCGCGAATACGCGGACCAGATCTGGAAGCTCAAGCCGGCTCGCGTCGGCTGACGGCCTGCCTCGCCAGCACCGCGTGCACCTGGCGCCCGTGGCGGGCGCCGTTCCACGCGGCCAGCGGTCCGATGATGCCATATGTCACGCCCGGCAGCCAGGGCAGGGTGGTGACGTAGGTCAGGCCGATGGAGAGGAAGCACACGCCGACCTGCAGGCGAAATTCGTTCAGCTGCAGTCGCGTGAGAATGAGTTCGATTTCGGTCAGCTTCAGCTGCTCGCGCCGGCGGAGGGCATGGCCCTGCAGCAGGGCGTAGAGCGTCCAGATGCCGGCAAAGCCCAGGCCGTAAACGCGGTAGATGAAGGACAGGTCGCCGAGGTTGCGGATGGGGGCGCCGCCACCCAGCCAGGAATCGAAGAGGAACTTCAGCGGATAAACCGAGAACAGCACCAGCAGCAGGATGAAATAGTTGAGCGTGCGGGTGAAGAAGTCCTCCAGTCCGTAACGGCGGAAAACTTGTAGTGCTCGTTCCAGAAGAGGAGCAGGATGGCGAAGCAGGCGGCGAAGGCCGGGAACCCTCGCAGCACATCCTTCAGGCCGTCGAAATCCATCGGCACCGCGGTCGAGACGACCAGCAGCGTGAGCGCGAAGCCGAAGACGGCGTCGGCGAGGTTTTCCAAACGGGACACCTCCTTGCCGCGCCAGCGAAAGTGCTCCTCCGGCCGACGTCCTGGCAGCTGTTCACGCCGGGAGGCGTTTGGAGCGGTTGCGTCCCATGGGCGGGGAGCAAAGCGGCTCCCTTCTCTCCGGGCCAGTGTTTTCCGCGATTGTCGCGCCGACCGGCGCGGTCCAGCGTGAGGCGACATCCCAACCCCATGTCGCCCGCCACACGTTCCCGCCTGCTCTGGATTGCCGCGATCATGGTCATGGTGGTCGGCGGACTGGTGGCGGCGCGGGTCTGGCTGGGCGGTTATGTGGTAAGGTCCGTCCTGCGGATGGCCGGGGCCTCGGAGATCCGGCATGGCCCCGTGCGAGGCACGCCCTGGCTGCTGGAGATCGAGGATCTCGATTTTCGGGTGCGATCGCAGTCCTTTTCCGCGCGGCGCGTCACGCTTCGCCGCGACACGTGGTGGGAGGCTTCGCTGGGCGATGTCCGCATCGAAGGGGCGCGGCTGCCGGTCTCGCTCGATGATTCGGATGTCAACCCGTTGAGCTGGGATACCTACGAGGAGGGCGGTTTGGGTGACGAAGAGGTGTTGCCGCCCTTCCGTTCGCTGGATCTCGCGGGCGAACTCGTCGTCCGCCTCGCCGCGGTGCCGGAGCGGACCGTCGCCATCACGCTGGAGGGACGCCCGAAGAGCGGGACGTCGTGGATTGGCAGCCTGCTGGCCGAGGCCGAGGGGTTTCGTCTGGCGGGCAACGGCGCGCTGCTGCGGGCCGGGCAGGAACTGGATTTTCAGGTCAACAGCGCTGAACTCGATCTGACGCTCTGGTCACCCCAGATCCAGCGCTTGGTTTCCCTGCCCGGAGGCCCGTGGAAACTGGGCGGACGCCTGACCGGCGTGGCCGAGGGCAAGGTCACCGCCCGGCGTTTTGCGGCCACGGCCCGGGTCAGCTTGCGCGAGGGCAGCATGCAGGCCGGCGCGCGGGATGTGGCGGCCAGCGGGGCCGCCGCGGATCTCGAGTTTTCCGACCTCTGGAAACTGCGCTCTTCGTCTGGCAAGCTTCGACTGGCCGAGCTGCGCGTGGGCCGGCTGCCGTTCCATGACGTCGAGGCGGATTTCGGACTATGGGACGGCCGTCAGATTAAGGTCGCGCGCGCTACCGCCGCGACCCTGGGCGGCAAGGTGGACGTCGGGCCGTTCAGCTACGGGCTCGACCAGCGCGCGTTGGACGTGGAGCTGCAGGTTGCGGGCGTGCGGCTGGCCGAGTTGTTGGCGCTGACCGAGGGCGTGACGCCGCGTCTGAGCGGTCGGGCGGCGGGTAACCTGGCATTGCGCATCCACGATCTCGGGGTGCAGCTCACCGGCGGTTATCTGGCCACGGAGGCGGGTGCAGCTGCGGACCTGCAGGTGAACGCCGCCACCTTGTTGCGCGCGGGGGCGGTGCTCGACGGGGCCACGGAGCGGCTCCTGAGAGCGGCCGGCAACCAGAACGTGCTGGTGAGGTTGGACGAGTGCCGGCTGGATTTGCGGCCGGCGGAGCTACCGGTGGGCACATCGGCGCGCTGCCGGGTTCGCGGGCGGGTGGACGACCAGCCGGTCGATTTCACCTACCACATCAACGGAACGGTGGAGCGCTTTTGGAGCGTTCTCCGCTAGCGGAATCAACGCGGCATGTTGCCTCCTGGATTCGGCCGCACGGGCGCGGGCGAGGAGGGGTTGCCCTGCACGGAGATCGGCGGCTTGCCCGCCCGGAAGGTGCCGATCGCCGCGTCGGATTCGTCGAATTTCATCTCGACGGACAGGAGCACCGGCACGGCGGTGCCGCCGAGTTTGGCCGGAGCGTAGGTCCACTTGATCAGGGCGTCGGCCGCGATGATGGCATAGACTTGGTCATTGGTGTTGTAGCAGTGGAGGCTCTTCACCTTGCCGTCGGCGCCAACGAACAGGAAGAAGTCGGCCTTGCTGGGGTCGCGCTTCATGCGGAAGCTCTGGTTCAGCGCGGGCGCGAAGGAATCCTTCAGGACGGGGCGGGTCGCGTCGTCAGGCAGGACAAAGACCTGCGTCTTCTCCGCAAATCCCGCCTTGGTGATGGCCTCCGCGGGGATCTGGCCCGTTTTCTCATCGGGCACCACGAGCGTCTTGGCGCCAAGCGCCTTTTTGAGGTAGGTCGCGTCGAAGATCACATCCTCGAGCGTGAGTTTTTTGCCGTCCTTGTTTTTTTCGGGAACATCCTTGGCGTGGACGGCGGCGGTGAAGGCGGGTAGCAGGAGGCAGAGCAGGAGCAGGGCAGTCTTCATGCCGAAAAACAAAAGGCCGCCGGTCCCGCCGCGCAATCGCGGAAATTGCGCCGGCGGCCGGACCGCTCAGATCATCATGCCGGCCACGCAGGCGGAGAGGTAGCAGGCGATGGTGCCGCCGAAGACGGCCTTCACGCCGAGGGCGGCAAGATTCTCGCGCTGGTTCGGCGCGAGCGTGCCGATGCCGCCGATTTGGATGCCGATGGACACGATGTTGGCGAAACCGCACATGGCGTAGGTGAGGATGATGATCGTGCGCTGGTCGGTGAGGGCGCCCGAGGCCTTCAGCTGGCCGAGCTGGAGGAAGGACACAAACTCGTTCAGCACCGTGCGGGTGCCGAGCAGCTGGCCCGATTGCAGCAGGTAGCCGTGGTCGATGCCGATGAGCCAGGCGATCGGCGCATAGATGATGCCGAGGATGAACTCGAGGGAGAAGGACTTGAAGGCTCCGCCCGTCACCTGCTCGATCCAGCCGTTGAAGCCGGGGTAGGTGAAGATTTCGCTGCCCGCGATCGTGAGCGTGTGGGGCGCGCCGACCCAGCCGAAGATGGCGTTGAAGAGCGCCACCAGCGCGGTGAAGGCGATCAGCATGGCGCCGACGTTGGCGGCGAGCTTCAGGCCGTCGGTCGTGCCGAGGCAGACGGCGTCCACGAGGTTGGAACCGATTTTTTCCTTGGAGACGGCGAGGTCCTTGCTGATCGGCTCGGTCTGCGGGAGGATGATCTTCGAGATCATCAGACCGGCGGGGGCGTTGATGACCGACGCGGTGATCAGGTGGGTGGCGAACAACACCTGTTGCTCCACGCTGCTGCCGCCGAGGAAACTGATGTAGGCGATCATCACGGCGCCGGCGATGGTGGCCATGCCGCCGACCATGATCGTGAAGATCTCCGAGCGCGTCATCTGCGGCAGGTAGGGCTTGATCAGGAACGGCGCCTCGGTCTGCCCGAGGAAGATGTTGGCCGAGGCGCTCAGCGTCTCCGCGCCGGAGAGCGGCATGAACTTCGAGATGACCCACGCGTAGGCATAAACGATCTTCTGCAGGACGCCCAGGTAGTAGAGCATCGAGGTGAAGGCCGAGAAGAAGATGATCGAGGGCAGGATGCCGATGGCGAAGACCACGCCGTGTTTGTCCTGGTCGGCGAGCGAACCGAAGACGAAGCGCACGCCCTCGCCGGTGAAGCCCATCAGCGCCACGAAGACCCCGCCGACCCACTCGACCGCGTCACGGACAGGACCCACGAAGAGCACGGCGGCGGCGAAAAGCATCTGCAACAGCGCGCCGGCCGCCACGAGACGCCAGTTGATGGCCTTGCGATTGTAACTGAGGGCGACAGCGATGCCGACGAGCGCGCCATACCCGAGCAGGCCGCGTAAAATATGGGTGAGTTGCTCCATGCGAGGGGCGGATTGCCGGTCATGAGTAGCAGGGCTCGCCCGCGGCGCGAGATTCTTTTCCACGGTGAAACCTTTTCGTGAAGCAAGCGTCTAAGCCGCATCGCACACACATGGACGCGCTCGACCTGATCTTCCTCCTTGTCGGCCTGTTGGCGGCAGCGGCCATCTCGGCCGGGTGTCTCTTGGGGCTGATCGTCTGGGCTTCCGGCGGACGGAGCGTGCGTGCAACCGAGGTTTGCCCTCCCGCCGACAAGCCCTAGGCTGCCGGCATGGATATCAAGGAACGGCTCGCCCGTCATCTCGGCAAGAAACCTGACATCCGGCAGGCGGCCTTTGTGGCGCCAACCGCCAGCGTGATGGGCGATGTGAAGCTCGGCGCCCTGAGCAGCGTGTGGTATGGCTGCGTGCTGCGCGGTGACATCAACACCATCGAGATCGGCGAGGGCTCCAATGTGCAGGACCTCGCCATGGTCCACCTCGCGGATGACTACGGCGTGAAGGTCGGCCGCTACACGACCATCGGGCACAGCGCCATCATCCATGCGTGCACGATCGGAGACGAATGCCTGATCGGCATGGGGGCCACCATTCTCGACGGCGCCGTGATCGGCGACCACTGCATCGTGGGCGCGAACTCGCTGGTCACGCAGCGCTTTGTGGCCCCGGCGGGCTCCATGATTCTGGGTTCGCCTGCCAAGGTGGTGAGGCCGCTCAAGGAGAGCGAGCTGATGGGTCTGCGCGCCTGGGCCGAGAAATACGTCGAGGTCGCCCTCGCGCACGCGGGCCGGAAGCAATAGGGCCGGCCGTTCGCGCCGGCGATCGGTCGGCGCTTGGAGCCGGTCCGTTTCCGGGCCGGGCTTCTCATTCTTCCGGGGTGAAGACGCCCCGGCTCCAGGGGAGGGCGGATTGTGGCCGTTTTTGGCCAAAATCTGCGGAGCACCCCGCCGCGATTGGCGCTAAACTCTCGGCAACAAAGAAGACGACGCCATGAAAACCAACATCGGATCAATTGACGTGGGAATGCGGTTTGTTGCGGGCTGCCTCATCGGCCTCTGGGGCGTGCACATGGAAACATGGTGGGGCCTGATCGGCCTGCTGCCGGCCCTGACCGCGCTCGCGGGCTATTGTCCGCTCTACGCGCTCCTGCACATCGACACGACCGCCTGCGATCATTGAGTTGATTCCGATGGAGGCGGGGTGTCCTCACCCCGCTTGGTGGGAGACGGGGACATCCGCCCTGCGTTTCGTTGCAGGCTCAACAAGGGTTGCTGCTTGAGGCGACTTCGGGCGGGAGGTCGGCCCAGGGGCCGAACCTACAATGTTGGAGGAACCTATCGCACCCGCTCGAGAATCGAGAAGGTGTAGCGGAAATTCGCGTCCGCGCTCTCGCGTTTCCAGGTTTCCCGCCACGCGAGGTGTCGCCACTCCGGGAACCACGTGTCGCCCTCCACCTGCGCGTGCACGAGCGTGAGTAAAATACGGTCGGCGATCGGCAGGGTTTCCTCGTAGATGCGCTGGCCGCCGCAGATCATGATGCGCCCCGGCAGCTTTTGGGCGATGGCGAGCGCCTCGGTGACGTTGGCGGCGACCTGCACGCCGGGTTTGGCGAGCGCCCGGTTGGCGCTGATCACCACCGGTTGGCGGCCGTCGAGCGACACGCGCGGCCAGGTTTCATAGCAGATGCGACCGAGCACGACGGTCTGGTTGGCCGTCTGGTCGTGGAACCACTGTTTGTCCTCGGGGATGTGGAAGGGCAGGCGACCGCCGCGGCCGATGATGCGGTTTTCGGAACAGGCGACGATGAGTTCGAGGGGGTGGGGCATTGCGGGGTTGCGTCGAAAAGCCCATTTTCAAAGCTGCCGCGCCATGCAGGGCAAACTTCGAATTCTTGCGGCGCTGATGATCGGAGCCGCTTTCTTTGTATCCGGACGGGCCGACGAGTTCGCGGCGCGCTATCAGGCGGTGATAGACGCCAAGGGCAAGGCCCCCGAGGCCGAGCGCCTGCACACGCTGTTTGCCGTGGACTGGGCCTACACGATGGCGGTCTATCCCGAGTCGGCCACGTGGGTCGGCTATCCCGGACACGAGCGCGAATGGACCGACCTCTCGCGCGAGGCGATCGCCCGCCGCAAGGAGCTGGCCGGCCGGGCCCTACCGGCGCTGGCCACCATCGATCGCGCCCAGCTCGGGCCGGTGGACCGGGTGAGCTACGACATCTTCAAGCGCCAGACCGAGGAAGACATCGAGGGCCACCGCTTCCCGAGTGAGCTCAACCAGATCAGCCAGCTCGGCGGCATTCATCAGGACGCCGCCCAGCTTTTGCGCGGCATGCAGGCGGCCAAAGCCGGCCATTTCGAGAACCAGCTGGCGCGGCTGCAGGCCCTGCCGCAGGTCGTGGACCAGGTCATCTCCCTCCTTGAGGAAGGCCTCGCCAAGGGCGTGACCCCGCCGCAGGTCACGCTGCGCGAGGTGCCCACGCAGATCCTGAACCAGATTCCGGACGAACCGCTCAAGAGCCCGCTGCTGGCCGCATTCGTGGATTTGCCGCCGGCCGTCTCCGGTGAACGCGGACTGGAGCTCCGCGCCACCGCGGCCAAGACCTACACGGCCGAGGTGCGCCCGGCCTTCCAGCGGCTGGAAAAATTCATCCGCGAAAAATACATCCCCGGCGCGCGCCAGACCATCGCGGCGTCTGACCTGCCCGACGGCAAGGCCTGGTATGCGCTGCGCATCAAGACCTACACCTCCACGGACCTGACCGCGCAGCAGATCCACGACATCGGCCTGGCCGAGGTGAAACGCATCCGCGCCGAAATGGAGCGGATCAAGGCGCAGGTCGGGTTCAAGGGCACGCTGCAGGAGTTCTTCGTGTTCCTGCGCACCGACCCGCAGTTCTACTTCACGAACAAGGAGGACCTGCTGCGCGCTTACCGTGACATCGCCAAGCGGGCCGACCCGCAGATGATGAAGCTCTTCAAGACCCTCCCGCGCACGCCCTACGGCGTTCTGCCCGTGCCGGAGTATGCGGAGAAGTCGCAGACCACGGCCTACTACTATCCCGGTGCCGTCGAGACCGGCCGGCCGGGTTACTTTTTCGCCAACACCTACGCGTTGGAAACCCGGCCGAAGTGGGAAATGGAGGCGCTCACGCTGCATGAGGCCGTGCCCGGGCATCACCACCAGATCGCGCTCGCGCAGGAAATGGACGCGCTGCCGGAGTTCCGACGTCACGGCGGCTACACGGCCTTTGTCGAGGGCTGGGGGCTCTACTCCGAGAGCCTCGGCGAGGAAATGGGTTTCTATTCCGACCCTTATTCAAAGTTCGGCCAGCTCACCTACGAGATGTGGCGCGCCGTCCGCCTCGTGGTGGACACCGGCATGCACGCGCTTGGCTGGTCGCGCCAGCAGGCCATCGATTTCTTCAAGGACAACGCCGGCAAGTCGGAGCATGACATCGTGGTTGAGATCGACCGTTACATCGTGTGGCCCGGCCAGGCCCTCGCCTACAAGCTCGGCGAGCTGAAGATCAAGGAACTGCGGGCCTATGCCGAAAAGGAACTCGGCGCGAAATTCGACATCCGCCAATTCCACGACGAAGTCCTCCGCAACGGCGCCGTCCCGCTGAGCGTGTTGGAGACGCAGATCATGGAATGGGTGGCGGGGCAGAAGAAGCCTTGATGTAGGGCGGGGGCGCCGAACCCCGCCTCGCCCGCGGCATCACTCTCGTAACAGGTGGGGCTCGGAGACCCCGCACTTCAGAGTAATTCCGGCGCTTCCGGCATTGCCCTGCGCAGATTTTGCCCGTGTCATAAGCGGCAAATGACTATCGGAGTTCCCAAGGAAATCAAAATCGGTGAAACGCGCGTCTCCATGACGCCCAGCCTCTGCCGTCGCGTGACTTCGCTCGGCGGCAAGGTGATCCTCCAGAAGGGGGCGGGCCTCAGTGCAGGCTTCACCGACGACCAATATAAATCCGCCGGCGCCACGCTCGTGGCCTCGGCCGCCAAGGTCTGGAAGGGAGCGGACCTCATCCTGAAGGTGAAGGAGCCGCAGGAGAGCGAGTTCCCGCTCATGCAGGAGGGACAGACTCTCTTCACCTACCTGCATCTCGCCGCGTGTCCGGAGCTGGCCAAGGAGCTTTGCCGGAAAAACGTCCTCGGCATCGCCTACGAGACGGTTGAGGGCCCCGACGGCCAGTTCCCGCTGCTCAAGCCCATGTCGCAGGTCGCCGGCCGTCTCTCGATCCAGATCGGTGCCTACCTGCTCCAGTCGCAGCTCGGCGGCTCGGGCATGCTGCTCGGTGGCATTCCCGGCACGATGCCCGGCCACGTCGTCGTGGTCGGTGCGGGCAACTCCGGGGCACACGCCGTGCGCATGGCCGCTGGCATGGGCGCGCGTGTGACCGTGCTCGATCTCGATACCCGCAAGCTCGAGGTGATCGACCAGGAATACCGCGGCAAGGTCGTCACGCTCGTGTCCAATCCCGCCAACATCGAGCAGATGGTGGCCGACGCCGACCTTCTCATCGGCGCGGTGCTCATTCCTGCCGCCAAGGCACCCATCGTCGTGACCAAGAAGATGGTCGCGCAGATGCAGCCCGGCAGCGTGATCGTGGACATCGCCATCGATCAGGGCGGTTGCGTTGAGACGATCCACGCCACATCGCACGAGAATCCGACCTACAAGCTGCACGGCGTGATCCACTACGCCGTGCCCAACATGCCGGCGCTCGTCGGCCGCACCTCAACGATGGGCCTCACGCAGGCGACCGAACCCTTCGTGGCGCTCATGGTGCAGAAGGGCGTCGAACGCGCCCTCGCCGAACACAAGGGGCTCGCGAAGGGCATCAACACCCGCAACGGCCGCATCACCTACGATGCCGTCATCAAGGCGCTGGGTTTTGACAGCTGAAGCCAGGTGTCGTAAGTCATGTCCGGCTTGCGCAGAACCCCGTAGGCCGGCAGCCTGAAAACACTGATGCAACCGTCCTGGCTCAAACGTTCGTTGGCGCATCTGATTTCCGCCGACGAGGTCGAGTTCCGGGTCCGTGTCTTCCGGCTCATCTGCGCGCTGACGGGCGGTCTTTGCCTGCTGCTGGTGGCCCCGCTGAATGCCTTTCAGACGCTGCCTGCCGTGGTTCACGGGGGCAATCTCGCCCTGGGTTTGCTCAGCGTGGTCTGCTGGCGGGAATCCCTGCGGGGCCGTCATCATGTCGGCCTCTACTTGGGCACAGCCACCCTCCTGGTGGACTTGGTCTGGTTTTGGAATGCCGGCAGCGATGGCAGTGTCACGTATTACTACCCGCTGCTGCTGATCAGTGTGCTGGTCCTGTTCAACGGGCTGCGTCGGTTGCTGTTCGCGGTGGGGGTGCTGCTGAATGTCGCGGCGATCCATCTGATCGAATACTACCGGCCCGAGTGGGTCGTCCCGTTCCACAACCGGGAGGACCGGATCCTGGATCTGCTGACCGGGCAGTTCTGCAGCTACACCGGTTTGGCCTGTGTGCTCTGGATCGTGCTCGCGGCCTATGAACGGGAACAGCAGCGCGTCTCCGGCATGATCCGTCAGCTGGCGGCGCAGGAGGCGGATTACCGGGAAATCTTCGATTCCTCGAGCGACGCGCTGCTGGTGTTGTCCGCCGAGGGCCGCGTGCTGGCGGCCAATGAGCAGGCCGGCACCCTGTTTATGACGGGGCGCCAAAGCCTGCAGGGCCGCACGTTCGGGGAATCGGGTCTCGGCACCGGCCAGCCGGCCACTCCGCGGCCGGATGTGCGGGTGCAGGCGGCGCTGCAGGGGCGCTCCCAGCTCTTTGAGACCTGTTTTCAGCGGACCGATGAAATTCAGTTTTGGGCCGAAGTGGCGTTGCGGGCGTGGGGCGAGCCGGGAGCGCAGCGGTTGGTCGCCTCGATTCGCGACATCACGACCCGGCGCAACAGCCAGGAGGCGCTCCGGCTCAACGAGGAACGCCTCCGCCTCGCCATGGCGGCCAGCGGCCAGGGATGGTTCGAACTGAATGTCCGGTCGGGGGCTGTCGTCACGAGCCCGGAATACGCGCGCATCCTCGGCTACGAGCCGGCGGAGTTTCGCGGCAGTCTGCAGGCCTGGTTGGAGCGGATCCATCCGGCGGACCGTGCCTCGGTGGTGGAGGCCTACCAGCGCAACCTGCGCACGGGCGACCTCTCTTCGTTCGACTACCGCCTGCGCACCAAGGACGGGGACTGGAAGTGGATTCATTCCGTTGCGCAGGTGGTGGAGCGCGGGCCGGCGGGCGAACCGCTGCGCATGATGGGCACCCATGCCGACATCACGGAACGCAAGGAACTCGAAGGTCAGTTGCTGCATCGCCAACGGCTGGAAGCCGTCGGCACGCTGGCCAGCGGCGTTGCGCACGATCTGAACAACGTCCTTTCCCCGGTGTTGATGGCCAGTTCCATCTTGCGCGAGAAGCTCACGGATGCGTCGGACCGGGAGCTCATGGCGATGCTGGATGACGGCGGCCGGCGCGGGGCCGCGATCGTGCGCCAGTTGCTCGACTTCAGCCGCAATCTGGCGGAAAACCGCGTGCCGGTCGATCCACGGCAGATCATCCAGGAGGTGGCCCAGCTGGTCCGCTCCACTTTTCCCAAGGAAATCCAGCTGACGTTGACGCTGACCGAGGTGTCCGGGGTCATCGAGGCGGAGCCCAACCAGCTGCATCAGGTGCTGGTGAACCTGTGCGTGAACGCCCGCGATGCCATGGATGGCCGGGGCACCATTACCCTCGGGCTGGATCGCCTTGAGGCATTGCCGGCGGGAGGCAGAGCCCCCGAGCCCCATTTGGTGCTCAGCGTGGCCGATACCGGCCCCGGAGTGCCCGTCGAGATCCGCGACAAGATTTTCGATCCGTTCTTCACCACCAAACCCATGGGCAAGGGCACGGGCCTGGGCTTGGCCACGGTCCACGGCATCATCAAGGCCCACCAGGGTTTCGTGCGGCTGGGCACGGCGCCGGGCGGCGGCGCCTTGTTTCAGGTCTTTTTGCCGGCGCGCGATCGCACTCCCGTCGTCACGGCTCCGCGGCCACCGGCCTCGAGCCCGACGAAGGCGAACGCTCCGACCGTGCTGGTCGTGGATGACGAACCCTCGGTGCGACTGGCATCGGTCCTTTACCTGCAGAGAATGGGCTGCCGTGTCATCGAGGCGGCCAGCGGCCAGGAAGCCATCGATCTCATCCGCCAGCAGCCCGAGGCGAAGGGCATCGTCATCACCGATTTCTCCATGCCCGGTATGGACGGGCCGACGCTGGTTCCGCATCTGCGCAAAATTAAGCCCGGCTGGAGCATCATCGGGGTGTCCGGGCTCGACCAGTCGGTCCGCCTGCCGGAGCTCAGGCGGTTGGGTTTCGCCGAGGTTCTCGCGAAGCCCTACGAGGCACCCGACCTGTGGCAGGCGGTTTGCCGCCACCACGCCGCGGCATCCTCAAACGGCGCCTGAGCCCGCGTGGCATGCGGTGCTGTCCGCGAGCTGCGGACAATTTTGTTGCCGGCCCCGTCAGCCCAGCCAGCGTCGCCCGCAACGGGCCGCCAACCAAACCTTCCTTCCGTGATCCACCGACGGTTGTTTCTTCTCGTTGCCGCTTTGGTTTTTGTGACCGGCCTGATTGCCGCCAAGCCCGAGCTGTATCCCGGCCTAAGCCGCAAGTGGCAGTATTACCAGTCGCCCAACTTCGAGCTCTACAGCGCGAACAATGATCGCGATTCCCGCGACGTGCTCGAACGCATGGAGCTGTTAAGGGCGCTGTTCATGGATACATTCAAACTCAGCCCTCGGTTGCCCCAACCGGTGACGATCTACTATTTTGACCGGCAGGCAGACTTTGACGGCTATCGGCCGCTGCATGTGCGCGGCGGGGACGCCAAATATATGGGGTTCTGCAACAATTACTCCGATCGCACGGTGATCACGATCGCGCCGGCCCGTGACCGGGACACGACCACCGAGGTCATCTATCACGAATACATCCACTACCTCTTCCGGATCGCCGAGCAGAACCCCGCCCCGTGGTTCAATGAGGGTGTTGCGGAGTTGTTCTCCACGATACAGGAGGACAAGGAGTGGCTGCAGCTGGGGCAGCCCGTCAACGGACGCGTCCTTGAGCTGCATCACGGAAAGATGATGCCTTTCGAGCAATTGTTCGCGGTGCGCTATGATTCCCCCTTGTTCAAGGACTCGGGCCACACCGGCATTTTCTATGCCCAAGCATGGGCCTTCCTGCATTACTGCCATTTTGGCGTGAACAAGATTCCACCCGAGAAGATGTCACTCTTCCTGCGCGTTGCCGGCTCGTCTGAAATTCAGGAACGCCCCGAGGAATTCCGGACGGTCTGCCGCCAGCTGTTGGGATTCGATTATCCGGAACTCCTGAGGGAAATAGAAAAATATGTTACCGTGGGCCGCTTCATGGGGCGGAAGGCCAAACGGCCCGTGATTCCTGCCCGACAAGAATACACGGCGCGACCGGTGCCGAGGGATGAGATGCAACTGATGCTGGCGGAACTGGCGGTGCGCATCATTGACAGCCCTTATGGTAACCTGCTTGTGCGGGAACAGTTGGAGAGGGCGCCGACTGCCCGGTGGCATGAACTGCTGGGAGCGGTGGCCATTAAGGAGGAAGATACTGATGTTGCACGGGAGCATTGGCGCGCGGCCGTGGAATTGGGCACGACCAATGCGGCCATCTTTCGCGAACTGGGACGCTTGGAGGCGAATGTGGTTTTCGGCCAGTTCGACCTAGACTATCGGATGCCGGAAAAGCGGGCGGCCGATCTGCGCTATCTCCTGGGCAAATCGCTGGAGTGTGCGCCCACCCAAAGCCAGGCCTACGAGATGCTGGCCTGGGTCGAGGCAATGTGCGAAAGGCCGGACATCGCCAGCTTGAACCTCATCCAGAGTCGCTTCGCCTCGCTCAACGACCGCGCCCGCACGTTGCTGGCTTTGGTGATCGTGCGCATGCGGCTGGGCCAGAAAGAGGCCGCGATCCAGCTGCTGGATCAGATGGAAAAGCTGAATCCCAACGAGTGGGTCCGCTACTGTTCAGAGCTCACGCGCGCCCGTCTTGAAAATCGACCGGTCGATCCGACCAGACTTCCGAAGATCGCCGCACCCGGTATCCGTGCCTCGCTGCCGGGCATCAGCCTTCCGCACTGAAAATGGCATCCCCCGGCGTGTTCCAATTCGCCACGCGCCAGAGTTCACGCTCGGGCAGGGGCACGCTGCGCAGGAGGTGGCGCTGCATGAGCCCGGTGACGAGGCCTTGGAGCGAGCGATCCGAATCGGCGGCGAGGCGGTGGGCGATTTCATCCAGGGCCGTGCGCGGGTAGATGGCGGCCAGCGGTTCGTGCAGGCCATCGGGGCGGGTGGCGATGGCCCCGACGTTGCTGCCGCAATAGGTGCCGAGCCACTGGAACCACCAGGCATCAATCCGCGGCATGTCCACAGCCAGCACGGCGACGAGCAGCGTGCGCGACTGGCTCAGCGCGGTATGCAGGCCGGCCAGCGGGCCGGCTCCGGTAACCGTGTCGTGCCAGAGCTGCAAGTCGTCGGACAGGCCGAGCGGAGACTGGCCCGCGGCGCGGACGATGGCCACGGGATCGGCGTCCGCTTCCCGCAGCACGCGAACCTGATGCTCCCACAGCGGGCGTCCCTCGAAGGCGAGCGTGGCCTTGTCGCGTCCCATCCGGCGCGATTGGCCGCCGGCCAGCACGGCACCGGTGAGTTGATGGGAGGGAATCACTCTGTGGATTTACGTTCTACGATTTATGATTTGCCTCCGACTTGGGTGCGGTCGGTAGGGAGAAATCATAATTCATACCTCTTAAATCATAAATGGGTTGTCCGCAGCCAGCCGTCTGAGAGGAGCCGGCAGCGCAGGCCGCCGCGGCCCTTGAGCCAAGCCTCGGCGCCGGGGGCGAGCGCCTCATCCATCCAGTAGCAGGGACGGCATTCCTCGGTGCCGAACAGGCGCACACCCTGCAGCTCAAATTCTTGGCCGATGAGTTCGTTCAAGTCGGGGCCACTCACGAGCAGGTTGCGGCGCAGCGCGGCCGGGCTGGCGGAGGGAAGGTTGAGCGCCTGACAGAGCCCGGCGAACACCTCGGCGGAGAAAAGCGTGACCTGACCTTTGTAGTCCTCCTTGTGATCGAAGAAGCGGTCGCCGCGCAGGCCGCGTCCGGCGACGCACTCGACCTGACTGACCTCGTTCACGGGGAGTTTGAGCGAGCCTTTGCCGTGTCGGCCGAAATAGCTGTGCCCCTCGGACACGAAGATCCGGTGGAGGGTCAGGGCGGTGGAGACGGGCGAAGGCATGGGGAAACTCAGCCACGAATGTGCAAGAGAGGCACGCTGCAAAATAGCAAGATTGGT
>CBINOW010000109.1:0-15974 GCA_966252395.1 uncultured Oleiharenicola sp. | reverse complement strand
ATCTCCGAACTCCGCTTTCCGAGCTCCGAAAACCGTGCCCGCCTCCAAGACCCTCACCTACCCCAGCGCCCGTCACGCCAGTCAGCTCTACTGCGGCAGCGAGGACAACCTTGCCCGCACCGAAAAGGCCCTCGGCGTCCGCCTCGTCACCCGCGATGATTGGCTGAAGCTCGACGGCCCGGACGAGGCCGTGGCGCGCACGGAGGAATTCTTCACACTCCTGAACACCGGGCGCAATCAGGGCATGGCCTACCGCACGCCGGACTTCGTCCGCCTGCTCGAACTCTTTGCCCGCGATGGCGCCGCGCTGCGCTCACTGATCAACGATCCCGTCGTGATCGCCACGCGCCGCAAAAGCATCGTTCCGAAAACACTCGGCCAAAAACTCTACCTGCAATCCATCCAGAAGAACCCGATCGTCTTCGGCATCGGCCCGGCCGGCACGGGCAAGACCTACCTCGCCATGGCGGCCGCGATCTCTGCCCTGTTGAAAAACCAGGTGCAGCGCATCGTGCTCACCCGCCCCGCCGTCGAGGCCGGCGAGGCGCTCGGTTTCCTGCCCGGCGACCTGCGCGAGAAAATCCTGCCCTACCTCCGCCCGCTTTACGACGCCCTGCACGACATGCTCGAACCCGAGGACGTCTCCACGCTCTCGGAGAAAGGCCTGATCGAGATCGCCCCGCTCGCCTACATGCGCGGCCGCACCCTCGCCAACGCCTACATCATCCTCGACGAGGCCCAGAACACCACGCCCGAGCAGATGATGATGTTCCTCACCCGCCTCGGCGACGAGTCGCGCATGATCGTCACCGGCGACATCACCCAGATCGACCTGCCGCGCAGCAAAGCCTCGGGCCTCGTGCAGGCCCCGCGCATCCTGCGCAACATCCCGGGCATCGACTTCCACCACTTCACCGCCACTGACGTCGTGCGCCACCCACTCGTGCAAAAAATCATCGATGCCTACGAACAGGCTAAAACGGCAGAAAGTGGAGGGCTCAGCTCCAGCTGAGCCGCGACTTGGCGCAACGGGTCCACGCATGCCGCGCGAAATCGCCATCACCAACCGCCACCCGCGTCTGCGCCTTGATCGTCAGGCCATCGCTGCGGCTATCACCGTGCTGGATGCAAACGCCGCCAAGTTCCTCGGCGGCTGCCCGCCCGGCGAACTCTCCTTGGTCTTCCTCACCGACTTCGCGCTGGCCAAAATCCACGCCGATTTCATGGACGACCCGACCGCCACCGATGTCATCACCTTCGAGGGTGACCGCGCAGCCGGCCTCGCCGGCGAAATCTGCATCTCGGCCGACACAGCCTGGAAGTATGTGGAGGGCCCAGCTCCAGCTGGGCCGCGGTCGAGGTCGATCAGGAGATCGACCCTCCAGAAGGCTTTCTCCGCGGAACTCACCCTCTACGTCGTCCACGGCTGGTTGCATCTTGCCGGCTACGACGACCTGCAGCCGGCCAAGAAACGCCGGATGCGCGCGGCGGAAGCCCGGGCGATGAAACTGCTGGCCGATGCCGACGCCGTTCCTGCCTTCCGGCTGGCTTGATTTCCCTTTGCTTCCCGACGGCTTTGCGTGAACCTTCCGCGGTTCATGTCCGAAACCCGGTTCACCTCCCTCCGCAACGCCTTCCTTACGGGCCTCCTGCTGGTCGCGCCGCTGGTCGTCACCGTGTGGGCCGTCCGCGCCCTCATCGGCATGGTGGGCGGCTCCATTACGCCGCTCTTCGCGCCCTACCTGCCTGAAACCCTGCAGCACCTGCCGGCGCTGTTTTGGGACATCATCACCACCGCCATCGCACTCGGGTTGATCACGCTGCTCGGCTATGTCTCCCGCCTGTTCCTCGGCCGCTTGGTCGGCGCCGCGGCGGAGCGTTTCATCCAGAGCATCCCCGGCGTCGGCAACTTCTACAGCAGCGTCAAACAGTTCATCGAGACCTTCGGCACCAAGGACCGCGCCCAGTTCAGCAAGGTCGTGCTGGTCCAGTTCCCGCGCGCCGGTTCGTGGAGCCTCGGCTTCCTCACGAACACCACGCCCGGTGAGCCCCACGCCCGCCTGACCGGCACCCACTGGGCCGTCTTCATTCCCACCTGCCCAAGCCCGGTCAACGGGTTCTTCATGTATTTGCCGAGTTCCGAAATCATCGAACTCGAGATGCCCGTGGGCGACGCCATGAAGACGATCATCTCCTGCGGCGCCGTGCTGCCCGCCTGGTCAGACCCCGCCACCGCCAAGGCGGCACTCCGCAAGTCCTGATGGAGGGCCGAGCCCCGCGAGGCCGCGCTTACCTCTGACCTCCGTCCACTCCCATGCCCGGGCAGCAGCTCCAGACCACAGCCTTCATCCTCGCCCGCCAGCCGTCGGGCTCGGACACCTTCGAGCAGCTGACCGCGTTCTCCGCGGAACACGGCGTGCTTCATTGTCTGGCTCGTCTGCCGAAGACCGCCTCGGCGCGCCGTAGCTCTGCCCCACAGAGCGAAGGTCGGCTGGACCTCTTTGACGAAGCCGAACTCTGGCTTGAATCCCCCAGCCAGGGCCGCACCTGGTTCATCAAGGAACACCGCCACCTTCAGCGCCACGAAGGCATTGGTCGTTCCTACGACGCGCTCAAAACCGCCGCCACCATCGGCACCCTCCTCTCGCGCAATCCCGTGCCCGATGAATCGCGCGCCGCCGTCACCGACCTGCTCCGCACCAGCCTCGGATCCCTCGCCGCCGGCGGACGCCCCGACATCGTCTGGGTCAAATCCCTCTACTGCCTCCTCCGCGACGAAGGCTATCCCGTGAAACAACAGTGGTGGCCGCAACTCGCCGAGCCTGACCGCGAACTTGCCGCCCATCTGCTGAACCAGCCACTCGCCGCCCAGACCGCCGATACATCGAGCGTGGCTCGGCTTGTGCGTCGTCTCGAGGACTGGGTCGCCGCCGAAACCGAAATCCGGCTGTAGGGGAGAACACAAAGCAGCTAAGGAGCGAAGCTTATCGGGGGACCACTCCGCGACTCTTGGCTGCTTTGCTCCTTTGTGTTGTCCTTTCCTTGGGTTTCTACGCGCCTTCCTTCTTCCCTTCCGTGTATTCCGTGTGTTCCGTGGGCGCCCCTGCATGCATTTCTCCCTCGAGCACCGCACCGTGAGCCTGAGCGTCGGCGAATTCGCCGGTTTCCGCCTCGGGCCGCAGGAGAGCGGTGGTGGGCCACAGGGACTCTGGCGCGCGCAACTTGGCCAGCATTGGCACAACGAACTGCGCAAGCGCACCGAGCAGGAATGCAGCACCGACGGAATCCTCCGCCCTGATGTTCGCTTCGAGATCCCGATCGAGGGTCGCCTCACCCACCGCGGCTGGCACTTTGATCTCCAAGGGCGAATTGACCAGCAAGTCGGCGGACTTCTCCGCGAGGTGAAGAGCGTCACCCGCCCCCTGCCCGCCGACGAGCCCATCCTGCGTGCGGACTATCCCGACTACTTTCTCCAACTCGCCGCCTACGCCGTGATGCGGCGCACCCTCGGCCAAGCGGCCAGCGGCGCCGAGTTGGTCTTCGTCGAGGCCGGCTCGGGTTTGATCCAGACGGTTGCGCTCACGCCCTTCGACGAAGCCCTGGTGTTTCACCAACTCGACGCGGTCGTCGAATTTCTGAACCTGCGCCTCCGCGCCACCGAGCGCCGCCGTGCGCTGCAGTTCCACGCCCCCTTCCCCACGCTCCGCCCCGGTCAGGAAACGATCCAGCAAGACCTGGCCGCTACCCTTGGTTCTAAGTCCTCGGTCGTCCTTTTCGAAGCTCCCACTGGCTACGGCAAGACGGGCTGCGTGCTCGAGTTCGCGCTCGGCCAGCTCAAGGCCGGACGTTTCGCCCGCCTTATCTGGCTGACCGGCAAATCCACCGGCCAGATTCAGGTCATGCACACGCTGCGCCAGATGACTACCCGGTCATCGCCTGTATCTCCCCAGGTTTCTCCTTTGCCTGCCTGGCAGGTGCGCAACAAGGGCGAGCACTGCGTAAACCACGAGTTTCACTGCGTCCGCGACGGCTGCGACTATCTCCGCGACTGCGCGGAGCGCTGGCCCGGCAGCGGGCTCTCACGTTTTTATACCGACGACCAGCAACCACGCGACCTCGACACCCTGCGCGCCGCCGGACGCGACGCCCTCATTTGCCCCTACGAGATCACCCGCGCCGCTCTCCCCTTCCACGACGTCTGGGTCGGTGATTTCAACTACGTCTTCGCCCCCGACAACCGCGGCATTTTCTTCGAGCGCCCCGGTTTCGATCCGGCTGAGACGCTGCTCGTGGTGGACGAGGCGCACAATCTTCCCTCGCGCGTCGCCGGCGCTTATTCCCACACCGCCAACCAAAGCGAAGTCCGTCTCCTGCTCGCGGAACTCGACCACCTCGGCGCACCGGCTGCGCTGATGCTCGCCGTCGAGGAGTGGGTCCGACTGCTCGACAGCCTGCAACCGAGCGACTCTCTCGACCCGGGCACCGAAGCCGAAATCCACGACCTCCTCGAACGCCTCTCGCGCCTCACCACCGAAGCACCGCTGGACTATGCCGCCCTCGGCCCGCACCACAGCGAGACACTCTGGCAGTTTGCTGCACTCGCCGGGTTCCTGGACGACACGAAGTTGACCAAGCTCCTCTGGGTCTCCCGTCCCGGACAACTGGAGTTCACCTGCGTGGACGCCGCCGCCGCCATCGGTGAAACGCTGCGCCAGTTCGGCGGCGCCATCCTCATGTCCGCCACGCTGCAGCCGTATGCGGAATTCGCAGAAAGCTGTGGATTGGAGGTAGGGCGATTCATCCCTGACGAGCCGCGGCTCACCGGGACGGTTCGCCCTCCCTACACCACCCTCTCCGCTCCCACCCCCTGGCGCGCCGGCGCCTACGACATCGCGGTGGACCTCCGCGTGAATACCACCTTCCGCCAACGCGCCAACCACTACGCCGATACTGCCGCGACAATAGTCGCCCTCCACGAGGCCGCCCGGGGAGCGGTTGCCGTCTTTTTTCCTTCCTATGCTTACGCCGAAGCGGTGCTCAAGACGCTCGGCGATTATGGCTCGGTCCTCCGCGTCGCCCTCCAGCCCAAACTGCCCGACCTCGCCGCGCAAACGGCCTGGGTGGAAGAAAACCTGGCCCTCAGCGACGTCCTCTTCCTCGTGCTTGGCAGCAGTTTTGCCGAGGGCATAGACCTGCTGGGCGGCCGCATCACCCACGCCATGGTCGTCGGCCCGGCCCTGCCCGAGGTCAACGCCGTGCAGAAAGCAAAGCTGGCCGCGCTCGACGCCCTCGGCCGCGACGCCGCCTTCCGGCGCGTCTATCAGATCCCCGGTCTGCAGAAAGTGAACCAGGCCCTCGGCCGCCTCGTGCGCGCCCCCGGTCAGAAGGCCAAGGTCCTGCTCCACTGCCGCCGCTTCGCCGAGCCCTCCTACGCCAGCCTGCTCGCCACCGACTACCAGATGTTCAACGAAATCGCCGACGATTCCGATCTGCGCGGATGGCTCGGTGCCGCGAACGCCAACCCGTAGCGACAAATTTTAGAGCCCATCCGGTTCGGTGGTCACTTCAAACTTCTCAACCTTCACCGTTTGGTCGAACCGTCCCACTTCGCGCTCAACGACCATTGCAAGGAAGGTATCCTTTTGCCACTCGGGATATTTGGCTACCATCTTGCCGTCGCGAAAAACCTTCGGCGATTTCAGGTCGAAGACACTCCAATAGAGCGAGACTCCCGCAATCACCATCTGAGCTTGGGCTCGCGTAAAATTGCGTGCCATCACAATGTCGCCGGTAGCCCGGTTCACCTGTATGATATTACGATTCCATCGCGAGCTTCGAGTCCGCTCGCTCACGGAGTTCGAAAACCAGAGGCCTGAGACCCGCACAGACGGCAAAGTCACGACCAGAGCTTCATCGTCTTTGCCGACACGGCGAAAGTGCAGGCCTTCGCCTTGACCGCTCGCATCGGATACATCGGCCACCGGCACTTCGACCGTGACTTCCGGGCGATATAGCACACAGCGCAAATTCGCCTCATACGCCGGCGGTTCGGCCTTCATCTTCGCAAAAAGGGAATTCGGCACGGTGGTTCGATCGAAAAATAAACCTTGTTTGTCCTCTGGCAGGGACAGCGGTCGTGAAATGTTCACGCCCCTTGCCCGCGCTCGTTCGTCCGACTTTTGCTGCGCAACCGCCAATGCCTGACGGGTTTCCTCGTCCTGCACCGGAGTCGGCAATGAATACCTGAGACGGATGATCCCAGCCTGGGCGTTGTCTCCACCTTCGGGAAATAAGTAGCCTTGGTATTCGTCACCGAAGAATCCAGCTCGACTGAAGGTGGTTCCACCAGGCCATGTCCAGTTTTGTTGAGCCGATTGCACACCAAGTCGAAGGTCGTCCGGAATGCCGCTCGCCCGCAATAACACCTGAAGCCGGGCTTCTTCTGTCGAAACCACGCCCTTTCGGATCGAGCGCACCATGTTCCCCGACGCCGCTTCCCATTTGATGGACACTGCTTCTGCCGGGTTGGCGATCGGCTCTGCCTTGCGTTCGGCCAGCGTTGCGAAGCTCCCACTCCAATTCCAAATCACACCCCCTCCGGCCACGCAAATCAACCCAAGCCAGGCGACCACCAGCACTATCGAGCGCACGAGGTGCCGAGTCAGGTAATGATGCGCGGCAATCACCCCTGCACCTAACACGAATACCAACGCCTCCACCCACAGCCGCGTATACATGACGCCAGCACCAAGTCCGATAACGCGCCCCCGCCATTCAAACGAACCAAAGACCACCTTCAACAACAGCGCCCAAGACACCAGGCCGATCAGCAGCATGAGGCTCCAAAGAAGAAGGCGGCCCAGCTCATCAGTCAGCGAAGCGATCAGGAAAGCCGGGGCAATCATCAGCAACTGCCAGCCCAGTGTATCGATTCCAGCCCAGAGTATCTCCCTCCATCCAAAGCCGCAATACAACCACCAAGGCAACAGCAGCACGAGCGGCAACAGGCCAAACAGCAGAAACGCACCCAGCGCCTTCGCGACCAGCAGTCGGCGCGATGATATCGGGCGCGTCCGCCAGAAGGAAGTGGTCCCTGCAAGTGTGTCTGCCTGGACCAGCCGGGCAACGAGGACGTAGCCCATGACTATCTGCACAATGATCAGACCCGTATTACCCATCTGCAGGTAGATGGTCTGATTGAAATCGAACTCTCGCGGATTTCTGGCTACGACCCCGAGCACCACCTGTCCGACAAACAGCAGCGCCCAAAAGAGCAGGGCCCCGCAATCGCGCGCGACGTCATTCTTGATGAGGTGCCAGATCAGTTTCATGGGGCGAAGGGATTGGCCGTCAGCAAACGGGCAAAGGAGATGTCGGGCCGGAAGCGGACCTGAAGAAGGACCGTGTCCTTTTCCCAATCGGGAATCTCGACAAGCGTCCCATTTTCCTGGCGGCCAGGCACCGTGAGGTGCAATTCGCGCTGCCCGACCATGATCGCATTGATTTGCAGCGCGCCTATCTTACTTCCCGTTGAGGCCTGCATCCTTCCGATTATATCCTTAACGGGCCCGCGATAAACGAGGACAAAACAGTCCTCTCCCGGCCGTTGCGGGAACAAGCCGGGGCTGCGGCCCGAGCGCGCGGATCCAAAGGACATGAATGGACTGAAATCTCGATCCTCGAGACGCACGGAGAATTTCTCCCCGTCCCGCTCGAGGCCGATGAGTCTCGTGAAGCAGGATCCGGCCTGCAGTTTGGCGCCCACCTCTAGGGGTAATTCGCCGACAACCTGCCCGCGCATGAGGTTCAGGTTGAGGGCTACTTCGAGCGACCGGCCAGTGTTGAGTGCGGCTGGCAAGTTCCGGGCATCTTCGTCAGTCTCCATGACCCAAGAGAAGCTTTCCGCACTCTGTGCACCAAGAGTCAATCCGGCTACCTGCAATGCCATTGTTGGCAACCTCTGGGCCTCTAGTGACGGCTGGGTAAAACGGGGCATCGCCACACTCCGGTCCCCGACGCGCCATTCCGCTTGTGAGGTTTTAAATTCCACATACGTGCCAGCCGGTGCTCCGCTTACAGTTCCACGGAGGAGAATATGCCTGCGATCCGGGCTGCTCATGCTCGGGCCGATCTGCGAATTCACGATTGCGACCTTTACATTCCGGATTTCCGCCTCCTCGGTGGCGTCCACACCGCGGCTCGTTTGGACCAATTCGCTGATGTCCCATTTCCACGTGAACGGCAATACCACGAACACTATTAAGGCCAATCCGCCTATAGCCCAGCTTCGTCCCGTGAATCGGCTAAGGTATTGATGCACGATCACACCCAGAGGAGCGACGAAAACGGTCACCAAGATGAGCCAGCCCTGAGAAACCAGGACACCGGAGCTCAGGCCCGCGTGCGCACTGTCGAGTTTGTCAGCCATGACCGCCGACAACGTAGGCAGAATAATAGCGGCCCCCACGGCTCGGATCAAGAACTGCCTGCTGTTCGCCGTAACAGAGGCAATCACAAAGGCTGCAACAGAGCACATGCCCTGCGACGAGCCCAGTTGCCACGCCGCGCACCCGATTTCGTAAGCGGAAAAACGGCAGCCAATCCACAGCGGCAGCAGCACCAACACCGGGGCTACGCTGAACATAAGGATCGCCCCGAGTGCCTTGGCAGCCAGCAGCCGTCCTCCGCTAATCGGCCGAGTCGGCCAGAATGCCTGCGTGCTAACCAAGCTGTCCTCCATTACGAGCCAGGCCGCGAGCACGAAACCCACGCCCATCATCAGCGCGCCCACGCTGAAGGCATAGTAGCGCAGTCCTTCGAACGCCCCCCCACTGACCTGGTTGTCCCCCCAGTAGACCGCGAGCAAAAGCGTATGTCCCATCGTGAGCACCAGCCAAAGGGCGAGCGGCAGGGCGAGGCGGCGAAAGTCCTTCCGGATTATGTGCCAGGTCAGTTTCATGCGGCCGACGCCTTCGTGGTGCTCGACTTGGCACGCGCCAATGCGATGAAGATCTCGCGCAGGGTCATGGGATGCGCCTGGACGGCAGCTTCGGGGAAATGTTCGCGGCAAGCTCGCTCCGTCGCCTCCCGGTTGTAGGCGGACTCAATAAATGACGCCCGTCCTGCCTCGCCTCGCCATCCCAGCCAACTTGCCGGCAGGTTGCCAGCCGACATCGATCCCTCGGAAGTCACTTCAATTCGCCGAAACCTGCTGAGCAGGCTTTCCGTCGTCTCCGTGAAGCGGAGACTGCCGTTCTCCAGCAATGCGATGTGATCGGCCAGTCGCTCCACCTCTTCGATGTCGTGCGACGAGATGAACACCGTCCAGTCGCCCAGGCGGGAGGTTTCGAGCAGGCCATGCGTGAACTCCTCGCGCACAAGCGGATCAAGCCCGCTGAACGGCTCATCGAGCACCAGCAGTTTCGGCCGGTAGGCCAGTGAGGAGAGCAACGCCGCCTTCATCAGCATACCGCGGGAGAGCTGTTTTAACTTTCGTTCCGGCGGGAGTTCAAATTGCGACAGCAACTTCGCTTCCAACGCCCGGTCCCAGGTCGGGTAGAATGGCCGGCAATAATCCAGCAGCTGCCGCACGGTCATCCAAAGCGGCAGCTGCTGGTTCTCCGACACATAGCCGATCTGGGCCAACTCGCGTTCGCCCAGCCGGCGCGAGTCCACCTCAAGGACCCGGGCGACCCCTGCACAGGGCCGGAGAAGATTCATGAGCACCTTGATGGCCGTGGTCTTGCCGGCCCCGTTGGCCCCGAGCAGGGCGAACACGCTGCCGGTCGGCACGGTCAGGTTCAGGTCGCGCAGCGCCTCCGTGCGCCAATAACGATGCGAGAGATTTTGGGTTTCGATGGCGTTCATGGGAAAATCACTTTTTGCCGAGGCGCTTCCAGTGGGCGGCGAGCTCGCTCTGCACCTCGTCGAGGCCGAGGCCGAGGTTCTTGGCCTCGACGACGAGGCGCTCCAGCTCGTCCTCCAGCAGCGCGGTCTTCGCCCGCTGGTCGTCACCCGCCGGCTCCGCCACGATGCTGCCGACGGCCGGCGTGGTCACCAACACGCCCTCGGCCACCAGCGTGGCGGTGATCTTGTGCGCAGTGTTCGGATTGATCCGCAGTTCCTGGCTCAGCGACCGCACCGACGGAAACGCCGTGCCCGGCTTCAGGCGCCCGGCCACCACGGCCTTCTTCACCGCAAAGATCACCTGCTCCGTGATCGGCAGGCCGGGCTTGATCTCGATACTGAACGGGAGCATGCCGTCCTAGTTGCACTAGGACAGTTAGGACGGCAAGAAGAATTATCGAAAAAGTTGCCGGTGGCTGAACCGCCGCAATGCGCGGGCCAGGTTATCCCCACCCCCGACCTGCGCGGACCCGGCTGGCTTCAGCAATCAGGCGGTGGCAATCTCGCCGAGCAGGTTGGCGAAGATCATCTTGCCGTTGCCGCTGGGCAGCACGCCGATGATCTCGGCGCTGACCCGCTTGCCCACGAACGCCCGGCCATTGTTCACCACGACCAGCGTGCCGTCTGGCAGATAGCCAACTGCCTGGCCGTCATCCTTGCCCGGCTTAAGGAGCTCGAGCGTGATGCTCTCGCCGATGACCAGCTCCGGACGCAGCGCCTCCTCCAGCGCATGGACATTCAGCCACGGCACTCCCTGGAACTTGGCCATGGAGGCAAGATTGGTGTCGGTCGTGAGCAGCTTGGCGCGCATGGATTGCGCGAGGAAGACGAGCTTGGCCTCGATGTCCTGCCGGCGGGCGACCTCGCTCGGGTGGATGCGGATGTCGAGGTGCTTGATGGCGCGCAGTTCGTTGAGCACCTGCAGGCCGCGTCGGCCGCGGGCCTGCTTCACCGGATCGGGCGAATCCGCCACCTGCTGCAGTTCGTTAAGCACGAAGGTCGGGATGATCAGCGCCGAGCTGAAAAACTGGCTCTGGCACAGCTTCGCGATGCGGCCGTCGATAAGCGCGCTCGTGTCCACGACGACAAGCGGAACGTCCACCTCATGCGGCACGAAGCGCACGTAGGGTATCACCAGGTTGAAATCGTCCTTGCCGCGCAGGGCAATGACCGTGCCCAGGTAGGTGCTGATCACGAACAGCGACAACCGCACCAGATAGAGGATCTGGGGATCACCCTCCTCCAACAATGGCGAGTTGCCGAGCATCCACGAAATCACCAAGCCCATGCCCAGGCCGAAGGTCAGGGCGGTCAGACCGCGAAGCGAAAATCCCTTCAGCATCACGTCCACCAGCACGACCAAAATGCCGATCATCAGGCCGATGACCATGGCCAGTCCACGATGGTCATCCCACTCCTTGATGGTGTAGCAAACCAGCCAGCTCGCCGCGATGCACAGAAAGATGAAGACGAAACGGATGGCGAGCAGCGTCTTGTTCATGCAACGGGGTCAGGGCTGGCCGAATACTCCGCGGTTCTTCAGCCACAGCAAGACAAAGGGCAGCACGAGCATGAAGAGCATGACACCGTAAAGAATCATTTGTGCCCGGTGGGCTTTTTTCTCTAGCTCGGGATCCTGCTCGCTCATTTCCCGCATCCGACCAATCCCTTCCGCTGATGACAACGCAATACTGGCTGGTGAAATCCGAACCCGAGACATATTCGTGGGCCGATTTCGTTCGCGACAAGCGCACCGACTGGACCGGCGTGCGCAACTACGCCGCCCGCCTGCACCTCAAGGCCATGCGCCCGGGCGACGAGGTCCTTTTCTACCACAGCAACGAGGGCAAGTGCGTGGTCGGGGTCGCGCGCGTCACCAAGGCAGCCTTTCCCGACACCACCGCCGACGAGGAGGGCTGGGTGGCCGTTGAACTCGCCCCGCTTGCCCCGCTCAAGCAACCGGTCACCCTCGCGCAGATTAAAAGCGAGTCCGTGCTTCGGGACATCGCCCTGGTGCGCCAGGGCCGGCTGTCCGTGATGCCACTGAAGGCCGCCGAGTTCGCCCGCATCAAGAAGCTGGGGGCCGGCTGACCCGCCCGGGGCTCGACAAACCCGGACCGCCCGCTTTCGTCAGACCAGTGCTCGACCATCTTGCCATTCTCGCTCCCGGCTTGCTCGGCGCCTCCGTGGCCCGCGCCGCCCGCCACTTCGGCGCCGCCCGCCGCATCACGCTCTGGGCCCGCCGCCCGGAGGTGCGCGTGCAGCTGAAAACCCAACCGTGGTGCGATGCCGTGGCCGACACACCCGCCGATGCCGCCCGCGAGGCGAGCCTGACGGTCATCTGTGCGCCCGTGGATCAGATCGTCAGCCTGACCGCCGAGATCGCCCCCGCCCTGCCCGCCGGTGCCATCGTCACCGATGTCGGCAGCGTGAAAGGTGAAATCTGCCGCCAAGGCCACAAGACCCTGCCTGCCGGACGTCACTTCGTCGGATCGCACCCGATGGCCGGTTCCGAGAAAACCGGCTGGGAACACGGCCGCGCCGAGCTCTTCCAAGGTCGCGTGACCTTCGTCACGCCGCTCCCGGAAACCGACCCGAAGGCCGCCGAGAAGGTCGCAACGTTCTGGACCGCGCTGGGCTCGGACGTCGCCAGCTTTGCCCCCGACGCCCACGACGAGATCGTCGCCCACATCAGCCACCTGCCGCAGGTGCTGGCCTCGACGCTCTGCGCCAGCCTGGCGAAGCGCGACCCGAAGTGGCGCAATTACTCCGGCGGCGGCCTGCGCGACACCAGCCGCATCGCCGGCAGCGACCCCAAGCTCTGGAAAACCATCCTCGAACAGAACCGCGACGAGGTGCTCCGGGCCCTCCGCACCTACCAGGACGAGTTGCACGGAATGGAGCGCGCCCTCTCCAACCGCGACTGGTTCGAGGTGCAGGCCATTCTCGAGCGCGGCCGCGCCTACCGGGAACAATTCCGCCCTATTCCGTGAGCAAGTATCCGGACAAACTTCCCATCCAGCCCTTCACCCGGCCGGTGCGCGGCAGCGCCACCCTGCCCGGCTCCAAGAGCATCACCAACCGCGCGCTTATCCTCGCCGCCTTAAGCCCGCAAATGGTCACCCTCCGCGGTGCCCTGTTCAGTCGCGACACGCGCATCATGGTCGCCGCCCTGCGCCAGCTGGGCTTTGCCGTCGAGACCGACGAGGCCGCGCTGACCATCCGCATCGAGGGGCAAGGCGGAGAGATTCCCGTGAGCGAGGCAAAAATCGAAGTCGGCAACGCCGGCACCGCCGCGCGCTTCCTCACGGCCTTCGTGTGTTTGCGGCCGGATGGCATCTATCATTTCGATGGCGACGAGGCCATGCGCCGCCGCCCCATCGGCGCGCTGCTCGAGGCGCTCGAGTCCCAGGGCGCCCGCGCCAACTCCCGCAGTTTCCCCTTTACGCTGCGCACCGCCGGCCTGCCGGGCGGCACCGTGCTGCTCGATGCCTCGGAAAGCAGCCAGCTGCTTTCGGCCCTGCTCATGGTTGCCCCCCACGCAAAATCACGCCTCACCGTGAGCCTGAAGGGCGAGACCGTCTCGAAGCCATTCGTCACGATGACCGAGCGCATGATCGCGCAGTTCGCGGCTTCACCCGCGGACTACGCCATCGAGGGCGACGCCACCGCTGCCAGTTATTTTGCCGCTCTCGCGATCGTCACCGAAGGCGCCATCGAGGTGCACGGCCTCAATCCCGCGCCGGACGCGTTGCAGGGCGACATCGAGTTTTACCGGCTGCTGGCCGCCCGCGGGCTCATCCGCTGCCACGGCCGCACGGTCAGCCACGCCCCGGTCCGTTCCGGCGTGATCGCCAACTTCAACGATTTCTCCGACACGTTCCTCTCGCTCGCCGCCATCGCCCCGCTGCTCGACGGCCCGACCAAAATCGCCGGCATCGCCCACACGCGCAAGCAGGAGACCGACCGCGTCTCCGGCATGGCCCGTGAACTGACCCGGCTCGGCCAGCATGTGGTCGAGACCGAGGACTCACTGGAGATCCATCCCCGGCCGCTCGTGCCGGACGTCGAGATCGAGACCTATCACGACCACCGTTTCGCCATGAGCTTCGGCATCCTCGGCTGCCACGACCTGCGCGGCGACGGCCGGCCCTGGCTCACGATCAAGGACCCGGCCTGCTGCACCAAGACTTTCCCGGCATTCTTTGACTTGCTGGCAAGCCTGCACGCGGGCTCTCATTGACCCAAGCATGGGCCATTCCCCCTTAATCATCGTCGCCATCGACGGCGGCGCCGCCTCCGGCAAATCCTCCACGTCGCGCCTGCTCGCCGAACGGTTCAACCTGCTGCACGTGGACACCGGCTCGTTCTACCGGCACGTCACCTTCGAACTCCTGCGACGCAACGTCCCCGCCACCGACCGCGCCGCCCTGCTCGCCACCCTGCCCTCGCTGCAATTTTCCACCCGCCTCGAAGGCCGCTCTGCCCGCATGCTCATCGGGGGACAACCAGCCGGTGACGAGATCCGCGACCAGCGGGTCAACGACCACGTCTCCCACTACGCCGCGATCCCCGAGGTCCGCTCAATCCTGCTCGGCTACCAGCGCGGACAGACCGAGGTGGCGCGCCAGCACGGTTTCCGCGGCCTTGTGATGGAAGGCCGCGACATCGGCTCGGTCATTTTTCCCGACGCGGACTTCCGCTTCTTCCTGCATGCCGATCCGGCCGAGCGCGCCAAGCGCCGCGCCGCCGAGGGCCGCCAGGACTCCATCGCCGAGCGGGACCGCCTGGACTCCTCCCGCAAAACCGCCCCGCTCGCCTGCCCGCCCGGGGCCATCGACATTGACTCGACGTTCCTGACGCTTGAACAGGTCGTGGAAAAGCTGGCCGCGCTGATCGCGCCGAAACTGGCCTGACCCAATGCGCGTGCGCCGTCCTTCAAGCCTGCGACCTGACATTCTTGTGATCGCCATCTGACCTCCGACTTCCGTCTTCTGTTTCGCATGCCGCAGACTCCCGACCAACTCAAGATGACGCCGTTCTACGGCTTCTTCCACTATGTGGCGGCCAATGTCCACGGCATGTGCTTCCGCGGCGAAGTGGCCGGGAGCGAGAACTTCCCTGTCGACGGCCCCTTTCTCATCGCCGCCAACCACGCCAGTCACCTCGATCCCCCGATCGTCGGAAGTCACGTCCCACGCCAGATGAGGTTCTTTGCGCGGAAAAGCCTCTGGAACAACCGGCTCCTCGGCTGGTGGCTCAACCAGGTGGAAACCATCGCCGTCGAGCGTGACAGCGGCGACATCGGCGCCATCAAGCGCGTGCTCCAGGCGCTGGCCGAGAACCGGGCTGTGGTGCTCTTCCCCGAGGGCACACGCTCGCAGGACGGCCGGCTGCAGAAGCCCAAGCCGGGGGTCGGTCTCATGGCCTGCAAAACCGGCGTGCCGGTCGTGCCCTGCCGTCTCTTTGGTTCCTTTGAGGCGTTCGGCAAAGGCTCAAGGATTCCGCGCTTTGGCACCCCCGTCAGCATCGTCTTCGGCCCGCCCATCCCCGCCTCCGAATACGACGACCCCAAGGCGGGCAAAGCCCGCTACGAGCTTGCCGCACAGCGCATCATGGACCGCATCGCGGCCCTGCCCGCCCCGCCGGAACGGGTGATCTGAGTCGCGATCAGGACGTCGATCCGGCCGGCAACGTCTCTGTCGCCGGAGCGACAACAGCCGCTTCCGTCGCCGGTGCCGCCTTCGGCTTGGGCGTGCCGACGAGCACGCCAAGGTGCTCCTGGATCTTCATGAAGAACTCCTGGTTAAGGTCGCCGACCGGGACCTCGTAGCGCTGGTGCGAGGCGCGGTGCTCGTAGATCTGGCGGGCGCCGTCCTCGGTCAGGCCCACCGGTTTGATGAGCCGCTTGCGCTCCATCATGAGCGCAAGGAACTGGAGCAGCGGCGTGTTGATGCCCTGAGAGCTGTCGTCGATGGTCTCGCTGGTCGCGCCGGCTGGGATCGCGAGGTTCAGGACCAGGTTCGCGGCCGTGAGCTTGAGGTTGCGTTCGGGATTCTCATCACCCC
>CBINOW010000108.1:0-16029 GCA_966252395.1 uncultured Oleiharenicola sp. | reverse complement strand
GTGGAAGAGCGCGAACGCGGTCTTGTAGTTCTTCTCGCGAAGGTCCGGGTAGAACTTGCGCACCTGCGGGGCGTTGAGGAGGCCCTTGTAGACGATGGTGCGGCAGGAGAACGAGCAGACGTAGAAGCCGTCGATGCGCGCGGCCAGGCAGCGGCGCTCGGCCACCCGCTGGGCGAGAAAGAGCTTACGCTCAAACTGGTCCTCAGTCAGCTCCTCCTGACGGGCGACGAGCGCCTGCGCGATGACGGGCACGGACTCGGCGGCCTTGCGGCCGAGGATGGAAATGTCGACGGGGACTTCACGCCAGCCGAGGAAGGCGAGGCCCTCCTCCTTGACCGCTTCGATCACGATCTTGCGGGCGTGGGCCTGGGCGAGGTCGTTGCCGCGGGGGAGGAAGATCATGCCGACGCCGAGCTCGTTGTCGGCCGGGGCGGTCTTCTTCTGCGTCTCGAAATGCTCGCGGAAAATCTCGTAGGGCAGCTGCGTGAGGACGCCGGCGCCGTCGCCGGTGATGGCATCGGCATCGATGGCACCGCGGTGGGCCAGGGCCTTCAGCGCGCCTAGGGCGCGGGCGAGCACATCGTGGCTGCGTTCTCCGGTGATGCGAGCGACAAAGCCGACGCCGCAGGCGTCGTGTTCAAACTCGGGATTATAGAGCGGTGATGGCCGGATTTTGCTCACTAAGGTTGTTGGTCGGAGGTTAATCAACGCGCACCGCCGCCGGCTCTGGCAATAGCGTTTTTTGCCGGACGCCAGAGCGGGTTGCACAGGCGCGTGCGGCAGAGCGGAGCACAGATTTGGAACCGTGTGATGATGCCTGTCATAAGCGGATTTCAGGCCACTCCGTGCACGAAATCCGGCGATGCCGGGCGGTTGGGGCAACCAAGTGTCGCGCACTGAATTTTTACCCGGGGATCAGCCGCTTCCACGGCGGCTTTTACCGGGAAACCGGGTCTTCTGCGCCTCGCAGAAAATTTTGTTTGCTACGCCCGAGGCTTTGGGGTCTGGTTGCCGCCCCTTCAGTCGGAAATCGGGACGTAGCTTAGCCTGGTAGAGCGCTTGCTTCGGGAGCAAGAGGTCGAGAGTTCGAATCTCTCCGTCCCGACCATTTTCAGAAGGCAGGCGCGGTCGCCCGCCGAATAACTAAGCGGAGAGGAACGGGTTGAAACGTCTTTCGTTGGCCGCCGTGGTGAGCGGACCATGCCCGGGAGCGATCACGGTGTCGTCAGGCAGCAGGTCCATGATGCGGCGCGAGTGCTTGAGCTGCCGCTGACAGCAAAAGTAACCGCCGCCCAGCGACCCGGCGAAGATAAGGTCCCCCGAAATCAAGACTGCGGGGGATTGGGGGCGACGCAGGGATTTGATCAGGTAGCAGTTGTGCTCGTCGGCATGGCCGGGGGTGCTGAAGGCGGTGATGGCGAGGCCGGCATATTCGACAGTTTGGCCCTCCCCCAGCCCGCGACATTGCGGCCAGCGTCCGCTGGGCGGACCGTGGAAGAAACCGAGTTCGGTTTCGCGCAACACCACATCCAAGCCGCCGACGTGCTCGGCTTCGTAGTGCGTGACAAAGACCGCTTCGAGCCGCTGGATGTGTTCCGGCCAGGCCCGGTGCAGCTCAGCGTGGCTGGCACCGGTGTCGAACAACAGCGCGCTGTCACCGCCGGCGGATACAAGGTAGGCGTTGGCCACGCCGACACCGAAAGGCATGCGCAACGGATGCAGGGCAAAGGGCAAGCCGGCGGGATCGGGTAGCGGATAACGCCCTTGCGCCAGCGCGGTGAGGCCGACCTCGTTGAGGCTCAGCACGCCGGCGAGCCGGGAAAGCTCGGCCTGCGTCAGGTCCGGACGGTAATCGAAAGCGTCCTTGAGCCGGCCGGGGTCGATGTTGGCCGCCGCCGCGAGGCTTTCCAAGGACAGCGGCACATTGCGCGCGGCCTTCTCCAACACGTCACCCAATTCGTCCTCGAGAGCGGGTTGGGTGGTGAGCGGCGGCATGACGGGCAAGATAGGGAAAATCGCCTTTCATTCCAGCGGCGAATATCCCACGTTTCGCGCATGGACGCCGTTCAACAGGAAGTCACCGACATCTTCATCCGCACCAAGGCGCTGCTGCAGGGGCATTTCGTGCTGCGCTCGGGTCTGCACAGCGGGCATTTCTTTCAGTGTGCGCAGGTGTGCCAGGACATGCCTGCGGTCGAGCGGCTCGGCACGCTGCTGAAGCAGAAGCTCGGCGGCCTCAGCTACGACACCGTGCTGGCTCCGGCGATGGGCGGCCTCGTGATCGGCCAGGAAGTGGCGCGCCAGTCGAAGTGCCGGTTCATTTTCGCCGAGAAGGAAAACAACGTGCTCGTGCTGCGCCGTGGTTTCACCTTCAAGCCCGGCGAGAAGGTTCTCGTCGTCGAAGACGTGATCACCCGCGGCGGCCGCGTGCAGGAGTGCCTCGACATCGTCCAGAAGATGGGCGGCACGGCGGTGGCCGTGGCCGTGCTTGTGGACCGCAGTGCCGGCAACGCCAAGTTCAACGTGCCGACCTATTCGCTGCTTGAGATGAGCTACCCCACCTACCCGGCCGACCAGGTCCCGCCGGAGATCGCAAAAATCCCAGCGACCAAGCCGGGGAGCTGAGGGCGCAAGCCGCGGGACTGATCGTCCCACCGCCAAGAGCCAAAAGCAAAAAGGCGCACCACCTGGTGCGCCTTTGTCATGAGATGAATCTGAAATTCCGAATCAGCGGCCGTTGTTGATGATGATGTAACGGAAACTGCCGCGGTAATAAACGAAGGCCAGGTTCCGGCCCGGACGCAGGAGCCCCTTGGCGGAGTTCACATCGGTCACGGCCTCGCGGTTCAGGCTGACGATCACGGCCCCACGCACCAGGTCGCCCGCATGCGGGGAGTTGTCGTCCACCCCGGTGATGACCAGACCATCCACGTCATTATTGACGCGGTATTCGCGCCGCAGGTCGTCGGTGAGGGTCTCGACATGGACGCCGGGCAGCAACTCGCCTGTGGCGGCGACCTCGTCGGGCCGCTGGCCGAGGGTGACTTCCTTGGTGTCAGGTTTGTTGTCGCGAATGAAACTGATGGTCACCTTGGTGCCCGGGGCATACTGGGCCACGATGAGGCGCAGGTCGTCCACCGTCGAAACGGGGCGACCGTTGATGGCGGTGATGACGTCGTCGCGCTTGAGCCCGGCCTTGGCGGAAGGGCTGCCGGCGGGCAGGTCGGCGATGATCACGCCCTTGGTATCCTTGGGCAGCTTGAACGCCTCCACGAGATCAGGCGTGATTTGGGAGGTGGAAACGCCCAGGTAGCCGCGGGCGACGGTGCCGGTCTCGATCAAGCTGTGCATGATGGAGCTGGCGAGGTTGATCGGGATGGCGAAGCCGATGCCGATGTTACCCTGGGAGGTGGAAAGAATGGCGGAGTTGATGCCGACAAGACGGCCGCGGGCGTCAATGAGCGCGCCGCCGGAATTGCCCTGGTTGATGGCGGCGTCGGTCTGAATGAAATCCTCGTAGCCGGCGACCTCCTCGAGGATGCCGACGCGTCGGCTGGTGGCCGACACGATGCCCATGGTCACGGTCTGGCCGACGCCGAGCGGATTGCCGATGGCGAAAACCACGTCACCCACGCGGAGCGTGCTGCTGTCGGCGAGCGTCACGGCGGGCAGGTTTTCGCTCTCGATCTTGATGACGGCCACATCGGTCTTGGGATCGGTGCCGATGATCTTGGCAGTGAACTCGCGGTCGTCGTTGAGCGCCACCTTCACTTCGTCGGCACCCTCGACCACGTGGTTATTGGTGAGGATGTAGCCGTCGGCCGAGACGATCACGCCTGAGCCAAGCCCCTTTTGGGTTTGTTCGCGGCCTTGGTAACCCTGCCGGCGGAAAAATTCCGGGATCTGCTCGCGCACGACCTTGCTGGAATAAACCGACACGACCGCGGGACGGATCGGATCAAGCACGTCGGCATAACTGGTGACGACGTTGGATTTGACCGAAGCGACCGGGGAAGAATCGATCTTCAGGTCGGGCTTTTTGTTGGTGGCTTTCTTTTCTGCGGCCATGAGGCCGAGCGAAAAAAAGGCAGCGCCGGATAGCAGGGCGATCAACGTGGCGAAAGTCTTGGTTTTCATAGGGAAATGAGTCCGGACAAAGACAGTAGCCAGACCAGACGGTTCCGCCAATCGCAACGTCAGAAGCCCTTGATCTTGAAAAGACTGGTGACGCTCTCGTTCGTATTGATGCGCAGAATGGCTTCACCGAGCAACGGGGCGACACTGAGCACCGTAATGGGCAGGCCGCGGGTGTCGATCGGCACGGAATTGGTCGTGATGAGCTCGTCAATCAGGCCGCTCTTGAGGCGCTCGTAGGCGATTTCGTTGAGCACACAGTGGCTGACGGCGGCGCGAATGCTCTTCGCCCCGTGGTCCTTGAGAATCTTGGCGGCGGCGGTGAGGGTGCCGGCGGTCTCGGTGATGTCGTCCACGAGCAGCACGTCACAACCGGCGACCTCGCCGACGATGTTGATGGCCTCGACCTTGGTCGCGCTGGTGCGTTTCTTGGCCACCAGACCGAGCGAGGCACCAAGCACATCGGCGTAAGCGGCGGCCATCTTCATGCCGCCGACATCGGGTGAAAAAACCACGAGGTTGTTGCTGCGCTTGCTGGCGAGATACTGGAAAAAAACCGGCGAGGCGAAGAGATGGTCCACCGGGATGTCGAAGAAACCCTGGATCTGCTGGCTGTGCAGATCCATCGCGAGGACGCGGTTGGCGCCGGCAGACATGAGCAGGTTGGCCACGAGCTTGGCCGTGATAGGCACGCGCGGCTGATCCTTGCGGTCCTGACGCGCGTAACCGTAGAACGGGATCACGGCGGTGATGCGCTGCGTCGAGGCGCGCTTCGCGGCATCGATCATGATGAGCAGCTCCATCAGGTGATGGTTCGTCGGCGGGCAGGTCGACTGGATGAAATACGCGTCGGCGCCGCGGATGTTTTCGTTGATCTTAACGAAGGACTCGCCGTCGGGGAAACAGTTCACGGTCGCATCGCCCAGCGGCACGCCGATGCTCTGGCAAATTTCCTCAGCCAGAGCGCGATTGGATGAACCGGAAAAAATCTTGAGCTTCGTGTCCCTCATTGCGGCCGCTTGGTAGCCGAGAAGGACACCAGCGGGAAGTTTATTCTGGCTTTTCGAGCCGCTCGACGCGTTTGAACAGGTCGGGCAGGCGCTGGTGCAGCACCGCCAGCCGCCGCTCCAGCATGTAGGGCATGGCGGGCGTGCCGTTTACGTAGGTGCCGGCCGGAATGTCATGGGTGACACCGGCCTGGCCACCGGCCTTGCTGCCCTTGCCCAGGGTAATGTGGCCCGCCACGCCGGCCTGGCCGCCCAATATGACGTAGTCCTCCAAGGTGGTGCTGCCGGAAATACCAACCTGGGAGCACAGGATGCAGTGTTTCCCAATCACCACATTGTGGGCGATCTGGACCAGGTTATCGATCTTGGTGCCCTCCCCCACCACCGTCCGGCTGAAACGCGCCCGATCCAGCGTGGAGTTGGCACCAATCTCAACATCGTCGCCAATGATGACCGTGCCGATCTGCGGCACCTTTTCGTGGCGGCCGTTGACAAACTCGTAGCCGAAACCATCGGAGCCCACGACCACGCCGGGCTGGAGGCGCACGCGGTTGCCGAGCACGCAAGTCGTGGCCACCACGCTGCCGGGCATGAGGAAACAGCCCTGGCCGATGCGCGCATCCCGGCCAACAAAAACGGAGGCCTGCAGAACCGTGCCTGCGCCGATCTGGGCTCCCTCCTCGACCACACAAAGCGGACCAATGTGCGCCGTCGGGTCCACCACGGCCCCGGCAGCCACGACCGCCGACGGATGGATGCCGGGAGGTGGCTTGGGCCAGAGCGACTGCTCGATGCGGGCACAAAGCCGGGCCAGCGCCGCAGAGGGATTCTCCACCTGCAAGAACACCTGGCCCGGACGGGGTTCGCCGGCGTAATCCAAGGGCAGGAGCAGAACGGTCGCTTCGCTGCCGGGCACCTGCGAGCGATACTTGGCGTTGCCAAGAAAGGACAGGTCGCCGGGCTTGGCGGAGGAAAGCGAGGCGATGTCCGTGACCGGCCGGTCAGCGCGGCCAACGGTGCGCCGGGCATCCACGATGGCGGCTATTTCCTCGGGGGTATACGCAACCTGCATGTGAGTCTGAAAGTCTGGAGCTTTGCCCGGACGGCGAACGCCGACCGACGGTGCAGCGGGCACAAAAAAGCCCTGTTCGTAGGAACAGGGCTTGGCAAGATTACTTGTGCCTCACTTCTTGGGCTCGGCGACATTTGGCACCGTGAACTGGCTGCCGGTCGCAGCCGGGGCGGCGGGCGCGGCGGCCGGGGCAGCCGGAGCCGGGCGGTCCTTGTTCACTTCCGCGAGCACGGCATCGGTGATGTCGTAGGTCGGGTCGGCGTAGAGGACACTGGGGATGCCAAAGAGCGTGGGGCCGGATTTGTCGAGCACGAGCGTGGCGCCGTTGCGCTTGGCGAGGTCGGTCACCACCTTGCTGATCTCCTCGAGCAGAAGGTCACGATGGGTCTTGATGCGCTGCTGCAGCGAACGCTGGGTCGTCTGGCGGAATTGCTGGACCTCGGCCTGCTTGCGCTGGATCTCCTCGCCCTTCTTCTGGACATCGGCTTCGGCCTTGGAGCGGGCTTCGCTGGTGAGAAGTGTGTTCTTTGCCTGTTCCATCAGCTCCTTGTATTCGTCCACCAGCATCTGCCCCTGCTTGTTGTATTCCTCGACCTGCTCCTGAGCCTTCTGCTCGGCGTCGCGGAACTTGGCGTTGGCCTCCTCGGTCTTGTAGTGGTTGTCGTAGACCTTGGCCATGTCGACAACGACGAGCTTCACGGTGGGCTGGGCTGGCAGGCTGGCGGCGCCGGCGAGCAGGGAAGCCAGAAGGGCGAATGTGCGGATCAGCTTGTTCATAGTGGAATCAGAATGAGGTGATGGATTGGATCAGAAACGGGTGCCGAAGGAGAAGTTGAACTGGTTGCCCTTCTTGTTGAAGCGGTCGGTGGTCAGCGGGATGCCGAAATCAAGGCGCAGCGGCGCACCGGCGACGAAGAGCATGATGCCGACACCAAAGTTGTCGTTGTAGTCCACGGGGCTGAAATCATAGGCGTCGGAGTTCACAAAACCGGCGTCATAGAAGAAGGCCATGCGCATGGGTTTCACCAGATCAAAAGAGTATTCGAGGCTGAAGAAGCCATAGCTCTTGCCGCCCAGCGGCTCGCCAAAGTTGTCCTTGGGGCCGACGTCGCGGAACTCGAAACCGCGCAGATCGTTGGGGCCGCCGAGGAAGTAGCGGTCGTAAAAGGGAACTCCGGGCACGAAGGGTCCGATGGAGATCGGACTGCCCGTGCTCGGGTCGGTGACCGTGCGGAACTGCGGTTTGTCACTGTCGCCGAAGCTCTCGACCACACCGGCGCGGCCGATGAGGGCGACGACCTGTTCCTGAAATTCCGCGATAGGGAAGAACTTGGAGCCGCGGAACTCAACCCGGTAGTAGTGATTGTCGCCGCCGAAGGGTCCGCCCGCGAGGTCCAGGTTGAGCGAGGTGTAATGGCCGCGCGTGGTGCTGATGATCTTGTCGCGCGTATCCTGCGTGAGGACCAGGCCGACGCGGGAGGTCTTGGTCTTGCCCTCAAGCAACCGGAAGGAAAGCGGTGCGCCGGGATCGACGTTGGCGATGTCAATGACCTCGTAGGTGTAGGAGAGGCGGGACTCGAGCCAGTTGAAGAGACGCTTGCGGGCATAGACTTCGCCGCCGGTGCGGATTTCCTCGTAGTAGGCGCTGTTGTAGTCGGAGGTGGTGCGGTAGAGCTGGAAGCCGGTGGCCAGCTCGCGCTCGAGGAAGTAGGGCTCTTCAAAGGCCATGATCAGCTCGCTCGACTGCGAACCGACCTGGAAGCGGAGCCGGAATTTCTGGCCGTCGCCCTGGAAGAAGGAGCGGCGGTTGAAGATGTCGAAGTTGGACTGGGTAACCTCGGCGAACACCACGGCGCGTTCCAGCGAGCTGAAGCCGGCGCCGAAGGTCAGGTTGCCGGTGCGCGCCTCCTGCACGGAGATCTTGAGGGTGCGGCGGCCGGGGATGTTGGTGGACTCGTCGGTGACATTGACGGGGTCCTCGAAGAAGCGGGTGTTCTCCAGGCGCAGCTTGCTGATCTTGAGGCGCACGCTGTCAAAGACGTCGCCGGGGCCCAGCACCAGCTCGCGCAGGATCACGATGCTCTTGGTCTTGGTGTTGCCCTCGATCTTGACCGACTCGACCTGGATGCGCTCGCCCTCGGTGATCTGGTATTCGACGTCGATGTTGCCGGTCTCGAGGTTCGGCTTGCGGACCAGACGGACACGGGTGTCGGGGGGAAGATAACCGGCGCGGCCATAGAAGTCCTCGACGGATTCGGAATCCTTGTCCAGCAGCGAGGGCTTGAAGACCGCTCCCTTGCGCTGGCGGGGAATGAAGCGCAGCAGGGTCTCGGGATAGAGCTTGTTGCCCGTGAAGGAAATGTCGCCAACGCGATACTGGCGGCCCTCGTTGACCCGGATCGTGATGACGAGTTTGCCGGGCTTCGGGTAGTCGAAGGTGATCTTGTCCTCGGCGATCTCCACGTCGAGGAAGCCCTCCTCCTTGTAGTAATCGCGGAGCTTGTTGAGATCCTCGTCGAATTCGTCGTCCTTGAAACGGCCGCTGCCGAGCAGCCAGGAGATCGAGCTCCATTTCTTGGTCTCCATCTCCTTGCGGAGGCGGCGGGCCTTCACGTTGTCATTGCCGACGAAGTTGACGGCGCTGATTTTCACGCGGGCGCCTTCGCGGACCTTGAAGGTGACGGTGCTGAAACCGGTGGAGCGGTTGCGGTCGATGGAATACGTGACCTGCGCCTGGTTGAAGCCGCGCTTCTGGTAATACTCGTAGATTTTCTGGCTGTCTTCCTTGATCTGGCGCTCGTCCAGCGCGCCGTTGGCCACGGTCTTGGCCTCCTTGAGCAGGCGGCGGGGCTTGATCGCCTTGGCGCCCTCGACCTGCACGTTCAGCACGCGGAACTTCGGGGTCAGTTCGAAGACGAAGTTCACCACGTTGCCGGAGGCCTCGTTGCGCTTGACCTCGATGAACTCAAACATGCCGGTGCGGTAGAGCGAGCGGATGTCACGGTCGATGACCGCCTCGTCCAGATCGGTGCCCTCGCGCAGGATCATGTTGGCGCGGACGATCTGTTCGCTCACGCTGGCCATGCCGATGAACTTGATCGTGACGGTGCCGACCTTGGCGGGCGTGGCCTCTTCCTGGGCCGGGCTGAGGCCAGCCTGCGCGTGCAGGACGGGGTGGCCGACGGCGACGAAAATGCAGACGAAAAGCGCCCGGGTGACCAGGTTACGGAGTAAAGTTTTCAAAGCGCGTAATTTCTTGAAGGAAAGTCAGTTTCAAATCACCTACCGGTCCGTTGCGCTGCTTGGCAACGATTAAATCCGCCGCCCCGGCGGCGGTCTGGAATTTTTCGTCGGCATCCTTGGGGCGGGACAGCATCAGCACTACGTCGGCATCTTGTTCAATGGATCCGGATTCACGCAAGTCCGACAAGCGGGGCGTGCGGTTTTCCTTCTCCGATGAGCGGTTGAGCTGGCTGAGGACCAGCACCGGCACGTCGAGTTCCTTGGCCAAGGCCTTTAATCCACGGGAAACTTCGGCGACCTGCTGTTCGCGCGGTGCCCGGGAGTCGGTGCCGTTGAGCAACTGGAGGTAGTCCACGATGACCATGCCCAGCTTCTTGCGGGCGTGGATGCGCCGGGCCTTGGCCCGTAGCTCCATGATCGTGAGGTTGCTCGCGTCGTCGATGAGGATGGGGGCCCGCTTGAACTCCTCGGCCGCCTGGCCGAGGGCGTTGACCTCGCGGCCGTCACGGCCGACCAGACCGTCGCGCAGGAGCTTCATGTTCACGCGCGAACGCGCGCAGAGCATGCGCAGCGCGAGCTGCGAGGCGCTCATTTCGAGCGAGAACACCAGCACCGGCACCGGGTCGCCCTTCTTGGGCATGGCGGCGGCCTCGGCGATGTTGAGCGCAAAGCTGGTTTTGCCCATCGAGGGGCGGGCGGCGATGATGATCATTTCCTGCCGCTGGAAGCCAAAGGTCATCGCGTCGAGATCCTTGAAACCCGAACTGACGCCCGTCAGCTCGCCCTTTTTCATCAGCAGTTTGGCGATGACGGAGTTCGCATCCTTGATCGCCTCCTTGATCTCCTGCGCACTGTCGCTGACGCGGTCCTGGGTGACCTTGAAGAGATCCTGCTCCACCTTGTCCACGAACTCCTCCAGTCCGCCGGTGAAGCTGTAGGCCTGTTCGACGGCGCCGGTCGCGGTCTTGATGAGCTCGCGCAGCAGGTGCTTTTCGCGGACCTTTTCGATGAAATAGCCGGCGTGCGCCGTGGTCGGGATCTTGCCCGTGACCTGCATGAGGTAGGGAAATCCGCCGACAGCCTCCAGCTGGCGCCGGGTTTTCAGTTCCTCGGCCAAAATTTCCAGCGAGACCGGCGGGCTCTTCGAGTAGAGCTCAAGGATGACCTCGAACAAGAGCCGGTTCTGGGGGAGATAAAAGGACTCGGCGACGACGCGGGCTTCGAGGCAGCGGGCGATGGTATCGCTGCCGTCGAGCAAGCAGCAGGCGATGACGTGCTCCTCGGCCTCGGCGCTGTGCGGGGGCGAACGATCGGGCGCGGAGGCCGGCAGCGTCTGGGCGCGTTCCGCCGCGGAGGGGTAGCGCACTACCTTGCCGGAGCGGGGATCGTTGCTGGATTCAGCCATGGGACGGTTCAGTAAGCGGCTCCGCAATCTCCGCAGCAACCCCCGAATATAGACATCTTCTTCACGGGCAGGAGGAGGGATCGGTGAGAGGGGGCCGGATACAAAAAAGCTGCGGGGTTAACCGCAGCTCGGGAGACCTGGGGCCGCGCTTCAGGCGGAGGCGACGGGCTCGATCGGGTTCTCGGAGACGACGTCGAAGTTGAGCTCGACGGTCACCTCGGGATGCAGGCGGATGCTGACCGCGTGCTTGCCGAGCGTCTTGATGGGCTGGCCGAGGTGGATGCGCTTCTTCTCCACGGTGATGCCGGCGGCGGCCAGCTTGTCGTGGATGTCGTTGCCGGTGACGGCACCGAAGAGCTTGCCACCCTCGCCGGTCTTCACGGCGATGGCGATGCCGGCCTTCTCGATCTGCTTGGCGAGGGCCTGGGCACCGTCGAGTTCCTTGGCCTCGCGGAGACCGCGGGCCTTCTTGAGGGCCTCGACCTGCTTGCGGTTGGCCACGGTGAGCGGCACGGCCTTGCCCTGGGGCAGGAGGAAATTGCGCGCGTAGCCGGCGCGGACTTTGACCTGGTCGCCTTCGGCGCCGAGACCGTCAACGGGTTGAATAAGGAGCACTTCGCTGTTAGCCATGTTGGGATTGGTTTAAAGTTGTCGGTTGAGTTTTGCGCGTGCTCAGAACGGCACGTCTTCGTCGAGGTTTTCCTGGGGAGCCGGCGCGGCGGCCGGCCGCGGAGCGGCGCTGCGGGGCGCGTAGGAGCGGGCTTCCCCACCCTCGCCACCGCCACCGCCTTCGCTGCGGCCACTGCCGAGGAACTGGAAGTTCTCGAGCACGACCTTCATGCGGCTGCGCTTTTCCTTGGTGTTCTTGTCCTCCCACTGGTCGAGGCGCAGGCGGCCTTCGACGAAGAGCGGGCGGCCCTTGGTGCAATACTTGGAGATGTTCTCGCCGGACTTGCCCCAGGCCTCGATGTCGATGTAGGTGACCTCTTCGCGCTCGCCGCCGCTCTCGTCCTTGAACTTGCGGTTGACCGCGAGGCTGAACGTGCAGATGGCGGTGCCCTTCGGCGTGACCCGGAGCTCCGGGTCGCGCGTCAGGTTGCCGATGAGCATCACTTTGTTGAGATTGGCCATGGGACGGAGGCGGCGGGCGGAAACGCGCTCAGGCGTTCTGCACCTTGGCGCGGTAAACGGTGTCGTTCAGGCGGAGGCGCTCCTGCAGCTGGGCAGGGGCGGCGGCGGGGGCCGCGAAGGCCACCTGCACGTAGACGCCGGCGGGGAACTTCGGGTCGGTCTTGCGGGCGAAATCGCGGCGGCCGAGATTTTCGACGGCGGTGACCTCGCCCTGGACGGCGACGATCTCCTTCTTCACGCCCTCGATGATCTGGTCCACGGAGTCTTCGCGGCCGCGGTTGTCGAGGATGAAGGTGGCTTTGTAGTTACGCTTGTTCTGGCTCATTGGTTTCTCGGCGGTTGAGGAGGTTCATGGCGCGGGCCGGTCCTTGGTCGAGCAGGAGGCGGAGGCCGTCCACGAGAGTGGTTAGTTTTTGATCGATGATTGAATTTTCAGAGGGGGAGAATTTTCCTAGCACGTAGTCTTTGAGGTCCATCCCGGCGGGGCGCGGGGCGCCGATGCCGAGCCGGTAGCGAACGAAGCCGTCGCCGACGTGCTCGAGCAGGCTGGCGACGCCGTTGTGGCCGCCGGCGCTGCCGGTGACCGACACCTTCACGAGGCCCAGGGCGATGTTGAGATCGTCGTAGGCGGCGATGAGGGCGTCGGGCCCGACCTTGTGGAAGGCCAGCAGGGCGCGCAGGGCGCGCCCGCTGTCGTTCATGAAGGTCTGCGGCTTGACGAGCAGTCGCGTGACACCGGGGCGGACATCCCAGCGGGCGGTCTCGGTCTCGAAGCGGGATTCATGCTTCCACTTGAGGCCTTCGGCGGCAGCCAGTGCCTCGACCACGGCAAAGCCGAGATTGTGGCGGGTGGCGGCGTATTCGCGCCCGGGGTTGCCCAGTCCAGCGATCAGCGTGACGGACATGACTCAAAGAACAGCGAGCAAAACGGTCCGCCCACCGGAGCGGGCGGACCGGGAAAAGATTACTTCTTGGCGGGAGCGGCGGCCGGCTTGGCACCGGCGGCGGGAGCGGCGGCCTTGGCACCCGCGGCGGGGGCGGCGGCCTTGGCGTCGCCCGGCTTGGCTCCGGCGGCGGGAGCCGCGGCACCAGCGGCCGCAGGAGCGGCGGCACCCTCGGCACCGGCGGCGACGGGAGCACCTTCGCCAGCGGTCGGGGTCGCGACGGCGGCGACTTCCTCTTCCGGCGGGGCCACGCAGAGAACAACGGCCTGGCCGGGATTGTCGAGGAGCTCGACGCCGGCACCGACCTTGATGTCGCTGACGTGGATGGCCTCACCCATCTTCAGCTCAGTGACATTGATCTCGATGAAATCAGGCAGATCCTTAGGCAGCGTGCGGATGCGCAGACGCTTCGTGGCGGTGTCGAGCACGCCGCCCTCGGTCTTGACGCCATAGGCCTCGCCGACGACGCGGACGGAGACGCTGATGACCATCTTCTCGTTTTCCTTCACTTCCTGAAGGTCAACGTGGAGGTAGCGGTCGGTGATCGGGTCGCGCTGGATTTCCTGGAGGAAGGAGAGAGCGCTGGCGCCGGCATCGCGCTTGAGCTCGATGAGGGCGGCGCGGCCCGCGATTTCCTTGAGGAGCTTGATGAACTCCGGCGCGTTGACGGCCAGAGTCTCGGGCTTCGTGTGTTTTCCGTAGAGGATGGCCGGAATCTTCTCGGCCTTGCGGAGGCGGCGGGAGGCGCTGCGGCCGGTGCCTTCGCGCGTGCTGACGGTGAGTTGGAATTTCTTCATGGTTTCGTTCCCCCTGTGACTCCGGAATTGGAGGCAGGCGTAATGGAAAAGAGGGCGAAGTTGTAGGACCGCACGAAGGCGAAGCAATCAAAACTTTGAAACGCGCTGAAGATTCCCGGTTTTTACACGATACAGGGATTGACAACCCAAAGAGCGGACCTCTTTTTGGCCGTTCCCTTTGGGGAGCCACGTTGCCCGGTAGCTCAGTGGCAGAGCAGGTGACTGTTAATCACTTGGTCGCTGGTTCGATCCCAGCCCGGGCAGCCATTTTGGCAGGTCCTTTTTGATGATTCGCGCCGGCAGCGCGCAACTAATCAGTGTTGGGCAGCATTTTGCTGCACTCAAGGCAGCTGGACCACGATCCGCAATCCCCGGCGATCTGGCCGGTTTTCCGCGCGGATGGTGCCGCCGTGGAGCTCGACAATGCTCCGGCTGATGGCGAGGCCGAGACCAGTGCCAGCGCTGCCTTCCCGATTGCTGGTGCCCTCGTAGCGCACGAAACGCTCGAAGACTCTTTCCAACTGGGCTTCGGGCAGACCGGGGCCCTCGTCCACCAACACCAGCTGCCAGCCCCGTTCTGTGCGACGGGACTCCAGCGTGACTGCGCCCCCCCGCCCCGTCACGGCCAGGGCGTTGCTGAGCAGGTTGAGCAGCAGCTGGCGCAGCAGCCCCGGATCTCCCGACAGATCGCCTTCGTCGTTGGCTATGAGTTCAAACCGCAGGCCGGCATCCTCGGCAAGCGCCGCAGCGTCGGCCGCAAATTCATCGAGGAACTCCTTCATCACGATCTCGCGGCGCGGCAGGCGCAGCGCGCCGCTTTCGGTTTTGGCGATGAACAGCAGGCTCTCAATGATGCGGTTGAGGCGCGCGATCTCGTCGAGAATCTCGGCGGTGAGTCCGGCGGCCTCGGGATCGGCCTGCACGCGCTGCTGCAGCTTCTCCGCGTTGAGCCGGGCGAGCGCGAGCGGCGTCTTGAGCTCGTGCGAGGCCTCGGCGGTGAAACGCTGCACCTGGTCGAAGGAACGCTGCAGCCGGTCAAAGGTGCCGTTAAGCAGATCGATCAACGTGGTGAGCTCGCCGTGGCCGGCCGCGGCGGGGATGCGCTCGCTGAGATTGTCGGCGCCGATCCGCCGCGCGGTGGCCTCGATCGCCCGCACCGGGCGCAGGGTGGCCTGGCTGAACTGGTAGCCGAGGAACACGCTGAGCACGGCCACGCCCGCCAGCAGCACCGCGCTGACCCGGGCATACTCGCCCAACAGGCGCTCGGTCGGCTCGAGGCTGCTCGCGATCTGGATGCGCCAGGGACCTTCACTGAAATCCGAGATCAGCACCCGGCCGGCCCCGGGGAGTTCCGCCTGCCAGTGCTTCGTCTGGCCTCTGAGCGCGGGCAGCAGCGTGCCACCGAGATTGGGCGAACGGAAGATGATGGTGCCCCCGGCGTCGCGCACCTGGATGAAAAACAACGCCGCATCGCTGTCCGCATCGTGCTGGATCCGTGCCGCCACGTCGGAAGGCGAAAGTGCCCGCTCGCCGAGCAACTCGGCCATCTCGTGCCCCTCCAAATCGTGCAGATCCCAGAGGCCCTTGACCGCCTGGCGCCCGAGAAACCATCCGCCCGCAACGAGGACCAGCGCGGTCGTCAGAACCACGAGCACGACGAAGCGGACCGTCAGCCGCAGCGTAAAGGAATGTTTCATGCCAGCTGGTAACCGGTCCCGCGAATCGTCCGGATGAAGGCTTCGCCGCCGGGCCGCTCAAGCTTCTGCCGCAGGCGCCGCACGTAAACATCGATCAGGTTGGTCTCCATGTCGTAGGAGGCTTCCCAGACTTTTTCCGCGATGAGCGTGCGCGTGAGCACGCGGTTCGGGTTTTGCAAAAACAGCTCCAGCAGGGCCAGCTCGCGGCTGGTCAGCTCGACGCGTTCGCCGTCGAGCGTGACGCTGCGCGCGAGCAGATCGAGGCGCACCCCACCGTGTTCGAGCACGGTCGTGACCCGGCCGCCGCCACCCCGGCGCCGGAGGAGGGAGCGGAGACGGGCGAGCAGTTCCTCGACGCTGAAAGGCTTGGGCAGGTAGTCATCGGCCCCGACATTCAGGCCGCGGATGCGATCCTGCACGGCGTCGCGGGCACTGAGGATGAGCACCGGCTCGTCGAAACCCGCCGCCCGCCACTCGCGCAGCAGGTCGAGGCCGTCTCCATCGGGCAATCCCAGGTCGAGCACCACGGCATCATAGGGCGACTGGGCCAGGGCGTCGCGCGCCTCGGCGCACGAGCCCACCAAGCGGGCGGTGTAGGC
>CBINOW010000107.1:0-16152 GCA_966252395.1 uncultured Oleiharenicola sp. | reverse complement strand
GGCTGCTCGACCGGCCCGCCGCCCACCGGGCCATGGCCCGGGTCTTCACGGGCTACGGCGACGGCCACGCCGGCGCACGCATCGCCGCAGCGCTGGTCCGGCACCACCGCCGCTTCCCGCCGGATTCACCGCGGTAGCGCGAAGGCCACGTAGGCGTCGCCACTCTTCGTGCCCATCTTGCCGCCGCCACAGGCGATGACGATGAACTGGCGTCCGCCCGCCTCGTAAGTCGCGGGCGTGGCGTAGCCGCCGGCCGGCAGCTTGAATCGCCACAGCTCGCGGCCGGTCTTCGGATCGAAGGCCCGGAAAAATTCGTCCCGGGTAGCGCCGATGAAAAGCACGCCGCCCGCGGTCACGAGAGGGCCGCCGTAGTTTTCCGTGCCGGTGGTCGGCACGCCCTTGGCGACAAGCTCCGGGTATTCGCCCAATGGCACGCTCCAGCGGTATTCGCCGGTGTTCAGGTCGATCGCGTTGAGCGTGCCCCAGGGTGGCTTCACCGCCGGGTAACCCTCGGGGTCGAGGAAGCGGTTGTAACCCGTGTGCGTGTAGGGCGGCGGGGCCGCCTCGCGCTTGTCGGGCATCCAGGTGATCCACTCCGCGGCCTTGGCGGAATTGTCGGTGCGCACGGGTGACACGTCCCCGAGCAGGAAACCCGTGACGGCCTCGCGCTGTTTCTCCGTGAGAAAACCCCAGGGCGGCATCACGCCGCGTCCCTTCGTGATCACCTCCAGCACCTGCTCGCGGGTCAGGTGTTTGCCCACATCCGCCAGAGCCGGGATGCTCGCGGCGGGATTGCCCTCGCGGTTCACGCCGTGGCAGCCGATGCAGTTCTGCCGATAGACCTGTTCGCCGGGCGTGGCGGCTCCGCCCGTCTCCACCATGGTGAGGATCCAGGCCATTTCGTTGCTGTTCACGTAGAGCACGCCCGCCGGATCGGCCGCCGCGCCGCCCCACTCCGCGCCGCCATCGTAGCCCGGGAAAATAAGCGTGCCCTCCCGGCTCGGCGGCATGAACGGCACGTGGGGCCGCAGACGCGAGAACTGCTGCAACACCGCGCGGTGCGCCTCGGGCGTGCGGTCGGTGATCTCGTGCACGGTGAAATTCTGCCGGGCGAACGGCGCGGGTTTCAGCGGCACCGGCTGCGCGGCGGCCGTGAGTTCCCCGGCGAGATCCGAACTCGGCACGGCAATTTCCCCGATGGGGAACAGCGGCTCGCCGGTCTCGCGGTTGAACACGAAGACGTGGCCCGACTTGGTCGTCTGCGCGACGGCCGGAATCTCCCGTCCGTCGCGCCGGAGTGTGAGCAACGTCGGCGGCGACGGCGGATCGCGGTCCCACACGTCGTGCCGGACCATCTGGTAGTGCCACACCTTGCGGCCCGTGGCCGCATCGAGCGCGAGCAGGCAGTTGGCGTAAAGGTTGTCGCCATGCCGGTCGCCGCCCCAGAAATCGAAGGCCGCCGAACCCACCGGACAGAACACGAGGCCGCGTTCCTCGTCCAAGGTCATGCCCGTCCAGACATTCGCGCCGCCGACCCGCTGCCACGCATCGGCCGGCCAGGTCTCGTGACCGGGCTCGTGTGGAAGGTCCACACCAGTTCGCCCGTGCGCACGCTGTAGGCGCGGATGTGACCGGGCGCGGCCGGCGCCGGGCCCTCGCCGGCGCGGAAGCCCACGATGATCAGGTCGCGATACACCACGCCGGGCGTGTTCGCCTGGATGGCGAGGCCGGTCGCGTCGCGACCGAGGCCCTGCGACAAGTCCACCCGGCCGCCGGCACCAAACGTTGCCACCGGCTTCCCGGTCTTCGCATCGAGCGCGTGCAGCCACTGGCCGTTGCCGAAGAGGATGCGACGCTCCGCGCCATCGCTCCAGGTCGCTAGACCGCGGTTGAGGCCGTTGGGATTCTCGGGTGCGAAGCGCCACAGCTCGCGTCCGGTCGAGGCATCGAGCGCGAAGACCTTCGTCTGCGGCGTCGTGCCGTAGAGCACGCCGTCGATGACGAGCGGATTGCATTGAATCTGCGTGGCGCCCTCGCGCAGGTCGCCGGTGTTGAACACCCACGCGACCTCGAGCCGGGCGACGTTTTCCGGCGTGATCTGCGTGAGCGTCGAGTAATGGCTCGCGCCCTTGTCGCCGAGATAGACCGGCCAGTCGCGCCCGGCCGAGGCATGGAGAAACGTGCAGCCGCTGACCGCGCAGAGGGCAAGGTGGGGTAACCGCATGGCGCGAGTGGAGCAGCGCGACCCACGCTTGCCAAGTCCCCGCTTCCCCGGATTCGCGTCCGGACCCGGCCCAATCAACATGCCGGAACCAATGTTCGTAATACGAACTTTGGCCCGAACGCCCCGGCACTCTCCTGTTAGGACACCGGGCCGTTTTACTTCCGTCCCAGGCTGGCTAGCTTCAATCCCCATGCACCAGCGCCCGCTCGGGAAACACGGCCCCCTGCTCCCCGTCCTCGGCCTCGGCTGCATGGGCATGTCGGACTTCTACGGGCCGCGCGACGAGGCGGAGTCGCTCGCCACGCTGAACCACGCGCTCGACCGCGGGGTGACCCACCTCGACACGGCCGACATGTATGGCTACGGCGACAACGAGGTGCTCCTCGGCAAGCTGCTGCAGACGCGCCGGAGCGAGGTTTTTCTCGCCACGAAGTTCGGCTTCATCCGCGACCGCGCCGACCCGGGCAAGCGCGTCGTCAGCGGCCGGCCCGACTATGTGCGCGCCGCCTGCGACGCCAGCCTGCGACGCCTCGGCACCGACGTGATCGATCTCTATTACGCGCACCGCATCGATCCCGCCGTTCCCGTCGAGGAAACCGTCGGCGCGATGGCCGACCTCGTGAAAGCCGGCAAGGTCCGGCACCTCGGGTTGTCCGAGGCCGGTGCCACCAGCCTGCGCCGCGCCAGCGCCGTCCATCCCATCGCCGCGGTGCAAAGCGAGTATTCGCTGTGGTCGCGCGACGTGGAGGAAAAGGTGCTGCCCGCCTGCCAGGAACTCGGCATCGCCTTCGTGGCCTACAGCCCGCTCGGGCGCGGTTTCCTGACCGGCCGCTTCCGGAGCGTCGAGGACTTCGCGCCCGACGACCAGCGCCGCACGCAACCGCGGTTCCAAGGCGAGAACTTCGCGCGCAACCTCGAACTCGTCGCCAAGGTCCAACAACTGGCCGCGCGCAAGGGCTGCTCCGCCAGCCAGCTCGCGCTCGCCTGGGTGCTCGCCCGGCACGATTTCATCCACGCTATCCCCGGCACCCGCCGCAGCGCCAATCTGGACGAAAACCTCGGCGCCGCCGACGTGCAGCTCTCCCCGGCCGATCTGGCCGAGATCGAGCGGGTGTTCCCCGCCACCGCCGTCGCGGGCACGCGTTACCCCGAGCCGTTTATGAAGCTGCTCGACACGGCCAAATGAAGAAAATCTGGATCGTCCTCTGTCTGGTCGCGCTGACGCGAGCGGCCGGCGCCGAAAAGACCCTCACCTTTGCCCGCCTCGATGGCACCGAGCTCAAACTCGACCTCCATCAGCCGGAGCCGGCCGCAACTCCGGCCGGGCTCATCATCTGGGTGCATGGCGGCGCCTGGCGCAGCGGGTCGCGCGCCGATGTGGATTTGAAAGGCCTGACCGCCTTGGGTTGGGCGGTGGCAAGCGTGGACTACCGGCTGTCCCCGCAGGCGCGCTTCCCTGCTCAAATCCACGACATCAAGGCCGCCATCCGTTACCTGCGGGCGCGGGCCGCGGAACTTGGCCTGCCGGCCAACCGGTTCGTCATCGCCGGTTCCTCCGCCGGTGCGCACCTCGCCGCGCTCGTCGGCGTGACGAACGGCCACGCCGACCTCGAAGGCTCGGTCGGCGAAGATCGGAAAACATCCTCCGACGTGCAGGCCATCGTCAGCCTCTACGGCGCGAGCAACCTCACCACCATCCTCAAGCAATCCACGCCGCACGGGCTCAACGTCCGCGTGCCCGCGCTCGACCTGTTCCTGGGCGGTCAGCCGGACGCGCTGCCTGAGCTCGCGCAACTCGCCAGCCCGGTGTTTCACGTGGATGCCCATGATCCGCCGCTCCTCTTGATGCATGGCGACCAGGATCCACAGATGCCGATCAACCAGTCCCACGAGCTGGCCGGGGCCTACGAGGCCGCGGGCCGGCCCGTGCTCTTCAAGGTCCAGCACGGTTCCGCCCACGGGGGAGCGGCCTTCACGAGCGACGCCAGCCTGCGGCTGATCGACAGCTTCCTCCGCCGGCAGTTGCCGCCCTGAGCGGCTCAGTTCTTGACCGTCAGCAGCGAGTTGATGCCAGTCACACCCTTGGTCTGGCGCGCCAGCGTCACCGCCCGCGCGATGTGCTCCGCCGACTCGACGCTGCCGCGGAGCGTGACATGGCCGTCGCGGCACTCGATCGTGATCGCCAGCGCCGACAGGTCCTTCTCGGCCGCATACTTGCCTTTCAACAGAGTGATGATGCCCACGTCGCCCAGGTAGCCACCCAGTTCGCGCGCGGAGTCCGCCGCCTGATCCTTCACCTCGACCGCGGTCTGCCGCGTGCGCCCGGCCAGATCACGGGCCCGGTCGGTCACGCCCGGAGAGTCCGCCCGGCGGAAAAAATACCAGCCCGCCCCCGCGAGGGCGGCGGCAAATAGAATCAGGATCAGAAATTTTTTCATCGAAGGCGCGGGCTACCGGCTGCGACACGGCCCCCGCCGCCCGGTTCGGGGAGAACCGCCGAAGCGGGAAGCGACCCCGATTATTCAAAGGATTTTCGCAGAACATTTCGCCGCGCGACGCCTCTAAGAGCGTAACCATCACGCTGATGACCTCCTCTGCTCCGTTTGCACCGGTTCCCACACCACGCGCCCGACCGGGCCAGCGCACCCTGCGAATCCTTTATGCCGACGACGTGAAGGAACTCCGCGAACTCATGGCCATCGTGATTTCCGGCGAGGGCCACATGTTGGAAACCTGCAGCAACGGTCTCATCGCCTGCGAACACCTGCGCCTCGTCCCGTTCACCTACGACCTGGTTATCACCGACCACCACATGCCCTTCATGAACGGCTTGGAGCTGGTGCGGGAGATCCGCCAGCTGCCCTACGCGGGGCGCATCATCGTTTTCAGCTCGGAACTCGACGAACGGGTGCACGACGAATACCTCGCCCTCGGGGTGGACCGCGTGCTGGCCAAGCCGGTTCGTCCGCGCGAGCTGCGCCAGCTGATCGCCGAGCTGTTCGCCTGAACGCGTCGCCGTTGGACGGCGCGCGTGGGCGTTTATGACACTTGCAAAGGTGCCGCACGGCATGTCTGAGTTGGGACAATCATTGTCCTATGCCTGCATCCCTCGCATTCCGTCCTCTTGGTCTGCTCACTGCCCTGGTTGTCGTCCTGGCTGCCGCCAGCGCCGGCCGGGCGGAAACCACCGTTGCTCCCATGCCCGCCAATCCCCTGCTCGCGCCCAGCCCCCTGCCCTACCAGTTGCCGCCCTTTGAGCTGATCAAGGACGAACATTTCCTCCCCGCCTTCGAGCTGGGCATGGCGGAGGAGCTCCGCGAGGCCGACGCGATCGCCGCCAATCCCGCCGCGCCGACCTTCGACAACACCATCGTCGCCCTCGAGCGCAGCGGCACGACCCTGAAGCGGGCCCGCCGGGATTTCGAGATCTTCACCCTCGCGCGCACCAACCCCACGTTGCAAAGACTCGAGGCTGAGATGTCGCCGCGGTTCGCCGCCCACACCGACGCCATCAAGCTGAACCGCGCGCTTTTCGCCCGGATCAAGAACCTCCACGACCGCCGCGCCGCCCTCGGCCTCGACGCCGAGGCGCTCCGGCTGCTGGAGCGCTACTACCGGGATTTCGTCCGCGCCGGCGCGCTGCTGGCCGAGTCCGACCAAGCCGTCCTCAAGGCCATCAACGCCGAGCTGGCCACGCTCGCCACCACGTTCAGCCAGAACGTGCTCAAGGAGATCAACGCCTCCGCCGTGCTCCTCGACACGCGGGCCGAGCTCGCCGGCCTCGACGAGACCGCCATCGCCGCGGCGGCCAACGCCGCCAAGGCCGCCGGCCACGAGGGCAAGTTTCTCATCCGTCTGCAGAACACCACCGGCCAGCCTCCGCTCACCGCCATGACCAATCGCGCCGCGCGCGAGAAGATCATGGCCGCCTCGCTGGCCCGCGGCAGCCGCGGCGGCGACTTCGACAACCGCGCGATCATCGCCCGGGTCGTGAAGCTCCGCGCCGAGCAGGCCGCGTTGCTCGGCTATCCCGACTTCGCCACCTATCAGCTCGCCGAGCAGACCATCGGCGGCGTGGACCGGGTCAACCGCCTCCTCAACGAGGCCGCCGTCCTCGCCGTGGCCAATGCCCGCCGCGAGGCCGCCGCCATGGATCAGGTCATCGCCGCCGACGGCGCCAACCACCCCGTCGCCGCCCATGACTGGGCGCTCTACGCCGAGAAGGTCCGGCAGGAACGCTACGCCTTCGACGAAAACCAGCTCCGCCCCTACTACGAGATGAAGCGCGTGCTCGAGGATGGCGTCTTCTACGCCGCGACGCGTTTCTACGGCATCACCTTCAAGGCCCGGCCCGACCTCAAGGGTTACACGGCCGACATGCTGGTTTACGAGGTTTTCGACCACGACGGCTCGCCGTTGGCACTGCTGCTCGCCGATCTCTACGCCCGCCCCAGCAAACGCGGCGGCGCCTGGATGGAGGCCTACGTCCCGCAGGACGGACTCGATGGCAGCCGGCCCGTTATCGGCATCCACCAAAACATCCTGAAGCCCGCCGCGGGGCAGCCCACGCTGATGACCCACGACGAGGTGAAGACCCTCTTCCACGAGTTCGGTCATGCGCTGCACGGCATGTTCTCCGCCGTGAAGTATCCCCGCTTCGCCGGCACGACCGTGCCCCGCGACTTCGTCGAGTTCCCCTCGCAGGTGAACGAGATGTGGCGCACCTGGCCGGAGGTCCTCAAGAACTACGCCCGGCACTACCAGACCGGCGAACCCATCCCGGCCGAGTTGCTCGCCAAGATCGAAGCCGCCTCGAAGTTCAACCAAGGCTTCAAGACCACCGAGTATCTCGCCGCCGCCCTGATCGACCAGGCCTGGCACCAGCTCAAGGCCGACGCGGTGCCCGCAACAGACGGCGTGCCCGCCTTCGAAGCCGACGCCCTCCGCCGGGCCGGCCTCGATTTCGCGCCGGTGCCGCCACGCTACCGCAGCACCTACTTCTCCCATGTCTTCACCGGCAGCGATTACGCGGCCGGCTACTACTCCTATTTCTGGAGCGAGGTGCTCGATGCGCAGACCGTCGAATGGATCAAACGCAACGGCGGACTCACGCGCGCCAACGGCGACCGGTTCCGTTCGGCCCTACTGTCCCGCGGCGGCAGCAAGGACGCGCTCACTCTCTTCCGCGACTTCACCGGCGAGGAACCCGACATCCGCCCGCTCTTCATCCGTCGCGGCCTCGCACCCGAACCGGCGAAATAATGCGCACTGATTGGCACGTTTTTGACAGAACTTCACGCGACAAGTCGGAACTATTGTGATAACAATTGTCTTGTTCCCTCAGTAGCATGACGTCCTCCGCCACCACCTCCGCGAACTCGGAAAGCATCCACAAATCCCTGCGGGTGCTTTATGCCGACGACATGAAGGAACTGCGGCAGCTGATGGAGATCGTGCTCGGCCGTGACGGTCATCACGTGGACTCGGTCGCTGACGGCAGCTTGGCACTGAACCTCCTGCGCAAGGATCCGCGGGCCTACGATGTGGTCATCACCGACCATCACATGCCCACCATCAGCGGACTCGAACTCGTCGCCGGACTGCGCGAGATGAACTACCCCGGCAAGGTCATCGTGTTCAGTTCCGAGTTGAGCAGCGCGGTGGACGAGGCCTACCGCAGCCACCGGGTGGACCACATCCTGCCGAAGCCGATTTTCCCGTCGGACCTGCGCGCGATTTTCGCGACGCTCTGAGCGGGGGGTGGGCCTTGTGGGCAAGCGCGCCTGACCTGTCCGGGGCGTGCGCCAGCGCACGGCCCACCGTTCGCGACGGGCCGCAAATCCGGTTGAAACCCGCGCCCGACCCCGACCATATCCGGGGGCGATGACGCGCCTGTTTCCCTTTCTCCTGCTTTCCCTGCTCCTCGGTGGGTGCGCCTCCTATCAGGCGCAGCCGGGCTCCGCGCAACGGCTCGAAGGACGACAGCGCTTCTTCGTGCTCGCCAACGCCAATGACAGCCGCGGTCTCGATCACCGTCTCGTCGCCGCGCTGAAAGCCCGCGGCCTCACCGCCGACTCGGGCCCGCGCACGATGCTGCCGGACGACACGCAGGTCGTCGTCACCTATCAGGATCACTGGGCCTGGGATTTCGGCGAGCACCTCGTGCACCTCCAGCTTTCCGCCTTCGAACCGGGTTCGCCGCAGCCCGTCGCGGCCGCCACCTACAGCGCCAAGATTCCGGGGCGCCGATCGCCGGCTGAGATTGTGGAGGAGCTCGTCGGCCGTCTCGTTCCCGGCCAGAAACGCTGATTGCGACAGGGCGCCATTTTCCCGCGCCCAGCTCCCCTAATCTTCCACTTGTGACACACAATTCGTGTGCCGGGAGACGCTTTCGAGAGTTCTATGGTCATGCCCTTGCGCACGATTGCCATGCGAACCCGCCTGCTGCCGGTGCTCCTAGCCCTGGCCTGCACCACCACCGCCTTCCCCGCCGGAACCTCCCCCAAGGATCCGATCGAGGGACGCTGGACGGGCACCGTGGCATCGCCGCAGGGGGAAACGGCCGAGATCGGCCTTGAATTCTTTCGTCAACAAGAGGGCGGCCTCGGCTTCCGGCTGAACTTCCCCGCCATGTTCACCTACGAGGCCGCGTTGGGCGCGCCGGTCGAAGCGGAAACGGGCGGTGCCTACGCGATCCCGGCCTTCGCCACGCAGCTTCACGTCTCCGGCGATCAGCTCACGGGAACGTTCACCGGAGCCGGGCTGCCGCTGCGGCTGCAACGCGGCGGCCACTGGACGCCGAAGCCGGAGTTCCCGGCCTACGCGCCGGCACCGCCGCCCGTCTGGCGTTACCCGCTTGGCGCCGGGACCTGGGCGCCACCGGTAAGCGCGGGCGGAGTGATCTACGCCGGAGGTGGCGACGGACGTTTCCACGCCGTGCGCGCGGCCGACGGCACACCGCTGTGGGTTTGGCCCGGCACGCAGGCCATTGACGGCCGCGCCGCGCTCGATGATGCGGCGGTGTATTTTCTCGATACCCGCTTCAATCTCGTCGCCCTCGACCGGCAGACGGGGGCCCTGCGCTGGCGCCTGCCGTTGCACAACGAGTTCCTCGCCGGCTGTTCCGTGCCGGACAACCCGACCTTCAACCACCGCGCGGCCACGCCGTTACTGCACGACGGCACGCTCTACGTCGGCTCCAGCGACGGCGGCCTCTACGCGATCAACCCCGCCAACGGCACCGTGCGCTGGCGGCACGATGCGCGCGCGCCCGTCTATTCCGGGATCGCCGTGCATGACCGCGCCACACTGCTTTTCGGCACGATGGACGGTTCGGTCGTCCTGCTTGATCACGAGAACCGCAGGGAAATCCGACGCCTGAAAACCGGCGGCGGCGTGGTGACGACGCCGGTCGTGATCGGCGATCGGATCGTGGCGGGCAGCCGCGACTACCTGCTGCATGCCTTTCACCTGGCTAACGGCGATCCGGCTTGGAAATTTTCCTTCTGGTTCTCGTGGATCGAATCCACGCCCGCCGTGCGCGACGGTCTCCTCTATCTGGGCGGCTCCGACTACGCGCGCGTGAGCGCCATCGATCCCGTCACCGGCCAGGCCCGGTGGGGCACCGTGGTCCACGGCCTCACCTGGGGCACGCCGCTGGTCACCGAGCGCCACGTCTTCGCCGGCACCGTGAACCAAAACCTGCCCGGCACGCTCATCGACCATCGCGCCGGGCTCGTGAAGCTCGACCGTGCCACCGGCGCCGTGCTCTGGCGCCTTGAGCTTCCGAACGCACCCGAGGGCAAATTCACCGGCTACGCCGGCGGCCCCGTGCTGGCCGACGGCAAGGTCGTAGTCGCCGGCCTCGACGGTTTTCTCGCCGCATATCCGGAGGAGTGAATGTAGGGCGGGGTCTCCGAACCCCGCCTTCGTTCGAGAATCGTGTCACCGGGCCAGCGGTATTCGGAGACCCCGCCCGACACCAACCGCTGAAACTCAGGCGAACACTGCCGCGCGTTCGGCGGCCGAAAGTTCGCGCCAGGCGCCGGGTGCGAGATCGCCGAGTTCAAAACGCCCGATGCGCGCGCGGAGCAGACGCAGCGTGGGGTGCCCCACGGCGGCGGTCATACGCCGCACCTGCCGGTTTTTGCCCTCGGTGAGTTCCAGCGCGAGCCAGGTGTCGGGCACAGATTTCCGGACCCGGATTGGCGGATCGCGCGGTGCTATCACCGGCGCCGGATCAAGCCGCCGGACAACGCAGGGCTGCGTGCGATAGCCGCCGATGGTCACGCCCGCGGCCAGTTTTTTCAAAGCCTCGCCCGCTGGCACGCCCTCGACCTGCACCCAGTATTCGCGCCGGTGACCGGCCTCCGGGTCGAGCAACCGCGAATTCAGCCCGGGCTCATCCGACAACAGCAGCAGCCCCTCCGAATCCGCATCGAGCCGCCCGAGCGCATACACCCGGGCGGGCAGCTTGAAATCAGCCAGCGTGCGCCAGCGCGAACCCGGCTCCGGCGTGAACTGCGAAAGCACGCCGTAGGGTTTGTGGAGGGCGATCAACATGCCCCCTCAGCAAACACAAAGGAGCCAAGAAGCGAAGTTCGATCCCTTGGCTGCTTTGCTGCCTTGTGTTTTCCGATCCGGACAACCCGCTCAGCGTCGCAACACGCCCCAGGTGAAGTTGGGGTTGCGGCCGTTGCGGATCGCGAGGCGGATCCACATCAGGGCGAGCGGCTCGAGGCTGCGCGCCATGCCCAGACCGCCGGTGTCCACCGGCTCGAAGCCGAGATCCTTGGCGAGCTTCTCGACGATCTCCTTCGCGTCGTCGTCGTCGCTGCAGTGGAACAGCACGGGCTTCACGTCGCCGTAGCCCGGATAGGACGAATTGGCGAAGTTCTCCCAACCGTAGGTGTTGAAAGCCTTGGCCACGCGGGCGCCGTTCGCGAGGCGCGCCACCTCCTCGGCACCCGAGGTGGACGAGCCGAGCGAAAGGCTGAGACTGCCCTCGGCGTTGAGGGAAAGCGGGTTGGTGGCGTCGATGATGATCTTGCCGTTCACGTCGCCCATCGCGCGGATCACCTCGGGCACCGCCTGCCACGGCGTGGCAAGCACGACGACCTCACCGGCCCGCACGGCATCGGGGATGATCGCGGAGCTCGCCGCTGTGCCGATCTCCGCCAGCGGCGGCTGGGTCTTGCCGGCGCCGGGATCGCGCACGCCGAAAATGATCGTGTGCCCCGCCTTCGCCCAGCTGCGTCCGAGTGCACCGCCCAGATTGCCCGCCCCGATGATCGCAATTTTCATGGTGGCTGCAGGTTGACGTTTCCCCGCGCTTTGGCAACCACACAGGCGCAACCGCCCGACTGCACGCCATGGCGCATCCCGAAATCATCTCTTCCCTGCCCAAGCGCGCGACCGAGCTGCGTGACCTGCTGGTCCGCTGGTGCAACCAGAACTCCGGCAGCGCGAGCCCCGCGGGCCTCGCCGCCATGCTCAAGCTCCTGCAGGCCGAGTTCGGTCGCCTGGGGCCCGCGGAGGCCGTCCCGCTCGAGGGCACCTCCGCGCAGGCGCTGCGGATTCGCGTGCGCCCGGCCGCTCCGCTTCAGCTCCTGTTCAGCGGGCACTACGACACGGTCTATGATGCCGATCATCCCTTCCAGACCTGCACGCAGCTCTCGGCCGAAAAGCTGCGCGGCCCCGGCACAGCCGACATGAAGGGCGGTCTCGTCGTGATGCTGGCCGCGCTCCAGGCCTTCGAGAAAACGCCGCACGCGGCGCGCCTCGGTTACGAAATCCTGCTCGGGCCCGACGAGGAAACGGGTTCACAGGGCACAGCCCCGCTCCTCGAGGAAGCCGCGAAACGCCACCGCTTCGCGCTGGTCTTCGAGCCCGCGCGGGCCAACGGCGACCTCGTGAAATCCCGCAAGGGCACGGGGATCTTCACGCTCACCTGCCACGGCCGCGCCGCCCACGCCGGCCGTGCACCCGAGGCGGGCCGCAACGCCATCCTCGCCCTGTGCGACATCCTCCCGCGCGTCGAGGCGCTCACCCGCGAATTGCCCGGCGTCATGGTGAACATCGGCTCTATCCGCGGCGGCGGCGCGGCCAACATCGTGCCCGACCGGGCCGAGGCGGTCATCAACGCCCGCGTCACCGCGCGCGGCGACGACGCCGTTTTCCTGAAACGCCTGCACGAGATCTGCGCGCCGTGGCACGCCCGCGAAGGCTACCGGCTGGAGATCGGCGGCGGCTTCAACCGCGGGCCCAAAGTCGAGACCCCCGCGGAGACGGCCCTCTTCCAAGAATGGCGCAAAGGTGCGCGCGAGTTCGGCCTGGACTTCGACTGGCAGCACGTGGGCGGTGGGTCCGACGGCAACATTCTGTCTGCGGCGGGCCTGCCCAACCTCGACGGCCTCGGTTGCGTCGGCGACCACCTGCACAGTCCCGAGGAATTCTGCCACCTGCCGAGCCTCGCGCAACGCGCCCAGGTCGCCGCGCTCTTCCTGCACCGCGTGGCCGCGGGCGAGATCGCGCTGCCGGGGAGGTAAATTCCCGGGAGGCGGAGTCGGGAGCACGGAGGCCGGACCAAACTCACACCACCGTCATCCTGAGCGGAGCGAAGGATCCAAGGTTGTAAGGTTGTGCCTGCTGACGAAAGTCGGCTCGCTCCGCGCTCGCCGCTACGGCAAAAGCCCCAAACGGGAGCTGGACATGGTTCCGAACTCCGGTCTCCAGCCTCCCTTCTCCCGCCTCCCGCACGTTTAGTTCGCCACGTGGCAGAAATCGTCGTCGATGTGCCGCAGGCGGCGGGCGAGATCGCGGGCGATGTTCAGCATCACGATGCCGTATTGGTCCGGCCGCTGCCGGTAGAGTTTGTAGAAATCCATGCCCCGGAGCGTGCTGACCTCCGTGGGTTCCAGCGCGATCACGCTCGCCGAGCGCGCCACGCTTTCTACCAGGCTCATTTCGCCGAAAAAGTCGCCGGGACCGAACTCCGCGAGTTGCACCGCCGGTTCCTTCACGACCCGCACGCGGCCGGAGCGCACAAAATATACCCGGTCGCCCGGCGCGCCCTCATGCACGATGACTCCGCCCGCCGGATGCTTCTCCTCCTGCGCCAGTCCCTGCAAAAACTGCACGGCCGCTTCGTCCAATCCCGCCATCACGGGCAGCCGGCGGATAAAATTGTCGTTCGGAGCGGACATGGGGTGACGCGCCTTCCGGGGCAAAGGCAAGCTACCCCGCCCCACGGCGGATTGCAACGACCGACACTTGGCTCGAGAGAGAGACCGTGCTCCGCGCGGGCTTTCCGATCCAGCGGGCGCGGAGCGCCGGCTCCACCCCACCCTCAGCGGCCATGCGGCACGACGTGGAAATACACCGCCGCCCAGTGGCAGATGCTGCCCGCCAGCACGAACAGGTGCCAGATGGCGTGGTGGTAGGGCAGCCGTTTCCAGAGGTAGAAGACCGCCCCGCCCGTGTAGCAAAGACCGCCGGCCACGAGGAGTTTCAGTCCATCGGCCGACAAGGCCGCCATCAGCGGCTTGATCGCGATCATCACGAGCCAGCCCATGGCAATATAGATGAGGGTCGAGATCACCCGGAAACGCCCGGCGAACCAAAATTTCATGATCACGCCGACCACGGCGAGCCCCCACACCACCCCGAACAGGCTCCACCCCCAGACCCCGCGCAACGTCACCAGCACGAAGGGCGTGTAGGTGCCCGCGATGAGCAGGAAGATGGCGGCATGGTCAAATTTGCGCAGGAGCAGCCGAGTCTTTTCGCGCTCCACGCTGTGATAGGCCGTGGATGCGGTGTAGAGCAGCACCAACGTCGTCCCGAAAATGGCCGTGCTCACCACATGCCACGCATCGCCGTGCCGGACCGAGGCCACGACCATCAGCACCAGCCCCGCCACCCCCAGCAAGACCCCCACCCCGTGGGTGACACGGTTGGCGATCTCCTCGCTACGCGGATAGGCGGCGGTGGACATGGTGCCACGCTGCAACCCTCCGCCCCACCGCACGAGCCCAAAGGCGCTTCTCGTCACCGGCTCGCAGCGCGCGCCCGGGCCAGTGCCTCGGCGATTTCGCGATTACCGGGCTGCGCGCGCGCCAGACTCTCAAGGTGCATCCGCGCCTCGGCCGGACGCTGCAGGTGCATCAAGAAGAGCAGCGCCAGCGTGCGCCGCGGCTCAAAATAATCCGGCCGGAGTCGCAGCGCCGTCTCGAACTCTTCCAAGGCCTGGGGCAGGCGGTCCAGTTCGAGCAGGATGTTGCCGAGGTTGTTGTGGGCCTCGGCCTGCTCAGGCTGTTTGCGCAGGGCCGCGCGGTAGAAAGAAGCGGCCTCCTCGAACCGCCCGAGCGCCGCGGCGGCGTTGCCGGCGTTGAAATGCATCTCCGCCACGTCCGGTTGGAGCCGGATCGCCTCCTCCAGCTGGTGGAGGGCCTCGGCCGGGCGCCGCGCATCGATGAGCCAGGCCCCGTAGAGGTTGCGCGCGCCGGCCAAATCCGGCTGCTCCCGCTCGGCCTCGGCGTAGTGATGGCCGGCCTCCGCCGACTGCCCGGCTGCATGCAACAGGTTGGCGAGATTGTTATGGGCCGCTGCATGGTCCGGGGCCACCCGCAGCACCTCGCGATACAAAGCCATCGCCTCCTCCGGACGCCCCCGCTGGTTGGCGAGCACCGCCAGATTATAAACGGGCTCCGGCGAGCCCGGCGCCGCCGCGACGGCCGCGCGGAGGTGCTGCTCGGCTTCGGCCAGCCGGCCGCGCGCCTGTTCCGCCAGGCCGAGATTATGATGCGCCCGGCCGTTGCCCGGCCGCTTGGCCAACGTGTCGGCCCACAAGCCGTGTGCCGTGGCATAGTCGGCATTCCGGGCGTGGGTCAGGACTCCGCAACCGAGCGCCAGCAAGCCCAACACGGGCCAGGCCAACCGGCCCAGCCCCCCGTAGAGCGCCAGCACCGCGGCAAGCAGCGGGGCGGCCAACGCCAGATACATCCGATGCTCGGCAATGGTCTGGGTCGCCACGGGCACAACGCTGGAACTCGGCGCCAGCACCACCAGGAACCACGCGGCAACGAAGCCCACGGCCGGCCGGCGAACCAAGGCCACAATCGTGAGCAAGACGCCTCCGACCACGCCCAGGGCCTGCCACCAGACCGCGCCCAAGCCGTCAACGGTGGCGATGCCGTAGTCAAAAACCAGCGGTCGCGGCCAAACCACCAGCCGCAGGTAATGGATGATCGCCTCACATTGCGTAAGCGCGTAGGTCCACGGCGACACCTCGACGCCAAAACCGGCGGTGCTGCCACGCCCTTGGGTGCCGGCCACAAGGAAACCCAATAGCAACCAGGTGAGGCCCAGGCCGGCATAATATTTCCACCGCAAGCACCACGCGGCGCGGAAACTCCCGGCGCCAAAGGTGCGGTCGTAAAGCAGGACCATCAACGGCGCGCCCACCATCACCTCCTTGCAGGCCATGCCCGCCAGGCAGGCCGTCACCGACAGCGTCAGCCAGCCCCGCGGCCGCGGGGACTCCAGACTGCGGATGAAGGAGTAGAGCGTCAGCAGGTAACACAGACCCATCATCGCCTCTGCCCGCTGCACGACATAGGTCACCGCGGCGGTCTGCAACGGGTGCAACACCCAGAGCGTCGCACCCGCCACCGCCAGCGGCAGGGCCCCTGCGGCAAACCGCGGCGCCAAGGGGGCGCGCACCAGCGTGCGCCGGATCACCCCGAACAACAGCAGTCCCGCGGCGGCGTGGATCAGGAGATTGGCCGCATGGTAACCCGCCACCGCCTCACCACCCCACGCGTAGTTCAGCGCGAGACTCAGATTCACCAGCGGCCGGCCGCTCACCGTCACCCCTCCATCGCCCAAGTCCGGCGCCAGCACCCCGGTGAGGGGCCACAGCTGCCGGA
>CBINOW010000106.1:0-16183 GCA_966252395.1 uncultured Oleiharenicola sp. | reverse complement strand
GGTGTCGGTGGCTTCCTCGATCTTCTGCTGCACGAGGGCGCGGCGGAAGAAGTGGATGCCCTCAAGGGTCTTCGGATCGTTGATCAGGAGCTCTTCCTTGCGGGTGCCGGAAGACTGGATGTTGACGGCGGGCCAGATGCGCATCTCGGCCGCCTTGCGGTCGAGGACGAGCTCCATGTTGCCGGTGCCCTTGAATTCCTGGAAGATGACGTCGTCCATGCGGGAGCCCGTCTCGACCAAGATGGAAGCGATGATGGTGAGGCTGCCGCCGTCCTCGGTGTTGCGGGCCGCGGCGAAGAGCTGGCGTGGCTTCTCGAGGGCGCGGACGTCCAGGCCGCCGGTGCCGGTGCGGCCGGAGTTCTTGGCGGTGTTGTGGGCGCGGGCGAGGCGGGTGAGGGAGTCGATGAGCAGGACCACGTCCTTGCCGGCCTCGACGAGGCGCTTGGCGCGCTCGATGCAGAGGTCGGAGATGCGAATGTGATTCTCAACCGGGTCGTCGTTGGACGAGGCCCAGACCTCGGCGGGGACGCTGCGCTTGAAGTCGGTGACCTCCTCGGGGCGTTCGTCCACGAGCAGGATCATGACGTGGCACTCGGGATGGTTCTGGAGGACGCCGAGCGCGATGTCGCGGAGATAGGTGGTCTTGCCGGTGCGGGGCGGGGCGACGATGAGGCCACGGGTGCCCTTGCCGATCGGGGCGAAGAGGTCCATGACGCGGGTGGTCATGCGGCCGTCCTTCAGCTCGAGCTTGATCTGCTCGTCCGGCGTGATCGTGGTGAGGTTGGCGAACTCGGTCTTGCGGCGGCGCTCGTCGATCTCAAGGCCGTCCACCTTCTCGATGAAGCGGATCTTCGGGTTGGGAAAACGGGGATCGGGCGTGGCCGTGGCCGTGATGATGCTGCCCTGCTGCAGGTGGAAGCGGCGGATAAGCTCCCGCGGGACGAAGGGGTCCGTGGGGCGGCGTTTGCCAAATTTGTTCAGATCCAGCAACTGGCCGTTGCGGCTGTTGTCGATGTCGAGGATGCCTTCGACGCGGATCGTGTTTTCCGGCTGGGCCGGAGCGGGAGTGGAAGCCTGCGCCTGGGCGGGAGCCGGAGCAACGGGCGGATTGTCTTTATCCATACAAAAAATCAAAAACGGGTGGAGTGGACGCTGCGCGGGCTTGACCGTGCAATCCGTCGGGGGCATTGCTGAAAACGCTTAGCTTCAACCCCCAATAAAAACTCAGAGGAGAAACTTGTGACGGACCAAACGATTACCTCGGTGTCTCGCGAAAGCCGGATTTTCAAACCATCGGCTGAATTCAAGAACCAAGCAAACCTTGGCAACTTCGCCACTTACCGTAGGCTCTACGCCGAGTCTGTCAACGCTCCAGAGAAATTTTGGGACAAACAAGCCAAGGAACACCTCGTCTGGCGCAAGCCCTACAAGAAGGTCCTGCAGTGGAAGCCGCCGCATGCCAAGTGGTTCCTGGGCGGAAAGTTAAACGTTTCTGAGAACTGCCTCGACCGCCACCTCGGCACGGCCCGCGAGAACAAGGCTGCGCTGATTTTCGAAGGTGAGCCGGGCGATGTCCGCACGATCACTTACCGCCAGCTCCACTTCCACGTGTGCCGCATGGCGCATTTCCTCGAGAACCTCGGCATCAAGTCCGGCGACCGCATCGCCATCTACATGCCGATGATCCCCGAGGCGGTCATCGCGATGCTCGCCTGCGCGCGCATCGGCGCGGTGCACACGGTGGTGTTCGGCGGTTTCAGCCCCGAGGCACTCAAGGACCGCATCAACGACTGCCAGGCCAAGCTCGTCATCACCGCCGACGGCGGCTGGCGCCGCGGCAAGGTCATCGAATTGAAGACCAACGTGGACAAGGCCATCGCCGGTGCGCCCTGCGTGCACAGCGTGGTCGTCGTCAAACGCTGCGGCAACCCGGTCACGATGGTCGAGGGCCGCGACGTGTGGTGGAAGGAAGCCTGGGAGGGCGCCCCGAATTACCACGACGCGAAGGCCTTCGATTCCGAGCACCCGCTGTTCATCCTCTATACCTCCGGTTCAACCGGAAAGCCGAAGGGTGTGCTGCACACCTCGGCCGGCTACCTGCTCGGCGCGAAGCTCAGCTCGCACTACGTTTTCGACCTCAAGGAAAACGACCGCTATTTTTGCTCGGCCGACATCGGCTGGATCACCGGCCACAGCTACGTCGTCTATGGCCTGCTTTCGAACGGCTCGACCGTGTTCCTCTACGAGGGCGCGCCGAACCAGCCGGAGCCGGACCGTTTCTGGCAGATGATCGACCGCCACGGCCTGACCATCCTCTACACGGCGCCGACCGCGATCCGCGCGTTCATGCGCTGGGGCGACAACTACGTGCTCCGCCACCGTCTCGACTCGCTGCGCCTGCTCGGCTCCGTCGGCGAGCCCATCAATCCCGAGGCGTGGATGTGGTATCACAAGATGATCGGCAAAAAGAAGTGCCCGATTGTGGACACCTGGTGGCAGACCGAAACCGGGTCCATCATGGTCACGCCGCTGCCCGGCATCACGCCGACCAAGCCCGGCTCGGCCACGCTCCCGTTCTTCGGCGTGAAGGCGATGGTCGTGGACTCCGACGGCAACGAGGTGCCGCGCAACTCCGGCGGCAAGTTCGTGCTCACGCAGCCCTGGCCCTCGATGCTCCGCACGCTCTGGGGCGACGACGAGCGCTTCAAAAAGGCCTACTTCTCCGAGTTCCCGAAGCATCCGCATTACTACTTCACGGGCGACGGCGCCCGGCAGGACAAGGACGGCTACTTCTGGGTCATCGGCCGCATTGACGACGTGCTCAACGTCTCCGGTCACCGCATCGGCACCGCCGAGGTCGAGAGTGCGCTCGTCTCGCACCCGGCCGTCGCCGAGGCCGCCGCGGTGGGCCGCCCCGACGAACTCAAGGGCCAGTCGCTCGTCGTCTTCGTGACCCTCAAGGCCGGCCAGGCCGCCAGCGAGGAACTCAAGGAAGTCCTGCGCGCGCACGTCGGCAAGGAGATCGGTTCGCTCGCAAAGCCCGACCAGGTGCGCTTCGCCGCCGGTCTGCCCAAGACCCGTTCCGGAAAAATCATGCGCCGTCTCCTCAAGGAGCTGGCCACCTCCGGCTCGGTCAAGGGTGACACCACCACGCTCGAGGACTTCTCCGTCATCGCCGCGCTGCAGAGCGAAGAATAACCCTCACCACGGAAGCCGGCGCGGGCCCGCCGGCTTCCTTTTCGCTCCCCCAGGCCCATGTCCGCACCAGCCCAGCTTCGCCCGGCATGCTCCCGCGGTGCGTTCACGTTGCTGGAGCTGCTGGTGGTGATCGGGCTGATCGCGATTCTCACGGGCTTGGTGATCGGGGCGGGCCGTCGCGCCTCGGATGCCAGCAAGGCGAGCCGTGCACGGGCGGAGTTGACCGCGCTCGCGTCTGCGCTCGATGCCTACCGCCTCGCCCAGGGCGACTTCCCTCGCACTGATGATCCCGCGCGGCTGCTTCAGGCCCTCATCGGGAAACGCGGACCGGATCATCAGGTGCTCAACCGTCGCGCTTTTATCGAGGTGGCACGGTTTCGGACCGCGGACGCGCGTGATCCGTTCACCGACGAGTCGGCCGTGCTGCTCGATCCGTGGGACCGGCCGTATCGCTACGCCTACAAGTCGCAGACGCCGTGGACCAACTCATCGCCCGTGCTTCATTCGGCCGGACCCGACGGAGCGGACACCACGACACTCACGACCGGCGGATTTCCTGACCGCAGTGCGTCGGGCAACGCCGACAACCTTTACGCCGACCAACCATGAGGACGCGCGGCCATTTTGCGTTCACGCTGCTCGAGTTGCTCGCGGTTATCGCCATCATTGGTCTGCTGGCCGCGTTGCTCTTCCCGGCGCTGGGCGCGGCCAGGCGTTCGGCGGGCAAGGCCAAGACGAAGGTGCAGTTCGCGCAATGGACGGCGGCGATAGAATCGTTCCGCACCGAGTATGGCTACTATCCGGCGTTCGATGCGAGCGGGCTGGTGAACGGCGGCGTCACGCAGACCGACCACCTGTTTCACGACCTGCTCGCCGCGCGGAAACGCGATGGCTCGGCGCTGGCGCCCACGGACGCCGCGGCGCAGCAAAATCGAAAGCTCCTCGCGCTGCACAGGTTCGGTGAGGGCGAGCTCGATGCTGCGGGGTTGGTGCGCGATGCTTTTGAAAACACGGCGCTGGCGGTGCTGACCGACCGCGATCTCGACGGCGTCATCCGGGAAGGCACGGATTTCACCGCGCTGCCGGCGGTTGGCGGAATGACGCCGGGCGCGGTGGATTTTCCCACGGCCGGCATCCGGGCCGGCGTGATTTTCTACGCGCCCGCCCCGGGGAGCACGGCGGCGAATCCCGGGTTCATCTTCAGCTGGAAATGAAAACGAGGAACGGAGGATTCTCCCTGCTGGAATTGCTCGTGGTCATCGGGTTGGTGGCGGCGCTGACTTTCGTGTTTGCCGGCGGACTTGTGGGCGGGGGCAAAGCGGCGGCGTTGCACTCGGCGCAGACCACGTTGGCCAACCTGATCACGGCCGCCCGCACCAAGGCGCCGGCGCTGAACCGAAAGGTGCGGCTGCTCGTCCAGGCTGATCCCGCGCAGCCTGAGCGGTATCTCCGTCTGCTTGTGCTGCAGGCCGGCCGGCAGAGCGGGGCGAGCCCGACCGACTGGGACACGGTGCAGCGCGTGACCTTGCCCCCGGATACCTGCGTGGTGCCGGCCACGTTGAGCGGCTTGGTGGCAGATGCGACGGCCTGGAAACGTGTGTCCAATCCCGATGCGGACTTGGTTTCTGATTTCTTCACCAACCAGTCCCTGTCTTACGCGCTCGAAGGCGACGACTCAGCGCAAACCTGGATCGGCGTTTCCTTCACGCCCAACGGCACCCTCGCCGCGCTCGTCACGGGGCCGCCGCCGAAGGGATATGTTGTGCTGGCCCAGGCGCAGGTGCGTCCGCCCGGCAGCTATGGACCGGGCGAGCCGCCGTTGCGGCTGGTGAATCCGTCGGGTGTGAGGGGCCTGGTGCTGAGCGCCTACGGGGTGCCGGCGCTGTTGAACGACCGCAACGCCTTCTGATGAGTGGTCGCCGTCACCGCCGGGCTTTCTCCCTCGTCGAGGTGATCATCGCGACGGGAATTTTCGCCGCTTCGGTCACGGTCGTCATCGCGCTGCTGCCGGCGCTGGCGCGCCAAGGCGGGGAGTCGGTTGATTCGCTCGCGGCGCAGCGTGTGCCGGACTTGCTGCGCAATGAACTCACTCGGCTGGGCGCGGCGGGCGTGGATGCGCTGGCCGGACAGATCCCGGTCATGCCCGCGGCGCTGGCGGACGGATTCGCGCTGGTCGCGGATCGGGAGGCGGCCCGCCTGCATTCGCGCGATTACCTGCCGCCAGTGACCGGGCAGATCGCGACCGACGAGCAGTATTTCCTCATCGAGTGCTGGCGGTTTCCCGACGAGCCGCTGCGCTTTGAACCGACCAAGGGGTTCATGGCGCTCATGGTCCGGGTGTCATGGCCGCACCGCCTGCCGGGAGCGGGCGCGCCCGTCGCGATCGAGGCGCGGCAGGAGTTTCTTTTCACGACGGCGATCAACCGATGAGAAACGCAGACAAGACGGGTGCGTTTTCGCTGCTGGAACTGCTCGTGGCCGTGGCCATCACGCTGGTGATTGCCGGCCTCATGCTGACGGTCACCACCCAGGTGCTGGGTCTCTGGCAGCGCACGCAGGGCGCCCACGCTCAGGCGGCCGCGGCGCGGCAGGTGTTCGACCTGATCGAGCGCGACCTGCAGGCGGCGCTGCACCGGCGCGACGCCGGTTGCTGGCTCGCAGTGGACATCCTCGATACCGAAACCTCGTTGGCCAATCATGGCTGGCTGCTCAATGCCACGCCCATGAAACCGGCCAGCGGCGGCAGTCTGCTCCCGCTGCCGGATGCAGATGGGAACGGCGTGCACCGGCTCCGGGATGCGCGGTTTGGACTTTCCGGCGCGTGGTTGCGGCTGGTTACGACCAATGTCGAGTCCGGTGGCAGCCTGCCGGCGGCCGTGGCTTATCAGGTCGCGCGCCGGCCGGTGACGGGCGACCCGGTCGCGACCAATCCGGCGCCCGTGCGCTACTCGCTCTATCGTTCGGTGGTGAGCCCGGAAGACACTTTCGCCGGCGGCTACGACGTCACGGCCGCAGCCTACGGCAGCTCGAGCAACACCCCGACCAGCGCGCTCTCCACGGCCTACCGGCAGCCGCGCAACGTGACGAACCCCGGCCACGCGAATCTTCTCGCGAGCAACGTCGTGGATCTCGGGTGCTGGCTTTACCGGCGGGACAGCGCGGGCGAACTGGTGCGAATCTATCCGGCGGCGACGGCCGACGTCTCGCACCACGCGGTGGGACAGAGCACGGCAGATGGCTCGCGGTTTCCCGAGGTGGCGGATGTCATGTTGCGGGTGCTCAGCGAAAGCGGAGCCGCTTTGCTGGAGGCGATCGAAGGCGGCCGGGTGTCGCGTCCGCCGGAGCACGCCAGCGACGCCGCCTGGTGGTGGGCGGTGGTGGAAACCAACTCGACCGTCTTTACGCGGCGAATCGAAATCAAGGGGACGGCGCCATGAGGAGAGGCAGCCGCGGTTTCGCCCTCGTTCTCACAGTGGTGTTGCTGGCGCTGCTCGTGCTCGCGCTGCTTGCGCTCGGCGCCCTGGGCCGGGTCAGTGCGGACATCACGGCCACGGCGGCCTACCAGACGCAGGCACGGCAGAATGCCTTGCTCGGGTTGCGCGTCGCCCTCGGGGAACTGCAGCAATACGCCGGGGACGACACGGCGGTCACCGGCATGGCCGGCATCACCGGCGTGCCGCCCGGCGCGGGCAATCCGGCGCGACATTGGTGCGGTGTATGGAACTCCGGCGGCCAGTTTGCCCGGTGGCTCGCCTCGGGGGCGAACGGAGCGACGATCCCGGCGCTGAACGGTGGCGACTCGATCGCGCTGCTGGCGACCGGTGCCTTGGGGGCCGACGGCACCGACAAGGAGCACGTGCGCGTCCTCATTGTGCCCGTCATGACCAGCACCAGCAGCGGCGTCACCCAGCGACACGGTGGCTACGCTTGGTGGGTCGGCGACGAGGGCGTGAAACTCAGCGCCGTGGTGCCCGACGCCGAGGCGCCGGTGCCGGGGCAAAAGCATGCGCTTGACGAGCTGATTGCCGCGCTTTCACCCACGGCCGCGAATCTAGCCCGGGTCGAGGCTTACGCGCAAATTGCCCTCGTGCCCGAGACGCCACTCACACCCGGGCAGTTGCAAAGCAACCTGCATGCGCTCACCTGCACGCATCGCGGCTTGGTGGCGGGAGTCGCCCAAGCGGGCAGGCTGAACGTCAACTCCGCCTCCGCCCGTTACTGGCGCGGTGTCGGCGCGACCTACAACCGGCTGCAACCGTCCGATCCGATCAGCATCACCCTGACGACCTTTGCGAATCGCATACGCGACAACTTCGTGGCGACCGTGGCGGAGGGCAAAGCGGAGAGCGGACCGTTTCTCGACACCGATGCATTCCTCGACAGTCCGCTGCTGGAGGCTGCGCTCCAGGACAGCGGTGTCACACCCGCGGAGTTTCGCGACGCGTTCCAATCCTGGCTGACGGTGCGCAGCGACACCTTCCGGGTCCGAGCCTATGGAGAGGCGACGAATCCGACCGACGCCGGCAAGATCGAAGCCACCGCTTGGTGCGAGGCGATCGTGCAGCGCGTGCCTGACAGTTTGTCCGGATTCGGCAGGCGTTTTGTCATCGTGTATTTTCGCTGGCTGGGGACGGAAGATATCTGAACACCGGCTGATTGGCACGCAGTTTGGCAATATCATCTGCAGCTGTGCCAAGATATGCGCAGTGCGGAATGCGCCCGTTCGGGTATTCTGGGACACAACCTGATCCGACCATGCCTGCCACGTCCCAACTGTTCAGCACCTTGCTTAATCCGGCGGGCAGTCCTCCTGACGTGGCGAAACGCACCGCCTGGAGCGGACTCGGTCTCGCGCTGACCGGCTTCTTGGAGAAGCTCGCACCGGAAGGATACGAGGATGATACCGGCTTCCATCTGCAGCCAACCATGCATGCCGGGAGACGCGGGCTGATGGTGGAGCCCAATTGCCTGGGCGAGCATATCTAGCTTGGCATCACTGGCTGAAAACAGCCTTGAGAAAAATCTTGTGGATTTCCGGCCAAAACTGTGACTTCTTGCGCGTCCCTTTCGCCAGGGTAGCTCAGTGGTAGAGCAGAGGACTCATAAGCCTTTGGTCGCGAGTTCAATCCTCGCCCCTGGCACCAAATTTAAGCCAACGGTGACAGACCGTTGGCTTTTTTGCGGATAAACATCTCCTCGGCCACGCGCAGGAGACGATTAATCGGGAATGAAGTCAGAGTTGCAGTGGATGTGGGGATATTCACATTTTCCTGTTGTGCTGACTCCCCAAACCAGCATCCGGCTTTGCCGTCTCGTCTGCCTGATTGCGGCCGTCGTCTCCGCAACCCGTTTGCTGGCGCTAAATCCGGATCGGCGCGCGGGTGCCTACAGCCTCAGAACCTGGACCATCACCGAGGGCTTGCCCTCCAACAAGATTCGGGATGTGGCGCAGACGCGGGACGGCTTCCTCTGGATCGCCACCGCGCAGGGCATAGCCCGTTATGACGGGCGTAAATTCAGCATCTTTACCGGAGCCACTAACCCCGAGCTGCGCGGCGGGGGCATCTTCGCCGTGAAGGAGACGCGGGACGGCTCACTTTGGTTCGGCGGAGACAACGGCTTGTTTCGCTGGGAAAACGGGCGTTTTGTCCGTTACACGACCGAACACGGTCTGGCGCACAACTACGTGCGGGCGCTTGCCCTGACCCGTGACGGCAATCTTGTGGTCTGCACGCGTGCCGGGTTTTCCTTTGTGCGCAACGGGATTCCCACCACCCCGGAAGGGCCTTGGCGGCAGGCAACCGGGGTGGCGCGGGCCTATCTGGAATGTGCCGACGGTCGCATCCTGTTGGGCACAGATGATGGTCTCTGGCAGATCAAAGAAGGCCGGATCGAACGCCTCTCGGGTCCCGCCGGGATCGACGGCAACACGTTTACGAGTCTTCTCGAAATGCCGGACGGGTCGGTTTGCATCGGATACAGTCAGGGCGTGCGCCGGATATATCCCGACGGACGGACCCGGCATTACGGTGCAGCGGAAGGCATGGCGACGCCGCGGGTTTCATCGCTGCGGCTGGATCGCGACGACAATCTCTGGATCGGCGCTTACGGAGGCTTCTATCGCCTGACCCGGGATCACATCGAGACCGCCGAGTATCCCGGGCATTTCCGGGGCACCAACATCCAGAAGATCGGAGAGGACAGCGAAGGTGCCCTCTGGGTGGCGACCGCCACCGGCCTTTACCAGCTGAAGGACAACATCGGCACCGCCATCGGCGCCGCCGATGGTCTGGCGCAGACCAACATCGACGCGGTGCTGGAATCGGCCGACGGCGGCTGGTGGTTCGGCCTGTGGGGCGGGGGCGTCTATCGTTACGATCAGACTCGCGCCATCCGGCAGGATCTGGGCGGGCGAGGCGACCAGGTGCTCAGCCTCGCGGAGAGCCCGGCCGGCACGGTGTGGGTCGGAGCGAATTCCGGACTCTACCGTCACACCCAAGCCGGCACCGTGAACCTTTTTGACCCGGCGCAGGCGGCGGAAGGGCGAAAAGTTCTCGCCGAAGGGAAGCCCGGCACGGTTTTGCGGGGCCTGGCGCACAGCCGCGTAAATGCGATCACGGCCGATGCTCAGGGCCTTCTGTGGGTGGCCACCGATGGGGCTCTTTACCATGGCAAAGAGGGCGGCTTTCGCGCCTACAACACCGCGGACGGCCTGCCCGGCGATGTGTTCAAATCGGTTCTCGTGGCGCGCGACGGATCGGTCTGGGCGACCATTCCGCCGTTCGGCGTCGCCTGCCTCCGGGACGGAAAGTGGACCACCTATGCATGCGGCCGGGAGCTGTCGGAAATTTATCCCCGCACGGTTCATGAGGACAGCCGCGGCAACATCTGGGTGAGCACCGACGGCGGCGGGCTCAACCGGTTGAAAAACGGGCAATGGCGGACCTTCACCGCCGCGCAGGGACTGGCGGACGACTTCATTTCCGGCTTTATTGACGACGGCGAAGGCAGCTACTGGATCGCCTATCCGCGCGGCGTGATGCAGCTGCCGGCGGCGCAGCTGGATGAGTTCGACGCCGGCCGGCGCCAACAGTTGGAACCGCGCCTGTTCAACAGTTCGGACGGCCTGCCTGCGGGCGAAGTCAACAACCAGGGGCATCCCAATGCGTGGAAGACCCGGGACGGGCGTCTGCTCTTTGCCACGGATCTGGGCGTGGCGGTCATTGATCAGAAGGGAATGAAGCCCAACCCGCTGCCGCCTCCGATGCACGTGGAGGCGTTTGTCATCAATGGCACTCCGGCTGATTTTTCCCGGCCGCCGGTGGTGCCGCCCGGACCGAACAACATCCACATCCGTTACACGGCGATCAGCCTGCTGGCCCCGGAGAAAGTGCGCTATAAGATCCGGCTGGAGCCGGCCGACGCCGACTGGGTGGAGGTGGGGGCTCAGGCCGAGACGCGCTATGTGCAGCTTCCGGCCGGTGATTACGTGTTCCGGGTGATCGGCTGCAACAATGACGGAGTATGGAACCTCGAAGGCCTCAGCCTGGCGTTCACGATCCGGCCGTATTTCTACCAGACCGGATGGTTCTTCGGGTTGGTCGCAGTCGTGCTGGCCGGCACCGCGCTGGGCGCCTACCGCGTGCGGGTGCGGGCCGCCCGCCGTCGTCTCCAGGAACTGGAGCAGCTGGTGCGGCAGCGCACCGGCGAACTGGAAACCGCCAAGCTGGCGGCCGAAGGGGCGGCCCGCGCGAAGAGCGAGTTCCTCGCTAACATGAGCCACGAAATCCGCACGCCCATGAACGGAGTAATCGGCATGACGGACCTGCTGCTGGATACGAAACTGGATCGCACGCAGCAGGAGTTCGCCGAAACCATCCGCACCAGCGCGGATACACTGCTGACGATCATCAACGACATTCTCGACTTCTCGAAGATCGATGCGGGCAAGCTCACGTTCGAGATTATCGACATGCAGGTGGAGGAGACGGTCGAAACCGCTCTTGAGCTCCTGGCCGAGCGCGCCCAGCGCAAGGGCATCGAGCTGGCCAGTTCCGTGGCGCCGGAGGTCCCGGCGTTCATCCGCGGCGATCCCGGCCGTCTCCGGCAGGTGCTGATCAACCTCATCGGAAACGGCATCAAATTCACCGAGCGCGGCGAGGTTGTCGTGCGCGTGGAGCGCGACCGGGAGACGCCCACGCATGTGCGGCTGCGGTTCAGCGTGAAGGACAGCGGCATCGGCATTCCTCCTGCCGTGCAGGCCCGGCTATTCCAAGCCTTCACCCAGGCCGACAGCTCCACCACACGCAAATACGGCGGCACCGGGCTGGGGCTCGCCATTGCCCGTCAGCTGGTGGGGCTCATGCACGGGGAGATCGGCGTGGAAAGCGAGCCCGGACAAGGGGCGACCTTCTGGTTCACGGCGGAGTTTGAGAAGTCCTCCGGCCTGAGTGCCTCCGACCCCGGGCCGCGAGCCGATCTGGTCAACCTCCGGGTCCTGGTCGTCGATGACAACGCCACGAACCGCCAAATTCTCGGACACCAGGTCAGTGTGTGGAAAATGCAGAAAGGCAGCGCGGCGGGAGGACAGGAGGCCCTGCGCGCTCTGCGCGCAGCAGTGGCAGCCGGAGAGCCCTACGACATCGCGCTGCTCGACATGCACATGCCGGAAATGGACGGCCTGACGCTGACCCGGGAAATAAAATCCGATCCGGAAATTGCCCGGACGCATCTCATCATCCTGACCTCACTCGGCCATATGATGACCAAGGCCGAACTGCAGGCCGAAGGAATCGAAGCCTACCTCGTCAAGCCGGTGAAGCGGTCCAGGCTGTTCGATTGCCTCGTGGATGTCATGGGGGCAGCGGCCAGCGAGAAGAAGCTGGCGGAGATTGTCCGGCAGCCGGGCACGACCGGGAGCGGCCTGGGCGCGGGATTCAAGGCGCGGGTGCTCCTCGCGGAGGACAACGCCGTGAACCAGAAGGTGGCGCTCGGGCAGCTAGCCAGACTCGGTCTGACCGCCGATGTCGTTGTCAATGGCGGGGAGGTTCTGCGGGCTTTGGAAGAAACTCCTTATGATGTGATCCTGATGGACTGCCAGATGCCGGAAATGGACGGTTACGAGGCGACGCAGCTGATCCGGAGGCACGAGCGTGAGGGCGGCGTTGGCGGCCGTCAGCGTCCGCCGATCCACATCATCGCCATGACCGCGAACGCCATGGAGGGTGACCGTGAAAAGTGTCTCGCCGCGGGGATGGACGACTACATCAGCAAACCCGTGCGCGAGTCCAATCTCAGGGCGGCGTTGGAGCGATGGCAGCGGCGGCATGACACATGATGTCGGTGCGGGTTTTTGTTTTACGGAGGGATTTTTCCGTTCTTCCATCACCCCGTGAATCATCCCTCCTACGATCTCGTCATTCTTGCCGCGGGCATGGGCAGCCGGTTTGGCGGTGTGAAGCAGGTGCAGCCCGTCGGGCCGCACGGCGAACTGATCATCGAATACTCGGCCTATGACGCCTTGCGTGCGGGCTTCGGTCGGCTGGTGCTCGTGATCCGCAAAGACATCGAGAAAGACTTTCGCGACACGATCGGACGTCGGCTGGAGCAGCGGATGGATGTGCAGTATGTTTTTCAGGAACTCTCGGCCAACCTGCGCGGAGCGCAGGTTCCACCTGAAAGAACCAAGCCGTGGGGCACGGCGCATGCGACGCTCGCGGCGCAGCCGGCGGTGCGCGGGCCGTTCGCCGTGATCAATGCGGACGACTTCTACGGGGCCTCGGCTTACAGGACGCTGGCGGCGCATTTTGCAGCGTCGTCGGACTACGCGATGGTAGGTTATCCGTTGAGCCAGACCTTGTCTGAGCACGGCACGGTCAGCCGCGGGTTGTGCGCGATGGACGCCGGTGGCCGGCTGAAGGGCATCACGGAGGTGACCAAGATCGAAAAAATCAGCGGCGGTGCGCGTTATACTGATGCGACGGGTATCGTGCGGCAGCTGACCGGCGACGAGATCGTGTCCATGAACTTCTGGGGGTTCACGCCGGCCGTATTTCCTCAGCTGGAGGCGAAGTTTCGGGCATTTCTAGAGAGCCGGGGGCATGACCCGAAAGCGGAAATCTATTTGCCGACCTGCCTGAGCGAGTTGAACCAAAGCGGCGAAGCCCGCATCGCGCTGCATCGCTCGGCGGACGCTTGGTTTGGCCTCACCTACAAGGAGGATCTGGGCGCAGCGCAGGTGGCGATTGGGGAACTCGTGGGGAAAGGCCAATATCCGGCTCCGCTTTGGGGGTGAGGGATGGAGTGGGATCGGGCGCGAGCAAAATTGGCTGATCCCATGACTGTAAGGGCAGCTAGGTCTTTTGTCGGAATTTTTGACATTAAATAAGACTGGAGGGCCCTATGACTAGGGCCAACTGGGACTATTAATATCTTTATCTATTACGCTGTAACGACATGCATTGGATTATACAGTCTTTTGCGACTATGGCATTCCTGATGCATTTAGTTGGCCAATGATGAAAACCATCGGCGCCAAACTTTTCCTCGCACTAGCCGCCCTTTGCCTGTGCTGCTCAGCCCAAGCGAGCAGCTTCACGTTCGTGGACTGGAACCTGAAGGGATTGAATTCCTACAAATTTCTAGCTCAGGGCCAGAGCTACTACGGAACGTGGGATATCTCCGATGATCCGAATTGGTCCACCGGCTTGGACATCACCAGCGTTACCGCGGACTTCTGGTTTGCGGATGACAATGATGCGGACACCACCACCACGTTCGTAAAGACCGGTTACTACAAATATTATTACTACTGCGGTAAGCTCTACAAGCAGTGGGTGTCCACCGGCGGGTATTATCAGACCACCACGAACACGGGTAATTTGGAGGAAGTGGACATTTTTGTCGGTTCGACCGCGCAGCAGATCGCTGACAATCAAGAGGTGGATGGCACGATCAATTACACCACCAACCTGATTTCGTATGATCTCTACTCCTACGATCTCACCACCTACATCAACATCTTGGCTGATATCGGTGCTGACGGCATCCTGAAATACACCGTCAAGGCGGTGAAGGGTGATACTTATCTCAAGGAAACCCGTCTGACGGTTGTTGCCCAGACGCCTCCGTCGGTCCCGGATTCTGGTTCGACCCTGGCTCTCGCTGGCGCCGCCCTCCTCGGGCTCGTCGCGCTGCGCAAGCGCCGCTGATCCAGCATAACTGCTTTCGTGCCGCCCTCGAACGGGGCGGCATTTTTTTTGCTCAGGCCTTTGCCCGATGCCCCCGTCAGAGCGCATCCAGCAGGGACCTTAATTCCTGCTCGGGCGCTTCGTGGTTTTGCTCCACCGCGAGTTGGAGCGCTTCTTCGAGCCAGGGTTTGGCCCCGGCGCGGCGGTTGAGACCGATGAGGGCCTTACCGAGGAGTATCCGTGGCATCATCCAGTCGGCTTTGCGGCGGGCGCAAAATTCCAAGTGTTCAAGAGCGTCTTCAGGCCGGCTTTCGGCGAGCAGCGCTTGGGCGAGGCTGAAGCGGAACAGCTCGTTGTCCGGCTGCTTTGCCACCAGCGCGGCGAAATGTTCGGAGCGGGAAAGCGACACGGTTATCTGTGCCAGCGAGGGTCCCGGGTTGCCTGCAGGCAGGCTCCGGCGGGGTGCATCGCTTAATCGAAGAAAAGTGCGACGCCTGTCGAGTTGTCGAGGCCACCACGTTCGTTGGCGCGATCGATAAGCGTTTTAACGGCGTCCTCGGGGGTGGTGGCGTCGGTCAGCACCTTGGCGATCTCCTCCTGCGCCACAAAGCGGGTGATGCCGTCGCTGCAAATCAGATAGCGGTCGCGGGGCAGGATGGTGTGGGAGAAACAGTCTCCCTCGATCGGCGGGGGTTGGCCAATGCAGCGGGTGAGGGCGTTGCGGTTTTCCATGAGCAGGGCCAGCGGTTCACCGCGGGCCGCGCGCTGCTTCAGTTCGGTCTCGATGGTGTGGTCAATCGTGAGCTGCTCGAGCGCCTTCGAGCGCAGACGCAGGGCGGTGGAGTCACCGACGTGACCGAAGTGCAGTTTCACACCGGTGATGTGGACAAAGGTGAGGGTGGAACCGATGCCGAACTGCGGGCTCAGCACACGGCCGAGCTTGAACACCTGGTCGTTAATCTCGGTGATGATGCGCTCATAGTTCAGTTTTTGTCCGACCGCATGTTCGCTGACAATCTTCTGCAAGGTGCTCACGGTCAGCTGGCTGGCCTGCCCACCGGACGGAAGCCCGCCGATGCCGTCGGCGACGGCGTAAATGCCCAATTTGTCGTTGCAGAGGTAGCTGTCCTCATTTTCGGGGCGGGCACGACCGACGTCGGTTTGGGCGAAAGTGCTAAGCTTCATTTAAGAGGTGCGATGACTAGTGGCAGCTTTTGGCTCAAGGGAAAGGCCGAAAAACACGCTCCCGGTTTTCGCGATCCAGACGCTCGTAAGCCGGGTTTGGCAGGCTGCCGAGAAACTCCCGGCCATAGGTCTTGGCGAGCACGCGCGCATCCAGGATCGTGATAAGGCCGCGGTCGGTTTTGCTGCGGATGAGCCGGCCCACGCCCTGCCGGAACTTGATGAGCGCGTCGGGCAGGGTCAGCTCGTTGAACGGATTGCCGCCCGCATCGCGAATGTGCTCGCACTTGGCTTCGGTAATCGGATGGGTCGGGGGATCGAAGGGCAGGCGGGTGATGATGACCTGCGAGAGGGCTGCGCCGGGCACGTCCACGCCGGTCCAGAAACTGTCGGTGCCGAACAAAATCGCGTTGCCGAGGCTGCGCATCTGCTGCGCGAGTTCCGTGCGGGAGAGTTCAGCTCCCTGCATGAGGAAAGGGCGTCCTGCCTTGCGCCATTCCGGTTCCAACGCCGCGGCGATGGCACGCATATCGGTGTAGATGGTGAACAAGACCAGCGAGCCTTCCCTGACCTGCGCGGTGATGTACGTCAGGTAGATCGGCGTTCCTTTCGGA
>CBINOW010000105.1:0-16564 GCA_966252395.1 uncultured Oleiharenicola sp. | reverse complement strand
TCAGACTAGTCTCGAAGCCGGTAAGCCGGATTCTGTGCGGCGCGTGCGCGCCGCGATCTTCATTTCGCTCCAGCCCTCCCGAAAGAGGACGTGCCGCGCCTATGCGCCGCTTGCGCGGCGCATAGGCGGGTGCGACTAACCCGCGGCTGTAGGCCGGGCCGGCCAGCCGCCTATTCAGTCTTGCACCGGATTGGGTTTTTCGTGCCGCCGTCGTTGCCTTCGGCGCGGTGGGCTCTTACCCCACCTTTTCACCCTTACCCTGAGCGAGCCGCCTTGCGGCGAGTCGAACAGGGCGGTTTGTTCTCTGTGACACTGTCCATCACGTCGCCTTGACGCGCCGTGTCCCCCCTTTCGCGGGGAATCCTGCCCTGTGGTGTCCGGACTTTCCTCTCCTTGTTCAATGAACCCGGAGCGAAGATCTGGCTCCGAAACTAGGGGGCCCAATAAACGATGCGTCCGCACTGGTCGCAAGTGGCAATTTCCGACCCGGTCTTCGCGGCGGAGGTAATGTGGGGCGGAACCTTCAGGTGACAGCCACCGCACTTGTCGCCCTGCACTGGCACGCACACGGGGTGGCCGGGCTTCACGGCCAGGCGATCGTAGATTTTTAGCTGCGCCTCCGTGACCGCCGGTCGGGCGGCGGCGACCGCTTCCACCGCGATTTTCAGCTCCCCCTGCAGCTGAATTTCGCGTTCCCGCAGGGTGCGGATCTTCGTTTCGTGGCCGGCAATGTTCGTTTTCAGCTCAGCCTCCGCCGCGACAAAGCGCTTTTTCGCCTCATCGATCAGATACATGATCTTGAGCTCTTCCTCCTCAAACCCGCTGATAACCGCCTCCGTGGTCTCAATCTCATGGGTCAGGGCCCGGTATTCGTCGTTTTTACGCACTTCCAGCTGCTGGGTCCGGTATTTGGCAACTTTGCCCTCGGCGGACTGAATATCCGTTTCTAGGAGCTTCTTCTTCGACTCCAGACCGTGCCATTCGGCCTTCGCGGCCTCGATGGCCTGTTTTTCGGCGGAGATGCGGGCCTCGACGGCGGCGATCTCGCGGGGCACGCTCTTTAATTGCTGCTCAAGGGTCAGTCGTCGGCTGTCGCGTTCTTGGAGAGTGAGCAAGTGAGCGATGCTGAAAGCGGCCATGCTCGGCCACTCTGCGAGCCCCTGCCCCTTGGTCAACGGAAACCCTTGGGACGGGATTTTAAGTCCCCTGGACCGCCCCTGAACCCCGTTTCCCGCCCTTCGCCCGGGAGCCGTTTTAGGGCTCTTGCTAACCCTTGGCAGGCAGGACTCTTGGAGGGACGATTTTCTCCTGAAAATAACTCCCGTTTTGCCTAGAAAAACGTTGTCCAAACCCGTGCATTTCGAGACGTTTTTGTCTTACTTTTTTGACCTGAATGTCCGACCAGAACGACGCCCCCCACGCCGCGCAAAATCAGCCCTCCGCCGAGACCTACGACGCCTCCAAACTGGGCAAACTCGAAGGCCTCGAGGCCGTCCGGAAGAAGCCCGGCATGTATATCGGCGGCACCGATGAACGCGCTCTGCACCACTGCGTTTCCGAGGTGCTCGACAACTCCGTGGACGAGCATCTCGCCGGCCACTGCAAGAAGATCGAGGTCTCGATTCATTTGGACGGCTCGATCTCCATCCGCGACGACGGCCGCGGCATCCCGGTGGACATCCACCCGCAATACAAGATTCCCGGCGTCGAGATGGTGCTCACCACCCTCCACTCCGGCGGCAAATACGGCCAGGGCGGCTACAAGTTCTCCGGCGGCACCCACGGCGTCGGCGCCAAGTGCGTTAACGCCGTTTCCGAGTGGTTCGAGGTCGAGGTCTCCCGCAACGGCCAGATCCACCACATGACCTTCGAGCGCGGCAAGACCACCAAGAAGCTCGAGGTGATCGGCAAGGCCAAGGGCACGGGCACGCTCATCACCTTCAAGCCTGACCCCGAGATCTTCAAGGAAACCACCGTCTTCAAGGCCGAGACCATCAGCCGCCGCCTCCGCGAACTGGCCTTCCTCAACTCCGGCCTCGAAATCTCCTTCGTGGACGAGCGTCCCGCCGACCCGAAGCCCGAGACCTACCTCTACAAGGACGGCGTCGTCGAGTTCGTGAAGCAGATGAACCAGGGCAAGAACGCCCTGCACCCCAAGCCCGTCCGCATCGCCAAGGAGTCCCACACCCAGATCGACGGCAAACCCGCCGAGATCCACCTCGAGCTCGTTCTCCAATACAACGACTCCTACAACGATCTCGTCCTCTGCTACACCAACACCATCCACAACCCGGATGGCGGCACCCACCTCTCCGGCTTCCGCTCGGCCCTGACGCGCGCCATCAACCAGTTCGCGAAGGCCAACAACATTCTCAAGGACAAGGATCCCCAGATCACCGGCGACGACGTGCGCGAGGGCCTCGCCGCCGTCATCTCCATCAAGCACAGCGACCCTAAGTTCGAGTCGCAGACCAAGGTGAAGCTGCTCTCGCCCGAGGTGGAGTCCATCGTCGGCTCCGCCTCCTATGAGGGCCTGATGTTCTACTTCGAGAGCAATACGCCCGTCGCCAAGCGCATCATCGAGAAGTCCCTCATGGCCGCCCGCGCCCGCGAGGCCGCCCGCAAGGCCCGCGAGACCATCCGCAAGGGCGCCCTCTCCGGCGGTGGCCTGCCCGGTAAACTCGCCGACTGCTCCGAAAAGGACCCGGCCGTGTGCGAGCTCTACATCGTCGAGGGCGACTCCGCCGGCGGCTCCGCCAAACAGGGCCGCGACCGCCGTTACCAGGCCATCCTTCCGCTCCGCGGCAAGCTCATCAACTCCGAGAAGGCGCAGCTCGACAAGGTCCTCTCCAACGAGGAAATCCGCACCCTCATCACCGCCATCGGCACCGGCATCGGCACCGGCGAGGACGACGCCTCGTTCAACGCCGACAAGGCCCGCTACCACCGCGTCATCATCATGACCGACGCCGACGTGGACGGCTCCCACATCCGCACGCTGCTCCTCACCTTCCTCTACCGCCAGATGAAGGGCATCATCGAGCGCGGCTACGTTTACATCGCCCAGCCGCCGCTCTACAAAATCAAGCGCAAGAAGCGCGAGCAATACGTGGACAACGACGAGCAGCTGAACCGCATCCTGCTCGAACTCGGCGCCGAGGACATCCTCATCTCCCCCGCCGCCGCCGGCTCGCCTCCGCTCGCGCCCGCAGCACTCGACCAGATCATCGAGATGCTCGCCGCCCTCGACAAGCTCGGCCACGGCATCACCCGCCACGGCGCCGGTCTCGCCGAGTATCTCGACCAGCAGAACAAGGATACCCACGAGCTCCCGCGCTACATCGCCCGCATCCGCGAAGGCAACAAGGAGAGCCACCAGTTCCTCGCCGACGACAAAGCCCGCGCCGCCTTCATGGCCGCCAATCCCGACCAGCCCGCCGCCACCGCCTCGACCGCGCCCATGGTCACCCGGCGCGTCACCATCCACGAGATCTTCGAAGCCAACGAACTCACCAAGCTCCTCAAGGCCCTCGCCAAAGCCGGCCTCGACATCTCGTCCTTCGCCCCGTCCGACAAGCCGCGCTACATCTTCACCGAAAACGCCGCCACCAAGAACGAGACCAAGGCCGAGCTGTTCTCCCCGCTCGACATCATCGGTCAGATCCGCGCCAACGGCCGCAAGGGCCTCTCCATCCAGCGCTACAAGGGTCTCGGCGAAATGAACCCGAAGCAGCTCTACGAAACCACGATGGACCCCGACAAACGCCGCCTGCTGAAGGTGAACATCGCCGACGCCGCCAAAGCCGACGCCCTCTTCACCCTCCTCATGGGCGACGAGGTCCCGCCGCGCCGCCAGTTCATCGAGGACAATGCCCTCAACGTCCAGTATCTGGACGTTTGATCCCTACGCGCGCCTCCTGCCTTCCACCTTCAGCCTTTCGCCCTCTTTTCCGTGTATACCGCTAACGAAAAACTTTCGACGGCCAACATCACCGACATCATGCAGACGGCCTACATCGATTACTCGATGTCGGTCATCATCTCGCGTGCGCTGCCGGACGCCCGGGACGGCCTGAAGCCCGTCCAGCGCCGCATCCTCTACGCGATGCTCCGCGAAGGCCTGCTGCACAATCGCGCCTTCGACAAGTGCGCCGGCGTTGTCGGTGAAGTGCTCAAGAACTACCACCCGCACGGCGACTCCTCCGTTTACGACACCCTCGTCCGCCTCGCCCAGTCCTGGGTCATGCGTTACCCGTTGATCGATCCGCAGGGCAACTTCGGTTCCGTGGACGGCGATCCGCCCGCCGCCTACCGTTACACCGAGGCCCGCCTGCGCGACGTTGCCGAGGAACTCCTCAAGGACATCGAGGAGGAGACCGTGGACTTCGCCCCGAACTACAAGGAGTCCACCACCGAGCCGACCGTCCTTCCGTCCGCCCTGCCGAACCTCCTGATGAACGGCTCGACCGGCATCGCGGTCGGCATGACGACCAACATCCCGCCCCACAACCTCGGCGAGATCATCGCGGCCGCCTGCGCCATCATCGATCGGCCTTCGATCAGCGTGGACGAGGTCGTCTCCTACATTCCCGGGCCCGACTTCCCCACCGGCGGCTACATCAACGGCCGCGCCGGCATCAAGTCCTACCTCACCACCGGTCGCGGCATCGTCCGCACCCGTGGCAAGGCCCACACTGAGGAACTCAAGGGCGGCGGCGAGCAGATCGTCATCACCGAGATTCCCTATAACGTGAACCGCGCCTCGCTCGTGCTCCGCATCGCCGAGCTCGTGCGCGAGAAGGAACTCGACGGCATCCGCGACCTGCGCGACGAGTCCGATGAAAACACGCGCATCGTCATCGAGCTGAAGCGTGGCGAGCAGTCCCAGATCGTCATCAACCAGCTCTACCAGAAGACCGCCCTCGAATCCTCCTTCGGCGTCATCCTGCTGGCCCTCGACAAGAAGCGGCCGAAGCAGATGAACATCAAGGAACTCCTCGAGTGCTACATCGACCACCGTCGCGACGTGGTCACCCGCCGCACCCAGTTCCGCCTCGCCCGCGCCAAGGAGCGTGCCCACATCCTCGAGGGCTACATCATTGCCCTCGATAACCTCGATGACTTCGTGAAGATCATCCGCGCCTCCAAGGACAAGGAGGAGGCCAAGCAGCGGTTGATGGCGAAGTATCCGCTCTCCGAGATCCAGACGAACGCCATCCTTGAGCTCCGCCTCTACCAGCTCACCGGCCTGGAGCGCGGCAAGATCGAAGCCGAATACCTGGAGCTCATGAAGCTCATCGAAGAGCTCCAAGGCATCCTCGACTCCGAGGCCAAGCTCCTCGCGCTGATCAAGCAGGAGCTGCTCGAGCTGAAGGAAAAATACGCCTCCCCGCGCCGCACCGAGATCATCGACGACGCCGGCGACCTCCGCATGGAGGACGTCATTCCCAACGAGGGCGCTGTCATCACCGTCTCCCACCTCGGCTTCATCAAGCGCACCCCCGTCGCCGAATACCGCTCGCAGAAGCGCGGCGGCAAGGGCGTCATCGGCGCCGAGACCTACGAGGACGACTTCGTCGAAAACCTCTTCACCGCCTCGACGCACGACTACGTGCTCTTCTTCACCAGCACGGGCCAGTGCCACGCCAAGAAGGTTTACGATATCCCTGAGGGCACCCGCACGGCCAAGGGCAAGTCCGTCGCCTCCTTCCTGCGTCTCACCAACGGCGAGAAACTCGCCGCGCTCCTCTGCGTGAAGGAGTTCACGCCCGAGCACTTCGTGGTCATGGCCACCAAGAGCGGTGCCATTAAGAAGACGGCCCTCGCCGAATACGAGGGTGCCACCCGCGAGGGCGGCATCCGCGGCATGAAGCTCGCCGAGGGCGACGACATCGTCGGCGCCATCCTCACCAACGGCTCCAACGAGATCATCCTCGTCTCCCACCAGGGCCAGGCCGTGCGCTTCTACGAAGGCGCCGCCGAAGCGGACGAAGTGGCCGAGGGCGCCGAGGCCCCCGCCGCACCCGCCGAGGGCGAGGAAGCCGAAGGGCCCAAACTCGGTCTGCGCCCGCAAGGCCGCTTCACCGGCGGCGTCACCGGCATGCGCTTCAAGAAGACCGGCGACTACCTCCAGGCGCTCGAAGTCTGCGACCACGAGGCCCGCCTGCTGGTCGCCCGCGAGGACGGCATTGGCAAGCGCACCCCGTTCGGCGACTACCGCAAGACCCGCCGCGGCGGCACGGGCGTCATCGCGATCGACCTCCCTGATGACGGCTCTGTCGCCGTCGCCGGTGCGCTCAGCGTCCGTGACACCGACGAGATCATGCTCCTCACCGCCAAGGGCCAGAGCATCCGCACCCGCGTGAAGGAAATTCGCGAGACCGGTCGCGGCGCCAAGGGTGTCCGCCTCGTCAACCTCGAGGAAGGCGACAAGCTCCTCGCCATCGCCAAGGTCGTCGAATCCGACGAGGAGGAGGCCGCCAACAGCAACCCGCCGATGGAAACCCCGTCAGCCTAAGGTGGAGTCCGCGCTCCGCGCGGGCTTCCTTGTCCTCCCAAGGCGCGCCCACCGGCGCGCCTTTTTTATGCGGTGGCGGCAGCCGTCTTCCGCCGCAGCAGCAGGAACGCCAGCAGATACAGCACCAGCGCCATCAGCGCGGTGGACCGCAGTCCGCCCAGCATCGAGAAATACTCCAGGCATCCACCCAACACCGCACCGAGCAGGTTGGCGCCGAGGGCGACTTCCGGGCGCGCGGACTTCGCGAGCAAGATCGGCACGATCACGCCGGCCATGCCCACCGGTAATCCGGCCAGCAACCCCGCCAGCACACCGCGCGGCAGCATCGGCAAACTGTGCAGCCAGCCCACCGGAAAGAAATAAAGCAGCGCGGTGGCCAGGAACAACCCCCAGAACCACGGCATTGCCTCCGTCAGCCGCCAGCGCAACACCGCCAGGTTGGCCGCCAGCACCAAGACCAGGATACCGCCAAAGATGGAGGCGTTGACGATCCACGTGGACCCGAACAGCAGCGACATGCTCGTCACCCCGCGCGTCTCTATCAGCAGGAAGGCCGCGCCCATGAGGAACAGCGCCCAGTCCGTGCGACCGAGCGGCTGCTGCCTGAAACCGAAGGCCGCCGGCACGGTCACGCCGGCGAGCACGACGATGAAGCCCAGCACCACGAGATAGCCCCACGGGAATACGCCCGGCCGGATATAGAGGAACGGCCAGTCGTCGCTCGGCGTCAGGATCTCCGAACTGCGCATGTGCGACGCGACGCGCGGGCGTTTGGCGAGTTCGGCCGCATCGAGCACGACTCCGTCCCGTGGCACAATGTAGGTGATGACCACGCTGTGCAGCGGGCTATACATGGCGATGGGCTCGCGCCCCGTGGCTTTGGTGACCGTCCAATAAAGCCGTTCAAAGAACCAGTGGCCCGCGAAACACGAGATGGCCAGCGACAGGTGGCCGCCCGGCCCCACTCGCTCCCAGGCGGCCCGGATGCCTTCCTCAGTATAGACGTAGTTGTCGAGCCGCAGCGTGCTCATGGCCGAGACCATGGAATGCGAGTCGAGCAGGCCGAAGCAGACCACGTCGAATTTCTCGTCGCGATTCTGCTGGAAGTAGGCGCGCGCATCATTCACCACCGGGCGCACGCGCGGATCGGCGTAGGGTTGTTCGGGATGGTTCGCGCGGCCCAGCGCGATGATGCGTCCGTCAATGTCCACGCTGGTGACCTGCCGGTAACCGTTGCGCAGGGCCGCCTGCACGTCGTTGCCCGTCCCGGCACCGACGATGAGGGCCGAGTTGCGGCTCGGGTTGATCGCAAAGGGCAGGTTGTAGAGCTCCCGCAGGCTGGTCAGGTATTCCCGCACCTGCGGGCTCAGGTCCGGAGCCGCCACCCGCTTGTCCGAAAAGTCGTGCAGGTATTGGTGGAAATCCCGGTTTACCTCCAGCTGCAGGGAGAGGGGAGACTCCTTGTTCAATACGATGCGATTGTAGGGTGAGAACCAGGCATCGCGCACCGAGTATTGGCCGAGCGCGATCACGACCAGACACGCCGCCACCGAGAGGAAACGGCGCGACAGCCACGCAAACGGCACCGCGCCCACCGCCAGCCAGACACCGGGCCCCCACTCCATCCACGACACCAGGGTGAAGACCACAATGCCCAGCAAGGAACCGGTCAGGTCGGCGGCATACGACTTCAGCGGCTCGCTACGACCGAACAGATAACCGAGCGGCGCACCGGCGCATAGAAACAACCCGACCACGCCGCCGATCAGGGCCAAAAAAATCCCGAGGCTGCGCGCAAATTCCAGTGGATCCGCGGCGTTCTCCGCCCCCCAGAGCGAGATCGTGTTGTCCGGAAAACGCATGTGCACCAGCCCCAACGCATCGGAGAACCCGAACACCAGGGCCAGCAGCAGCAGCACGGGCATCGCCAGGTGCAGCAGTCCCGGTCGCCGCCGGCCCAGCGCCACGCCCAGGCCCATGCCGAGAAAGGCGGAGATCAGGACGATGTTGTTGAAGTAGGCAAAAATCCTGACCTGCGAGGAGGTCCACCGGATCAGCGCGAGCTCCAGCGCCAGGATGCCGAAGGTCACCAGGCCGATCTGCACCAGGGCTCCGCGCCCGTCCTTCGCCCACCGCGCGTCCGCCATCCATGTGCTGTTCAGCATCGCCGATGACTCCGGCCCACACCGCACCGGCAGGCAATCCCAAATCACCCCTCGGCACGTCACACGATCGCCCCACTTCCGGCCTTGCCTTCACCGGAGCCGTGAATCTCTTAGAAGTTTCTCCGATCATGGCCGCCCGTCTCTCCAGCCTTCTTGTTCCTGAGCGCATCATTCTTTCGCTGCAAAGCACCAAGCGCACCGCCGCCCTGCAGGAGACCGCCAAGCTGCTGGAGGCCGACGCCAACGTCGTCAACTTCCAGGGTTTCTACAACGAACTGCTCGCGCGCGAGCGCCTCGACACGACCTGTCTCGGCAACGAGATCGCGCTGCCCCATGCCCGCACCGAGCACGTGAAGAAGATCGTGCTCGCCGTCGGCCGCAGCACCAACGGCGTGCTGTTCGAGAATTCCAACCAGACGGTGAAGCTCATGTTCGTGCTCGGCACGCCCAAGAACAACCCGACCGACTACCTGATCCTCGTCGGCGCGCTCTGCCGCCTGATCAAGGACGAGTCCAGCCGCTCCGCCCTGATGGCCGCCCCGACCCCCGAGGCCTTCATCGCCACCGTCATCGAGCTCGAGAACAAGCTGCTCGGCCCGGTGAAGTGATCGTCCGCCAAGGCGGCAGGTTATCGTGAGCGCGCCTAGCGCGTGAAGGTTCGATCCACCCCAAGCTTGCCTCGCCCGGCGTCGCCCGTGAGCATCCGGCCCGTCCATGATCCACTCCTTCATCTTCAGCGAAGGCAAATTGGTCGGCCGCGACCTCGAGCTGGAGGCGTTGCGCCTCGTGCACGGCGACAAGGGCCTGATCGTGTGGGTGGACCTCGACAACCCCACCGACGAGGAGACCAAGGCCGTCCTCGAGGGCCTCTTCCAGTTCCACCCTCTGGCCATCGAGGACTGTCTCACGCCCAGCCCGCTGCCCAAAATCGAGGACTACGAGGATTACCTGTTTCTGGTCACGCACGCGGTTGATTACTCGCGCGAGGAAAAATTCGCCTCGACCGAGCTCGACCTGTTCCTCGGCAAGGAATTCCTCGTCACTTTCCACCGCACGCCCCTGCGCTCGGTCAACGCCCTCATCGAGCGCCTCGGCAAAAATGCCGGCCCGGGCCCCCGCGGCGGTGACCGTCTCGCCCACTCGCTGCTCGATCTGATGATCGACAACTACGCGCCGATGCTCACCGAGCTGCACACGGAACTGGAGGAGATCGAGGAAACCGTGCTGCGGAAGGCCTCCAACCAGGAACTGGTCAACGAGCTGCTCCAGGTGCGCGGCGACTTCTCCAAGCTCCGGCAGATCCTCCGCCCCCAGCGAGAGATCATCGAGCGCCTCGCCCGCGGCGACAGCAAGATGATCCGCAACACCCTGCTGCCCTACTACCGCGACCTGCGCGACAACCTCGCCCGGCTCGACGAAACCGTGATCAGCTACCACGAACGCCTGCTGCTCGCGTTCGACATCTACCTCAACAAGGCCGCCATCGAGGCCAACGAGGGCATCAAGTTCCTCACCGCCCTGACCGCCATCACCATCCCCGTCATGGTCGTCGGCACCTGGTATGGCATGAACTTCGAGGGCATGCCCGAGTTGCGCTCCAAATACGGCTACCAAGGCGCCTTCGCCGTGATGATCTTCTTCACCGCGCTGACTTGGATCTACCTGAAGCGCAAAAAGTGGTTTTGATCCCGCCTCTCCACGCGGGTGCCTCGGTGTGATCCGATGCCCGCTGCACCGGTGTCCCAGCCACTGGCTGCTTGCCAGCCGCGGCCCGAAGCCGATTTTCACCGCATGTCCCGCCCCGTGAGACTGTCCCCCGCCGGAAGCTGAGCCGCCCATGAAGGAACTGCTCCGCGATTCCCGCATCCGGCGTCTCCTGCTCGCCAATATCACCGGCTCGATCGGCTCCGGCGTGACCATCTTCGCCGTGCCGTGGCTGCTCGTGCAGCAACCCGGAGGCAACTCCGCCTACGGCACGGTCACGGTTGTCACCACCATCGCCCTGTTTCTGTTCATGCCCTATTACGGCGTCTGGGTGGACCATCACTCGCGCAAGAGCATGCTGCTCGGCAGCGAGCTTTTCGGCTTCGCCGCCACGGCGGTCATGGCCGGCGTTGTCCTCATGGCCGGCGGCTACAGCGTCGCCTCCCTCTCTGCGATCTACTTCTGCGGCATGCTCTATTACACGCTGCACTACCCGGCCAAATTCGCGTTCCTCCAACAGGTCTTCGACAAATCCCAATACCAGTCGCTCATGGGCCTCATGGAAATCCAGGGCCAGACCGCGATGATGATCTCGGGCGGCCTCGGCGCCGTGCTCGTCGAGCACGTCAGCCTGCCGACCATCCTGCTGATCGACGCGGGCACATACCTGTTCAGCTTCGTGGTCCAGTCCACGATTCCCTACCGCAGCACCCACCTCGCGGAAGGTGCGTCCGCCAACCGCGTTTCCGCCTGGCGCGCCATCGCGGAGGGCTGGCAGTGGCTGAGGGAACGGCCGCAACTCACCGTCTTCTTCGCCGCTTCGCTCATGCCGTTCATCGCCGTCATGGTCGGCAACTACCTTTTCCCGATCTATATTGCCCAGACCCTCGGAGCCGGCGCCTGGGTCTTCGGGGCGGGCGAAATCGTCTTCGCCGCGGGCGCCGTCCTCGCCGGCTTCAGTCTGCCCCGCCTGATCGCAACCCACTCCGCACGCCGCACGGTGCCGATCACCATGGCCCTCTTCGCCTTGGGCGCAGCGTTGCTGGTGTTGTTTCCGAATATCCCGCTCTATCTTGCCGCCGCCCTGCTGCTCGGCTTCGGCAACGCCGGCAGCCGCGTCGCCCGCAGCGCGGCCCTGCTGCATCTCGTGGACAACAAGGTCATGGGCCGCGTCGGTTCATTCTTCCATGCCTACGACCGGGTGCTGCGCACCGTGCTGACTTCCGCGGTCATCGCGATTGTCGCTGCCGGCGGCGCCCGCCCCGCCTTCGCCCTCCTGCTGGTCCTCGTGCTGCTCGGACTCGTGGCCGTCCTGCGCAGCCGCACGGTGCTGCCGACTGGACCGGCCTGATCTCTTCAATAATTCAGCGCCCTTACGCGCACCGGCAGGTTGAACGGTTTGCCCCTCTCCATCGGACGGAAGGCCACCCCGATCCACCCTCCCGGTTCCGGCATCCAGGCCTCAAGCGTGATCTCGTTCAGCGGACCCGATTCAATCGCTCGTTGGGAAAGCAATTCCACCCGTCCCGCACGATACCACAGCAACATCGCCACGGGCAAAGTCCCCGGCTGAACGGACGAGGCCAAACCTGTTTCCAGAGTCACGCGCCAGGCTCCGCTGGGTTCATCGACCCGGGACCACACTTCGACGGGTGCCGTCTGCCAGGCGAGCGCTTCCGACTGGTTCTCAGCCGCTGAACGCAGCCACATCATTTTGCCCCCCGTGGGGCCCATGCGCACCATGGCTCCCGCCACCGTCGTGGGCGGAGGCGGTTCCTCGTCACTGTCCGTCGTCTGCTTGATCTGCAGTTCACGACAACCCACGCGGAAGTCGGCCGCTTGGCCGCTCGTGTTCTCGACACTCATCCGCACCGGCTTGCCATAGGGTGTGATACGGAAAGGAACGCGTGCCCATTGCTGCCCGGGCTCGATGCGGATGGATGTCTCCCAAAGTGTCTGCGTGCTCGCGTCCGACTCGCGGGTGCTGGCCCTGATTTTGACCGTGTCCACCGCATCGCGGGGATCATTCCGGCCCACCACCATCAGCCCTTCCACGATCGACAATCCCCTGGTCCAATCCCACTGCCAAGCACCGCCGCCGCCCAGGTAGTCGCCCCAGGGGCTGCTGGAGAAATCGAAACCCTGCGGGGGTGGTGAGCCAAGCAGATGCAGGTTTGAACCCGTGCGCTCGATCAGCGCCAACGGTTCGCCGCTCTGAAAGCTGCCGCCGGCCGCGGCTGCCTTCTCCGCTCCCAGCATTTCTCTCAACACTCCCACCGCGCCAAGCGGGATCGGACGGTAGCTTTTTTCCAAATACTGACGGAAGTCAGCCGGCCAGGATTCCCAATCGGGGTGCGCGAGGATCCGGTGCACATGATTGGTTTCGAGCTGACGGATCAGCCAACCGGTATCCTCCGTCGTCAACGAAGTGCCCAGATGATACCACACCGGCATGCCCCGCATGATCGCCTGCGGATAGGCCCGCTCCATCCACTCAAAGGTCGGACCGAAAAGAATTCCCTCTCCACCGGCCGTCGAACCGTCCGTCTTCTCCAGTTCACGCGCGGCCAAGAGCAAGGTGGCGTGGAGATTGGCGTCCAAACGCACCCCTTCCAGATACCGGAGTGCCATCGGTGCATTCTCCAACCGCACGAAAACGCTGCGGTCCGATTCCTCCCGCGCAAACAGCACCCGCGATCCCCGCCAGGCGGCCAGACCGCCGTTCACCGCCCAGAAGGCCCCGGCTAAAATGACCAACCAGGACCAACTCGCTACGTTCCTGACACTCGCCTCCTCCGCCTTGGCCTGCACAGAAACCCACAGCCCCGCCGCAGCAATCAGGAAGGCCAGGCTTGTCAAGGTGATGATCTCCACATTGGTGATCGTGAGCAGCACCCCGCCCACGGCGGCTCCGCCGACATAAACCAGAATCACACCCAGGCGCGCCACCTTTCGCCCCATCGGCGCGTCCGCTTGCCAGCGCACCCAAGCCGCCCACGCCCCCACCGCCAGAAGCAGGGCCAGGCCGGGCGCGGTTAGCTGCTTGAGGGGAATATGCCGGTGCAAATCGTGCGCCGGTCCGAAATAGACCGTCGGATCGGTAAGCCTCGCACAATATTCCAAGCGCTCCTGCGCCAACCCGATCACATTGTCATACCAAAGCCGGGGAGAAGCTCCGGTCCAAAGACATTCGGCGACCACCGGCAACACCAGGCCGACCACACCCAAAAGGACCAGCGATCTCCCCGCGTCGCGCTTGGGCAAGCGACCGGCCATCCACGCCTCGACCACCAGCACCGCCGCCAAGGCCAGCCCGAGCAGGTGGAAATTGATCTTGTTCAATCCGCTCAACAGCACGGCCGCGAATACCACGCAGCGCTCCAGCGTTGGCGCCCCCCAGAGCTTCGGATCATGCGCCACTCCCGCCACGACGAGGGCCAGACACAAGATGCCGATGGGATTGTAGAAAATCACCACATGCTGGCTGAGACCGGACCACGTCACCGCTGCTGTCAGCGCCAACCCACAAAACAGCCCGCAGGCCCGTGACCACATCCGGAAGAGCGCCGCCGCACCGAGCAAAAGAAACACCAAGCCGCCGACCGTGAGGCCCTGATAATTCCGACCAAAGAGGGTTTCGCTTCCGTGGTTCAGCAGATACGTCGCGGACTGCATGGTGGAACGAAAATCCACATAGGGTTTCAGGCCCGCTTCAATTTTGCCCGCAGCCGCGATCACCGAGGAATAATCATAGAGATCGCTGAGAATGTCGTGGTTGCGCCACCAAAGCCCCGCCGCGACCGCCAAAATCACGACAAAGCCCAGCCCTCCGGCTACAGGCATACGCCAACCGACTCGACCTTGAGTCGTCAAAGAGGCCACGTTGTTTTTCAGGGGTTAGGGGTAAGTGACGGCGGGACCATGGCTGATCGGCTCCGCGCGGCAAGACTTGACCGCATCGAAGCTCATTTTACGAGGCACCGGGCAGGGATTGCCTGCCATCGGTATCGCGCCCAAGATTGTGCGTCATGCCGCCTCCGCGCATTAATGTCCTGGGCACCGGGGTTTCCGCTCTTTCGCTCGCCGAAGCCCGCGATCTGGTGCTCACGGCCCGCGGCCGGAACGGGCTCGGTCACATTTGCTGCGCCACGGCTTACAACGTGAACCTCGCGCGGAAGGACCTCCTCCTGCGCAGCGCCTACAACCGCTCCTTCCTCACCACACCCGACGGCATGCCTCTCGTCTGGCTCGGCCGCTGGCACGGACACAAGCACATGACCCGCGTCTATGGGCCTGACCTCATGGAAACCGTCTGCGACGCGGGCCGCGCCACCGGATTGCGCCATTTCTTTTACGGCGGTGGCGACGGCGTGGCGCCGCAACTGCGCGATGCACTGAGCACGCGCTTCCCGGGTCTTCAGGTGGTCGGCACCTTCACGCCGCCCTTTCGCGAACTGAACGCCACCGAGCTGAACGATCTCCGCACGCAAGTCGCCACCGCCCGCCCCGATGTCATCTGGGTGGGCCTCAGTTCGCCGGCGCAGGAACACTTCATGGCCACGCACGGCCCCTCGCTCGACACCGGCCTGCTGATCGGGGTCGGCGCCGCCTTTGACTTCCTGTCCGGCCGCGTGCGCCAGGCACCGCGCTGGATGCAACGCAGCGGTCTCGAGTGGTTGCACCGCCTCGCCACGGAGCCCCGCCGTCTCTGGCGTCGCTACCTCGTGCACAACCCCATGTTCGTATTACGAACATTGGCCCAGCTCACTGGCTTGCGACGCTACCCGCTCGACTAAAACAGGTCGCCTTGCTGCAGCGCGTCGCGCTTTTCGCCATCCACCGTGCTCATCTGCAACAGCCAAGGAATGGTCGCCGTCGCGAGTTCCGGACGCTTTAGCAGATCCAGCAGCAGCAGCGAACCCGCCAGCGCATCGAAGAGCGCGGCGTGGTAACGGCGGCGCTCAGGCGGACAATGCCGCCGGGCCACGGCCTCGAGCTCCGCTTGCAGACCAGCCCGTTTCACCAAGTCCTCGAGCCGGAACGATCCCGTCTGGGGAAACAACTGCGGGTAAAGCCGTCCGGTATCGATCCAAGGCCCCCACTCGGTGGAGATTCTGCCGGTGCGGGCGAAGTCCGGCACCTCGCGCGGATACGGCCACACCTTCCGCAGCAGCGAATTCTCCACCGGCGCGAAATGTGCCGCCAGCGGGCCCGTGGCCCGCAACCCCGCGAAGCGTTCCCACTCGGCGGCAAAATATTCCTGCGAGGCCAGTCCGTCCGCGCTGAGACCGTGGACTTTGGTATCATCCGCGGTGACGCGTCCGGTAGCCCGGCAAAGCCGCGTGTGCGCGGCAGCGATCGCGCCGCCGGCCAGCGTCACCACGCCGAATTCCAGAATACCCGAGGTCGCGTTGCCCTCGAAGTCGATGAAATGGATCGGCGTGTCAGTCCAGGTTTGGCCCACAGAACACACGGAACACACAGAACGAACCGGACCCCAGACTTTTTTCCGTGTATTCCGTGTGTTCCGTGAGCCATAAACCGTTCCGTGGACCTCGCCCCCTATCACGCTTTCCTGCTCGAACTCGCCCGGGCCAGCGGTGAGTTCATCCTGCCCCTGTTCGGCCGACGCGACCTCGCCGTCGAAGCCAAGGCCGACGCCTCGCCGGTGACGCAGGCCGACCGTGGTGCCGAGGAACTCATGCGCCGCATGATCAAGGCGAGGTTCCCCACCCACGGCATTCTCGGCGAGGAATTCGGGCCTGATCGCACCGACGCGGAATTCGTCTGGGTGCTCGACCCGGTGGACGGCACCAAGTCGTTCATCACCGGCGTGCCGCTCTGGGGCACGCTCATCGCCCTGCTCCATCAGGGCCAGCCCGTGCTCGGCTGCATTCACCAGCCGGTCCTGAAACAACTCGTGGTCGGCGACGGCACCACGAGCACGCTCAACGGCACGCCGGTCCGCTGCCGCGCGACGACGCGCCTCGCCGACGCCACGCTCCTCACCTGCGACTGGCTGACGCCCGCCCAATACCAGGACGCCGCCGCTTTCGACCGCCTGGCCAAATCCGCCAAGCTTTGCCGCACCTGGGGCGACGCCTATGCCTACCTGCTGCTCGCCACCGGCTGGGCCGATGTCGTGGCTGATCCGGTCATGAACCCGTGGGACATCGCC